>JBEKCU010000025.1:0-29475 GCA_050014735.1 Candidatus Acidiferrales bacterium | reverse complement strand
GGCCAGTTTGCTATCTCCAGTAAAGACGACCCAAAAAGGCGCGCCACTGAGTGCCTCGTGTCCTGGCGGCACAACCTGCGGCAGACGGACGCGACCCACCAGCTTCAAATCAGGGAGCGAATAAACAAAAACGCAATCGTACGTTCGGCTGCCGACCCACAGAGTCTTGCCATCAGGCGCCATTCCCAATCCATGGCTGGGGCTGCCGCTGGGGACCAGGGTGGGCTCATCATCGGGAAAAGTGATTCGCTGTGTTTCCTTACGAGTGGCAAAATCCACGACGGCAAAGCCGCGCAAGTGATTCAGTGTGAGGAAAATCCGATGAGCCGAGCCGTCCGCATTCGGCTCGACGGCCATGACTTGCGTGCCCATATCGAATTCCATTTCCCAAGCGAGCGTCTGACTGGTGAGATCGAAAACGGCTAGCATCTTTCCACCTTCGGTGCTGGCGATCGCGAACTTGTTATTCGGGGTCAGAACAATATCGTGCAAACCTTTTGACGTCTGGATGCTTTTAATCTTCTCCAAAGATGACGCGTCGATCACGTCCAGAAATCCCGGGCTTGTATGGATACAGACCAATATGAGCTTTCCATCCTTTGTCGCGATCACGTCGTTTGCAATACCGCTCAGTGGAACTTTCTTAATCAACTTTCCGGATTTGCGATCCAGAACAGTGAGGACATCTTCCGGGATCTGCGTGATATAGACGCGACTTCCGTCAGGCGAAAAATTCACGCCCTCAGGCGCTTCAATATCCTTGATTTCCTGCACGATTTTGTTTGTCGCGGGATCGATCACCTGAATGGTGGTTCCCGCGTGGTTAGTGACATAGATGCGGGACGTACTCGCCGCCAAAGGCATTGCACACAACATCGCCAAAATACTCAATCGCCCAATCATGCACAAACGCCTATTCATAGCGGTTCACCTGAACTGGAATTCGATTGTGGTATCCACTGGCACGACAATCTACACCCATTTTCAATTTCAATCCACAGGGATGAGTACAATTTACGACTGGAGGGAATTGGGCAGCAAAGGCCTCAGCCTGCGTGGACTAGCTTTCTTGGATGCAGACTCTAAACCACACAGGCTGAGTAATTCTCAAACGTGCAGACGGCCGTTCCCCCTACTCGGGGACAAAAGTGTTGGTGCACTCATCGTAGTACGGCTTGTGATAGATGCCTTCTGTCGGAGCATCGGGTTTGAACTGTTTATGGCAGCCCTCACAAACGGTCACGAGGTTGTCACCGGCGCGGCGTAGCGCGGCCTGATCCTTGGCGGCGACTGCCTGCCTTGCGGTGATTGCCATGTCCCTCAACTTCCGCACATTCTCCTGGAACGCCGGTTTGTCCGTCCAGGCCGCGTCGACTTTGCCGGTTCCGCCAAGCGAGATGAGCGTTGCCGCAGCCTGTAGCTGGTAGGTGTGCGCTTCGATTGTTTGCCACTGACCGTCCGTCAGACGTTTGGTCGTGTTTCCGCCCTCCCAGATCGAATGCGCCGCATCATCGACGACGGCAACCATAACCTGGTTAATGCTCATGTTAAGCGGCAGGAACGCGCCCGGATGAGCGGCTTTTTGCGCGGCGCTTGCACTCCACCCAATCACAACAAAGGCGCTAACGACGGTTATGAATAGCGCGACCGCGATTTTTCTTCCATGACGAAATTCGATTTGCATTGAAGCACCTCTCTTGTGAATCGATTTGACTTTGGGAACTGGCACGTTGTGCTTGGAAACGGGTCTATATGCCCCCCCCCGCACTCGCGTTCGGAGACCCAGTTCCAACTTCGCGGGTCCCGTTCACCTTTTCCGATAACACAGCTCTGTTTTCGATTTTCTTGCCACACAGGTCTTTAGCTCAGTGCGTGCCGTCACGAATCTACGTGATGCTCATCACAACGGTGGCGCTTCGAGGCAAATTACCGGGAGGCGTTGCAAGTAAATGCAAGGATAAATTATTGGTATGATCGCATCGGAGGAGAACGCGCGTGAGAACGATGCGAATTCAAACGATTAGCACTGCAATCACTTTATTGCTGGCTGCGGCCGGTTCATCTGTCCAAGGCGCAAGCCCACAGGCCCAGCAGGCTTCGGTGCCTCAAGGCCCCGGACTTACACTCACGACCACTGCATTTGAAGACGGCTCCGTCATCCCTTTGAAATATACGCAGGCGGTTCCGAATCCGATTTCACCGAGGCTGCAATGGACCAACGTTCCCGCGAATACAATTAGCTTCGTTTTGATACTTCACGATCCCGATGTCGCGATGCACCGACAGGTGGAAGACGTTCTTCATTGGATGGCGTTTAATATTCCGGGAACGGCACACGAGTTGCTCGAAGGTGTTCCCCCAACTCCACGGTTGGCGGACGGAACGATTCAGGCGAAGAACACTCCATGGGACGTCGGGTATAGAGGGCCGGGTGCCGCCGCCGTGGGTCCTTACCATCACTACACGTTTGAACTGTTTGCTTTGGATATCAAGCTGAATCTGGGTCCCGATGCGACGCGCGCCGATGTCTTCAACGCGATGAACGGTCACATTCTAGGAAAGGCTGTGCTGGGGGGCCGCTTTCACAGATAGCGCGCCGTGAACTAGCCAGCGGTCCAGAATCGTGTCGAGATTTTTCTCTTTCAATCGCTCCGCGACCGGAATCGCGTTTAACAGCACAGGCTTCAGCTTGTGGTTTAGATAGACTGTCGATATTCCGATTCAGCGATCCCCCGATCGTTCCTCTTTCGGTGGGGGGGACTGTCAGGGTGCGGATCCACGCTCGGCGGATTTTCTATCGGTTCTGACGGTTCTTGCACAGGCACTGACAGATCCCAAGGAATCAACGGATTCTCCGGTTCCAACCTCTTGCGGTCGGCGTCGTTGCAGTGCGGTGGGGCAATTCGATTTGCGCTCTTGGCTATGACATGTACCCTCGAACAATTCAATTGAGAGCAATCTCCAATGTAGCTATTGAAACGTCATATTACAGGCGAGCTTATGCAGCTTGATGGGTATAATGATGCGAGCGTCGTTATGGATTGGGACAAAATCTCGTGTTAATCCTCAGGAGGAAAACTGGCGTGAGATCCATGCGAATTCGAACGATGAGCACCGTACCGATTTTATTGTTGGCCGTGATCGGTTCAACGCTACAGGGTGCTAGACCACAGGGCCAGCAGGCCCCCGCGCCTCAGGGGCCCGGATTCTCGCTTACCACCACGGCGTTTGAAGACGGCTCGATCATTCCCCCTAAATATACGCAACTGGTCCCCGATCCAATTTCACCCAAGCTGCAATGGGCCAATGTTCCCGCAGGCACGGTCAGTTTCGTTTTGATCATGCACGACCCAGATGGAGCGCCGCAGAAACGGTTAGAGCAATACCTCCATTGGATGCTGATTAACATTCCCGCAACCGCACGAGAGCTGCCCGAGGGCGTAGCTCCGACTCCTCAGTTGGCCGACGGAACCATTCAGACGAAAAACGGCCGTGGAGATGTGGGGTATAGAGGGCCGGGTGCCGGTGCGGCAGGTCCTTACCACCATTACACTTTCGAACTGTACGCCTTGGATATCAAGCTGGATTTGGGGCCGGATGCTGCCCAATCCGACGTTCTGAAAGCGATCGATGGCCACATTGTTGGCAAGGCCGTGCTTGTTGGCCGCTTTCATCGATAGGTTAAACTTTGGGCAAAACCCCTCACGCACTTCAAGCGTGCGCATCTCACCCTTTAATCTGCATAAAATATATAGCTTAGGTTGTCGCGAGTGCAGACATGGCGGATATTTCGCACGTCAACGAGCGATCGACGCGCACTCGCAAAAAGCGGGCCAAGCCTATTTTGTCGAGTTTAGGCCATGCGAATTATGTCACCGTTCGCATGGCTCAAACCCGGCGAAGTGACGATCGGCACCCCTGTTATCGAGTACGCTATTTCTCCTCTCCGTTTTCTTTGCCCGATCCACGGAATGACTCCATAATCCTCGGGCAAGGTCGTCATGACCGGGTCACCCACCGATCCGGAGGCGCCTTCCAACCGAAACGGCTGATGACCAAGATTCCCAACATGCGTTCGGAAGTTGCGGCTGACCCAGCTTCGGTTCCATTGGATCGAGACCGGCTCACTCGGCGGGAACGGGGAGTTTGGCGAGCGGCGCTGGTGCTGCTTGCCGCACTGGCAGTGGCATTTTCGGTCATCTCCTGGGACAGTATCCGCGCCATGCCTCATCACCTCGAGGCGCTGCCTGTTGGGTTGGTTGTTTTGGTGACATTGTTCGTCGCTTACGCGTGGAGCAAGACCAATGAAATCGCGGAGTTGCGTGGCCTGGTGCGTGGGATCGAACACCGGGCAAACGCCGAAGAAGACGACCAGCAACTCGATCAACTTTTTTCGCTAATATCCAAGTCTCAGCAAGGCTACCGAGATCTGATCGATACCTTTGAAGATCTTTTGTTCTCGATCACCTTCGATGGCAAGGTCCTTACCGTAAACCGCAGTTTCGCCGACTTGCTCGACCTTTCATTCGCCGATGTGATCGGCCGTCCGCTGGACGAATTTTTTGAACTGCCGGACGCAGGGGATCGTGTCGCACTGGAGCAAACGATCCCACGATTCCTCGAACGGCGGCGCTGGCATGGCGTGATCCGCGCCCGAGTAAAACGAACGGGAACGATGCACTATTTCGATTGCGTCCTTCATGCCATCGTGCGCGACAATCAGGTCCAGGGGATTAGCGGTTTTGCCCGGGACATCACGCGCGAGCGCGAGAATGAAACCCGTTTCACGGAGTTATTTCAGACCTTGCGGGAAGGCGTGTATCTCGCCTCCGCTGACGACCGCATCACCGAAGTCAATCCTGCACTGGCGCAAATGCTTGGTTTCGAGAACAAGGACGAAATCATTAACCTCGAACTCTCATCGCTATATAGGAATCCTGAGGATCGCGTGCAAGAGCGCGCCAAGCTTAACGACATGGGATTCCTGCGCGCACGCGAGATCACACTGAAACACAGGCAGGATGGGCGCGAAGTGGTGGCCGTGCATACCACGGCAGCCATACGCGATCCCGCCGGGAAATTTGTGCGCTACCAGGGAACGTTCGTCGACGTCACCGAACAGCGCGAGATGGAGCGGCGCCTTCATCGGGAGCAGGAATTCGCACGTCGCTTGATGGACAGTTTTCCCGATCTGGTCGTCGCTTTGGATACCGAGGCGCGGTACACGTTTGCAAGTCCCCAGGTGTTCGACGCGCTCGGATACCGGCCCGAAGAGCTGATCGGAAGACGGATTGGCGGCCGTACCGATCCGCACGATCGCGTCGCGATGATGGAATTATTCGACGACCTAGTTTCCAATCGGATGCCGGATGGGCAAATTGAATACCGCACGCAACACAGGAACGGTGACTGGCGCGTGTTCCGTGCGTCCGCCCGCCCGCTGCACGATGAAACGGGCCGCATCACTGGCGTCATTGCTTCGGCACGCGATATTACCGACCAGCAGCGTCTCCAGCAGCAATTGATACAGTCCGAGCGCCTCGCGGCCATGGGTCAGATGATTGCCGGGGTCGCCCACGAACTGAACAATCCGCTGACCGCGATTCTTGGCGTTACGGAATTGATGCGCGATCAATCCACGGAAGAAAACTCGCGCCGCCAACTGGACCTGGCGCATCGCCAGGCGCGCCGCGCCGCTCACATTGTCCAGAGCTTGCTCGTTTTCTCGCGTCCGTCCACGCCTCGCAACACGTTGCTCCATCTTGCCGACCTTCTGCAGCGCACGTTACAACTCCATGAGCATTCTTTGCGCGTCAACCATATCGACGTGGACATCGTGGCGCGCCCCGATCTGCCCACCGTGCTGGGCGACGCCAATCAACTCACGCAAGTGTTCCTGAATCTGATCGTGAACGCCGAGCAGGCTATTCGCGAGATTCGCCAGCAAGGCACACTTCGGATTCGCCTGGGCGTAGTGAATGACCGCGTGCTCATCACGTTTCAGGACGATGGCGTGGGCATCCGCCGGGAAGCTTTGCCCCGTATTTTCGATCCGTTCTTTACCACGAAGCGCCCGGGCCGAGGCACGGGCCTCGGACTCAGCATTTGCATGGCGATTGTCCGAGAGCACAACGGCGATATTTCCGCGCAGCCCCTGCCGGATGGAGGGACAGTCTTCACTGTATCGCTGCCTGTCTGCACGCAGCCCGTCGTGCTTGCCGAACCGCCCGCGGCACCCGCGACTCGTAACAAAAAATCCTCGGTTTCCACCGAACCGCTCGCTGGGAAAAAGATTCTGATCATCGACGACGAGGAAAGCATCCTAGAACTGGTGACCGACAGCCTGGCCTCGCGCGGATGCATGGTGGACCGCGCAGCGTCGTCCGAACACGGGCTGGACTTAGCCCGTCGAAATGTGTACGACGTGATTCTCTGCGATTTGAATCTTGAGTCTGAGTCCGGCCAATCCGTTTCAGGATTCGATCTTCACCGCCAAATTTGTGAAAATCTGGAGGCGCGCGCCGTATCGCGGCCCCAGTTTATTTTCATGACCGGCGACCTGATCGATTCTCCAATCAGCGAACAGGCCAGCAATGAAGGAAACCGTGTCCTGCAAAAGCCTTTCCGCATCGCTGACATGCTTCAATTGTTGGGCGGATTGCCTGCCACAGCCGTTGTCCTCCAGCCGAAGGATAGCCCGTCGTCGCGAAAAATCTAAACCGGTTTTTCGACGCCTCCGATCGGCAATATCTGAACCCTTGAGATCAGACCCTGTAATCTCCAGCCCTTATAATCTCCACTCCACGTCAATCGATGTCGGTGATATCATCCCCGTGATTCGGAGGATCCATCCGCGGAGATTGACCTGGATCCTAACGAGTCGGAGAGCCACCGGAGGTTGAATTTTTCCTCAACCTGTTTTTGCCTGAAGTTCAAACACTCGAGGCGCCAACGCACGCGACGTATTCGACGGAGGTGAGAAATGTCTCTTGGGAAACGATGTACGGCGGAGTTTGTCGGCACGTTCTGGCTGGTCTTCGGAGGTTGCGGGAGCGCGGTCTTGGCGGCGGCATTCCCGAACCTGGGAATTGGTTTTGCCGGCGTTGCTCTTGCGTTTGGTTTGACTGTGCTTACGATGGCCTATGCCGTTGGGCACATTTCAGGGTGTCATCTGAACCCTGCGGTGTCCGTGGGATTGTTCACGGGCAAGCGGTTTCCTATCTCGGATCTGTTGCCCTACGTGGTTGCGCAGGTGGTGGGCGGAATTTGCGGCGCGGGTGTTCTCTACGTCATCGCGAGCGGCAAGGATGGATTTGACGTAAGCGGGGGCTTCGCCTCGAATGGGTATGGCGCGCATTCACCGGGTGGGTATTCCCTCACTGCATGTTTCGTGGCGGAGGTGGTTCTGACTCTGTTTTTTCTTCTCATCATCATGGGATCGACCGACAAGCGAGCTCCGCAAGGCTTTGCGCCCATCGCGATAGGCCTGGGGCTGACGCTCATTCACCTGATCGGAATTCCAGTCACGAATTTGTCCGTCAATCCCGCTCGCAGCACGGGGCCGGCTGTCTTAGTCGGCGGCTGGGCCATAGGCCAGCTTTGGATGTTCTGGGCAGCGCCAATCATCGGCGGGGCAATCGGGGGAGTTATCTACAACACGCTATTCGGTGAATGGACGACGAAAGAATTGGCGAAGGGTGAAGGGCGGATGGCCAAGGCGCTGAGCGAAACTAAATCGTGAAGGCGTGAAACACCCGGGCACGAAGCAATCCTCCAAACATCGTTACTTTGAAGGCTTCGCTGAGGAAGAATCGATCCCAAAATCCCAGACGTAGCCGCTGATGCCTTCCTTGATCATTTCCACGAAGGCGTATTCGCCGGGATCGAGCCGCTTCTCGACGGTGTAGCGGTAGACGCCGCGCGCCGGGGTCCAGGTCTGCATCGCGACCTCGTTCGCGTCATGAACTTCTTCACCTGACATGTAAACTTTAACCTTCTCGACGGTTCGGTGGCCATTGCTGACCTGCAAGTGAAGCAGCCGGAAGCGCGGTTCACGGTCATCGGCGGGACGCATGTAGAATTCAGGCTCGCCGGTGGTGAAACGCATTTGCGCACGCGTGCCCGGAAGCTCCAGCGACTGCTTACTTGGGATAAGCGGTATACCAGTGAGGATCCTTTCGGTTTCGCGACCTTTCGATAAGTGGGCGCCGGCCGTGCTCTGCTTCATATTCAGGATATGTCTGTTCTCGTCAAGCGCGTAGAATCCGACGTCATCGGGGAGGAAAAGGCCTGGCTTGATCTCCAGGCTGCGGTCGACGTCGATATCCTTGGTGCGCTCGGCGACCTCGGATGCGTGTATTTTCGCTTTCAGTTCCGCGTCACGGGAAGCCTGTTCGGCCTCGGCTTTGTGCGTCGCGTCCCAGTCCACCAGACTCGAAGGAATTTCTTCCCAGTCCGATCGCTCGACGCTCCAGTAGCGCACGCGATCGCCGTCGACGGAATACTCGCGTGCCAATTGGAAACCTCCATCTTTCAGTACCAGTTTTTTGCCTTTTGGAAGAGCGACACGTATTCCGTTTTGGCCGGCCTCAGGTCTCGTGATTGCATCGTTCGACTGGGACCCGGAACTTTCCTGACGCGACTGCGTGGCGTAAACAGACTCGTGGATACTTGCCGCCAGCGCCAATAAGACTCCCACAGCCGTAACGATTTTTGCGCGGGATTTCATGTTGCAATGGTTTCAGGATAGCTCTGTGGCCTGGTGGATGCAACGTCGAAGGGAGAACCGCGCCCTCTGGGAACGAAGGCGGGTTTGCGCTGGCGCGATCGGAACTGCCGCCGAGACTCCGGCACTACAGAATCGAGGACACGCCCTGCCTGGCTCAATGATTGCAGCGAGGGAATAATACTGCCAGGACGTTTAAATCCGCATATGTGAACAGCCAGCGTTCTGCTTGTTGTCCCGCAGCTTCGGCGGCTCGCACGATCGAGCCGAGATGTTTGCTGCGAGCAACGCCGTGAAGATGCTCGAGGCAGATTCCGGTCAGCCGGGAGATTTCTTCATCGGTAAAGATTTTCTGACTCGATTTGACGGTGACCATGGTTTGACCGCCATCCATTACGGTCGATCGAAACTTTCACGTCTGATTAGACTGCGTCAAAAGCCAGATCCACCATGCAGAGATGATACAAATACACGCTTTTCTCCTGCAATAGGCCTTCCGTTTCCCAGCCTAGTACGTTCTTACACACAAAAAGTTACAAATGGATTAAATCGAGGGATTTAGATGGTGAATCGTACAAAAGATCGAAGGACTTAACGTTGTAGACTAAGCCGTTTGCGCATGAAAAAATGTCATTTTTTGTATACGTCTACACCATTTTGGGCACTTTTGCGACATCGGTCGCGAGAACCTCTCGCAGTTGCTTCGTGTGTCTTACGTCATGTGCTGCGAGCGTCCGGAACCAGTCGTAATAGTGGAGGCTGCCCAGCAAAGGATGTTGCACGCGATACCTGCGGAGGTTAGTTTCTCGATCCGATTCGAGCACGGCGATCGTTCGCTTGCGCTGTTCGGCCAGTCGAGACAGCATGACTTCGCGGTCATCCAGCAAAAGCGTGTCCAGAGGAATGGGCGTTTTCACCCGGACATAGCGCCACGCAACGACGGCTACTGGAATATGGAATCTTTTTAATAGAGCAACGACGACCGGAGGTCTCTTCGTTATTTTTGCCGCCGCTCCTGTCATCAAGGTTTCGACCATGGTCACGTGGGCAACCACTTCCGCCGCCGACCAGACCCCTTCGGCGGGCGGAGTCCGCCAATGCTCAGCCGGGATCGACCGCGCCGCAGCTTCGAATCCTTTTCTTGAACGCTGGAGTTTATCGATGAGGCGGCTGAGATTCATTGTGCATATCGACCTGTGGGTTAGAGGTCCGCGCCCCCGGCCTGTTCGAATGCGTGCGCGAGGTGCAAGACCCGATCCTCTCCGAAGGCTGGCCCGTAAATCTGTAACCCAACGGGAAGCCCTGTGGCAGTCTTTCCGCCGGGGACCGAAATTCCAGGGACACCAGCAAGCGATCCTGTAACTGTATAAATATCAGCAAGATACATCTGTAGAGGACTCGCCGTTCGTTCGCCCAGCCGGAACGGGGGCACCGGAGCGACTGGCGTGACGATGAAATCGGTTTTCTCGAAGGCTTCGCGGAAATCGCGCGCGATCAACGCGCGGACTTTCTGTCCCTTCAAGTAGTAGGCATCGTAGTATCCGGCCGAGAGAACGTAGGTGCCCAGTACGATTCTCCGTTTCACTTCAGGGCCGAAGCCTTGGCCGCGCGTTTTTCGATACATCTCGATGAGCGTTGCTCCAGGCACGCGTGGACCGTAGCGCACGCCATCGTAACGAGCTAGATTCGAGCTCGCCTCAGCGGTAGCGATGATGTAATACGCGGCAACTGCGTACTCGGTGTTCGGCATCCGAATCGAGACGCGCCGGCAACCAAGCTTTTCGAGGAGGCGAATCCCCGCCTCGATTTTTTTCCGCACTTCTGTATCGATCCCCTCGCCGAAATAATCCTCCGGAATGCCGATGCGCATGCCGTGCAAGGCCCGATTAAGCCCAGCTGCGTAATCGGGGACGGGCAGTGGCGAGGATGTCGCATCCCGGGGATCGCGCCCCGCGATGGCGGACATGACGCTTGCCGCATCGCGGACCGTGTGCGCGAATGGGCCAATACGGTCTAGCGACGACGCATAGGCAATCAGGCCGTAACGCGAAACGCGTCCATAACTCGGGTTAAACGCGGGAACACCGCAAAAAGAACCGGGCTGCCGGATCGAGCCGCCCGTATCGGTCCCTAGCGACACCACGGCCAGATTCGCCGCCACCGCGGCGGCGGACCCGCCACTTGAACCTCCGGGAACGTGCCCGGGAGCGACAGGATTGCGAACCGGGCCGTAGGCGGAATTTTCGTTCGAACTGCCCATGGCGAATTCGTCGCAATTCGTTTTGCCCAGAACGATCGCGCCTGCGTGTTCCAGCCGGGTGACGGCCGTAGCGTCATAGGGAGGCTTGTAACTTTCGAGGATGCGCGAGCCGCAAGTCGTCGGAATGCCGTGTGTGCTAATGACATCTTTTACGGCCAAAGGCACCCCAGCCAGCGAAGGGAGCGCGTCGCCTGCGGCAATGGCGTAATCGATCCTGTCGGCTTGCGCGTAAGCGCGCTCTGGAGAGAGCGCGAGATAGACATTCAATTCCGGATTAAATCGGTCGATGCGCGCGTAAAATTCGTTGACCAGTTCGCGCGCGGAGATTTTCCTCGACTCCAGCGCTGCCCGGACTTCCGGAATTGTCCATGCGGTTGCGGCGCTCACTTCTCGATTACCCGCGGCACTCGGAAATAGGGACCGTCGGGATCGGGCGCGCCTTGCAGGACTTCCGTGATGATGTCCGCTCGCACCATGACGTCGTCGCGCAGCGCGGAATCATCTGTCGAGGCAGCCATGACTTGGGTCATCGGCTCAATGCCCGACGTGTCGACTTCATTCAGTTTGTCGATGTAAGAAAGAATGTCGTCAAGCTGGCCGCGATACGCATCGACCTCGGCGTCGGTCAGCTCCAGATTCGCCAGGGTGGCCACTTTCAATACATCTTCCCTGCTGATTTTCATTGCCATCTGCCCATTTCACTCAGTGAGATTCAGGTGAAAGATTCTAGCACATGCAATGGGGGGGGGCACACCGAGGGGGGCCTTGTAGGCCAGTCGTGAGCCAGATTCCGAAACGTCCTATCGGAAAATGACCGACCGCCAGGGGCAATTTAGACTTGAAAGTCGATTGTTACGACTCAAGGCCTGACAATGCGGCAATCGATGAAGGTGTTCACGAGTTACAAATCACGAACCGCAAATCACGACTTCCGGTCATTGTGCTCTTCGAGCCAGGCCATTTGAATCGCTTCCAGCTTGCCCTCATTCGATAATTTTGGATCGCCCGAAAACCCGTCCAGAGACGTGACCCATTTGAGCAGGTCGGTGAAGCGAACCGAGAGCGGATCGGTATCGGGAAATTTCTCGGCGAGCTGGATTCCGATTTCTTCGGTGTCGTTCCAGTCAAACGTGGCCGGCATATTCAGGTTCCTCCTGAACCGTTTTGCAGTTCATTTTGAAAACTGTGCAAAAATGTCACCCGATCGGACTTCTTTGGCTAAAGTATTTATTATCAGTCAGTTGAGTGTCACGGCTGAAGCCGCGAACTACATAGGTCTCCGATTAAGAAAGACCGCGCAATAGACCCCTTGCAAGAACGCTGCATAGCTTCTAATGTTCCGCTTCCTTGGCGAAATTTTTATTCCACTCAGGGATCTCCACCACCAAGTCGCGCGTTCCGTCCGGCACGCACTGGCAGCCGAGGCGCGACTTTGCCGTGAGTCCCGGTGCCTCGTCCAGTTGATCGAGTTCAGCGTCGGTCGGCTCGTTGCACGATTCGAGGCCCTCGTGGACGATGACGTGGCATGTGGAACACGCGCACACGCCGCCGCACGCGTGGTCGAGGCCCATGTGAAAACCCGTGGCGATATCCAGGATGCTTCCGGGCAGACCCTCTCTTGCGTATGGAACTTTTTCAGGGTCGACCTCGAACGTTTTGCCCTCGCGGACAAACGTCACCTTGAATTTTTTTGTCGCGGGCGCATATTGGACTTTTTCGATATATGGATTACTGCCGCCCATGATCGTCTCCTTATTGTATTCAATCAAAACCCCGGATCGGATTTCCCGCTTCGCTCGGCATGACAAGATGAGGCGCAGGCTAGATTCCGCAGTTACATCTCGCCTAAATTCTTGCCTTCCAGTGCAGCACCCAGGGCGCGATTCATCATCCGTTCGGCGAGAGGGGTGGTTGCCTGGTTCAGGACGTCCACGAATGCGCGGATGCGTTTGTAATCTGCGCCTGTCAAGGCTTCGCGCAACGCGGTCACCGCGCCATCGATCACGCGGCGTTCCTCGACGGGGAGTTCGCCCGGCGCTTCGGCTTGCTCGCGCACCAACGCCTTTTCGGTGGCGTGAAGCACGCTCTCGGCTTCATTGCGCGCTTCGATCAACTGGCGCTCGGAAAAATCCTGCTCGGCGAATTCGATCGACTCTTCCAGCATGCGTTCGACCTCGGCGTCGTTGAGGCCGTAACTCGGCTGGACTTTGATTGAGTGTTCCTGGCCGGTACGCAAATCGCGTGCGGCGACTTGTAGGATGCCGCTGGCATCGATCAGGAATTTCACTTCGATGCGCGCGAGGCCCGCCGGGCCGGGCGGAACTTTCAATTGAAACCGCGCGAGCGAGCGGCAGTCTTTCGCCATTTCGCGTTCGCCTTGAAGCACGTGGATATCGATTCCGGTCTGATTCTCGACCCCAGTTGTGAACATCTCCTGCGCGCCCGCAGGTACCGTCGAATTTCGCGGAATTAGTTTCGCCACCACGCCGCCCATTGTTTCAATGCCGAGCGAAAGCGGCGTAACGTCCAGCAGCAGCATGTCGTTCACGCCGCCTTCAAGGATGTCCGCCTGCACCGCAGCACCAAGGGCCACGACTTCGTCGGGATTGAGCTCCGTATGCGGCTGGCGTCCGAAAAATTCTTCAACCGTGGTGCGCACGAGCGGTATACGAGTCGAGCCGCCCACGAGCACAACTTCCTCGATCTCGGCTGGCTTGAGTTTTGCGTCGGCCAGAGCATGACGCACCGGCGCCATCGTGCGGTCCACAATGGGATGAATCCAGCGGTCGTATTCGGCGCGCGTAATTTCCCGGAAATACACGCCACCATCGGGCAGTGGGAATTTGACTGCTGTTTTCGTTGCTTCCGAAAGGTCGTGCTTGGCTGCAATTAACGCCTTGCGCAGCTCCTGGACGACTTCCGGATGCTGCGCGAGGTCCACGCCTTGGCGGCGAATTTCTTCGCGTGCGACGGCTTGCAATGCGTTATCGATATCGTCGCCACCCAAATGGGTGTCGCCGTTGGTCGAAAGTACCTGATAGATGTCGCCGTCCGTGGTCGAAATCAACTTGAGAACCGAAATGTCAAAGGTACCGCCGCCGAAATCATAGACGGCGACCGTGCCGCGCTTTTTGTCGTGCAGGCCGTATGCCAGCGCGGCGGCCGTCGGCTCATTCACCAGGCGCAGGACTTCCAAACCCGCGAGACGCCCGGCATCGCGCGTTGCCTGACGCTGGGCATCGTTAAAATAGGCGGGGACGGTGATGACAGCGCGGTCAACTACATCCTGAAAATATTCGTCGGCCCAGCTCTTCAATTCGCGCAGGATGAAAGCGGAAATTTCGGGCGGTGTGAACACGCGATCGCCTAGGCACACGCGAATTACATTCTTGCTGGCTGGGTCGATGCGGAAGGGAAAGATCCTGAGCTCCTCCTGAACATCCGCGGGACCGCGGCCCATCAGGCGCTTCACGGAATATATGGTCCGATCCGACTGCGTCAGCAATCGGCGCCGTGCGGCCTCACCGACGATGATCGAGCCATCCGCATCCACGCTGACAACCGAAGGACACAGCGGCGTGCCGTATGGACCGGGGATACACTTCGGCCGTCCTTCGCGCTTATCTTGGTAAGCGATCAGGCTGTATGTGGTGCCGAGGTCGATGCCGACGGTTCGGGACATTTTCTTGGTCTATTCCCCTTGCTTGGGCTGGAAGTGATTCGTGAATCGTGATTTGCGATTCGAGAAAGTCAAATTCCGGCTTGAACGATGGATTCCACGAATCACGATTCACTGCGCCAATTCCGCGCGCACACCGTTCACCAGGTTACGCACATAGGAACGGCGATTCAAAATCTCGTTCATGCGATCCATTAGTTTTTTCCTTGCTGCTTCTTCGACGCCGGCGTCCAGTGCGGTGTCCCATTCCGAACAAACGTTCGCTAGTTCCCGATCGACAGCGGCGAGGGACGATTCGAATTTGCGCTGTGCGGCTTCAAGCTTATTGCGCAAGCCGGCCATTTGCGATGCGCTTCCGCCGGATTGCCGCGCTTCGCGCAGTTCGTCCAGGGATTCGTTCAGCTCAAATACTTCCTCGAGGAGTTCGGGAGGCGCTTGCTGTTTTTTCTGGCCTTCCTTGCGCATCGAGGCCAAGCCGAGCAGATATTCGACTCGGGCAATTGGATCACGAAGCGAGCGATACGCGTCGTTCAGTTCCGAGGATCGGTCCAGCGAAAGCTGGCGCTCCGCCTCGGAAGTTCGCGCAAAATGATCGGGATGCAGCTTCCAGGAGAGCGAGTGAAATCGTTGCTCGAGCGATGGCAAATCGATTGTGAGCTTTTGCGGCAGGCCGAAAAATGCAAAGTAATCGGCGCCGCGTGGCAGCGGCTGAATCTTTCCGCAAGCCGGGCAAAAATGGTCGCCGCCGGTTGCTGCTGCGCAGTTCCAGCAGTTTGTTAGTGTCGCGACGGTTCTGGTTGGCGCGCTCATATTTCGATTAGATGATTCACAGCCTTCATTAGGCTTTATAAGTCAGCCAGACAATTCATTTACTGCTGCTGGTTCTCAAGCCATGGGTAGTCGTGTTGAAAGGGCACGGCATGCCGTGCCCCTGGGTCTGGCCGCTCTGACACAGCGACTGCACACGAGACAAAAAATGGCTGGCGGGCTTTACGTCCCGGCCAGCCACGAGTTTCACTCGTCGGCGGATTAGGTGGCACATTTGGTGGCACAGGCTTCAGCCTCTGTGCATTTGCTTTTGTGCATTTTGCGCATTTGAAATCTAAACAGCACAGGCTAAAGCTTGTGCTGCTCCATGCGCACCGCCTTATGCCGTAAAAGACGTGCCGCACCCGCAACTGCGGGTTGCCTGCGGGTTCTGAAACACGAAGCCGCGCCGCATCAGGTCTTCCTGATAGTCGAGCGTGGTTTCGTTCAGATAAAGGAAGCTTTTGGGGTCCACGAACAACCGTGCGCCATTCTCCTCGACGACTTTATCGCGATCGCGCGCCTGGGTTTCCAGACGCATCGCGTACGTTAGGCCCGAGCAGCCGCCGCCCTGGACGCCCACCCGCAGCCCGCCGGTTGCGGGCGCCACGCCTTCCTTGGCCAGGAGCTCTTGAATTTTTGTTGCTGCTTTTTCCGTTACGTGAATCATTTTCGTTTCCGACCGGTCCTTTAACTAAACTTAAGATGAGATAAACTCCAAACGCCATGCCCGGCACAAAGGTAGATTTCGTCCGGCGCGGGTTCCCGTTGGCACGCTTTCGTGCCCAGGAACTAGTGGCTCACTGTCGCCGTCGCGGCCGGCTTATCGACTTCCTTCTTGCTCTTCCAATCGTGAATCGCCGCCTTGATGGCATCTTCGGCCAGCACAGAGCAGTGAATCTTCACCGGCGGCAGGCTCAATTCGCGGACAATATCAGTGTTGGAGATGGACAGGGCTTCTTCGACTGTCTTGCCCTTGACCCACTCGGTGGCCAGCGATGAACTGGCAATGGCTGAGCCGCAGCCGAAGGTCTTGAACTTTGCCTCTTCGATAATCTGCGTCTCGGGATTGATCTTCATTTGCAGCCGCATGACGTCGCCGCATTCGGGTGCGCCAACCAGGCCGGTGCCCACATTCGGATCGTCCTTAGGCAGGCTGCCGACGTTTCGCGGATGCTCGTAGTGATCGACTACCTTATCGGAATACGCCATTTCATTTCCCCCTTAAATATTAGAGCCAATAAATTAAGGCCAATATTCATTCGGAGGCGGGCTACAACCCGAGCCCGCACCCGATGTTAGTGCTGTGCACTCGCCTTCCAGTTCATCTTACTGAGATCGATGCCTTCCTTTGCCATTTCATACAGCGGCGACAGTTCGCGCAGCCGCTGCACGACTTCAATCACGCGATTGGTCACATAATCCACCTCTTCCTGGGTGTTGAAGCGTCCCAGGCCGAAGCGGATCGAGGTGTGCGCCAGGTCTTCGCCGACTCCCAGCGCCTTAAGCACGTAACTCGGTTCGAGCGTTGCTGAAGTGCAGGCCGAACCGCTTGAAACGGCAATGTCGTTGATCCCCATCAGCAGCGATTCGCCTTCGACGAACGCGAAGCTGATATTGATGTTGTGCGGCAGCCGATGAGTCATCGAGCCGTTGATGAAGACTTCGTCGAGCTTTGCGAACAGGCCGTCCTTCAAGCGGTCGCGCAGTCCGCGCAGGCGGCTACTTTCCTCGGCCATTTCGTTCTGGCAGATCTCGGCCGCCTTGCCAAATCCAACGATTCCCGGCACGTTCAGCGTGCCTGAGCGCATGCCGCGCTCGTGCCCGCCACCGTCGATTTGCGCGGAGAGTTGCACGCGCGGATTACGCCTTCTCACATAGAGCGCGCCGCAGCCCTTTGGGCCGTAGAGTTTGTGCGCGGTCAGCGAGATCATGTCGATGTTGTCGCGCTGCACGTCGACCGGAATCTTGCCGAGCGCCTGCACGCCGTCGGTATGGAAGAGGATACCCTTGTCCTTGGCAATCTTTCCGATTTCCTGAATTGGCTGGATCACGCCGATTTCGTTGTTTGCATACATGATTGAGATCAGGATCGTTTTCGGCGTGATCGCGCGCTTCAGATCGTCCAGGTCGATGCGGCCATCCTTGCCAACAGGCAAGTAGGTCACTTCGTAGCCGTACTTTTCGAGGCGCTTGCAGGTATCGAGCACGGCCTTGTGCTCAATCACCTGCGTGATGATGTGGTTGCCTTTCTCGCGATACATTTCCGCAGCGCCCTTCAGGGCTAGGTTGTTCGATTCAGTCGCGCCGCTGGTGAAGATGATTTCCTTGGGCGTTGCATTGATCAAACGGGCAATCTGAGCGCGAGCATTTTCCACTGCTTCCTCGGCGGTCCAGCCGAAGGAATGGTTGCGGCTCGCGGCGTTGCCAAACTTCTCGTGGAAGTACGGCAACATCGTTTCCACCACCCGCGGGTCCACCGGAGTGGTGGCGTGGTAGTCCATGTAAATCGGCAGCTTGATGGCCATGCTTATGTCCCCCGTCGCTTTCTCTATCCTGTGAAACTCGTATCCCCTGAACGCGGCTTCCTAATTTGGCGGGTTCAAAGCGGATCCCGCACTCCGGCAATTAAGTTGACAGCCCGACCAACTCGGCTTCGGGCGAATCCTCACTCATCTGCGAAATCGAAACTGAGCGTAAGACCTGGGCGATGCTTTCATTTACCCGGCGGAGCGGCTCTCGTACGGTGCATGTCGAACTTTGGTCGCAGTTCCCGTGGTTTGTAATGCACGATGTAATGACCAGCGGGCCATCCACTGCACTGATGACTTCCAGCGCTGAAATATTCTTCGGATGACGGGCCAGTTGGTATCCCCCGCTCGATCCGTGGCGGGCTGTGACCAGTCCATGTTTGGCCAGACGCTGAAGCACCTTCGCAAGCAACGTGGCGGAGATGCCATAAGCTTCGGCGATATCAGCTGCACTCTGTGAGCGAGTCGCATCATGGGTCGCCAAGTGCCTGACGGCGATCAATGCATAGTCCGCTTTCTTTGAGAGCTTTAACATTTAGATATACGACCTTTTCAGTCGTATTTGTAGTTTAAGTCTGCCGTCTAGGAATGTCAAGGGGGAAGCATTGGACCAACTTCTATCGGGCCAGCAGGTTACATTGCGACCAAATTGGTCGCCTAGTAGGACAGGCTTTAGCCTGCCAGGTTTTGAATTATGTAGGTGCGGCAACAATCAACCCCAGACAGGCTGAAGCCTGTCCTACTAACCCGGCCCCTGTGGTTTCCATCGTTTCAGGAAATCCACGACGTCTTGGGGGCCGAGTCGAACCGTGGATTCGAACTCTCCCTTTTTTTGGCTGACGACCAACTTGCCGTCTGGATCGAGGATGGCCAGACTGGGGACGCCCTTATCGAGCGGAATTTCATACTTTTTGGCGAGATCGAGATTCTTGTCGTAATCCCCAACGTTCACGTGCACAACGTGGTAGTTGGCAATGACCATTGGTGAGATCGCTTTCGAATGAAACGTCGCGTCCAGGACATGGCAGTCGTAGCACCAGTTTCCCCCGAAGACCAGCAGGACGCGTTTGTGATCCTTGGCTGCGGCGGCGAGCGCCGATGAGATCGCAGTGGGCGCCTCTGCCGGGTCGGGATACAGGTTCGTGTTCGGCTTCGCTGGCTCAGGGAGCCGCATGTTCTCCTTCTCAAGGAAACCGCTGCGTTGTGTGGAGATGATCCGCCATTCGCCCAGTCGTTGCACCCAAATCTGGGCTCCCGAAATCACACCCGGCTTTTCCCCCGAGCTTGTCCGTACTCCGGCTTCGAATCGCAGTACGAGCGCCATGACCCCCGGCTGCACGGTCTTCGCCTCCAGGACTTTGACGTCGAGGCGGTCAAGCCCATCGTGCCGTAATGTGGACCAGAACTCAGCCTCCTCTGCCGGGTTCTGAGTCTCTCCCTCCGGGGTTTTTGACCTCGCCGGCGGCGACGTGGCGTAGAACGCCGCGATCGCGGCCCGATCACCCGAGAGGACGGCGGCTTTCCAGCGGTCCAAAGGTTCGAACGCAAACGAAGACACGCGTTCAGAGGTCTTGTTTGGGTGGGCCTGCTGGGAACTTGCATGGGCGCACACTGCGATTTGCGAGAATATGAGCAGAGCTGCGATGCGCTTTAGGCGAGATGTCCTCATCGTTCCTTGTGTCCCATGAAAGGGAATATGGCTAGATTTTATCCCAGCTGGAAAATCAAAGCTTCTATTTTTGGAGATCGGCGATTTATCAAGAACGGGATCCATCGGGCAGGACCGATTCTAGCGTCACTCATAATGACGGGCTCCAGCGTGGTTAGTTTAATCCTGGCGTGCGGAAAACCTAAACTAAACAGAATGCAGCAGTTTGTGGAAAAACTCAAAAATTGTCATTCCGAACCCGCTCCCGCAGGTGACGAATCTCTCTGTTCTTGGATTTAAGCCGTAGAGAGATTCCTCTCTTCGCTCGGAATGACACGCAGGAGGGGGTTTTCGCTTCGTGTGTAGCCTGCTCTATGAAGACTGGATAGACGGCACGTTCCTCCCTGGGGGCTGAATTCTAGAAACGTGGGAACATGCTTTGTTGCAACAGCGACCAGGGTTAAACAGTGCCTGGATTAAAGAAGATGTCCGAGATATCGGCTTTCGTGAGTACGCCCTTGGCAATCATATCGCGAACAATATTGATTGCCAGAGTCCGGTCCGAGGATTCTTTTTTCTTGGGATTGTTTGCTGGACCGGCAGCCCACAAACGACCGGACGGCTCGCTCGTCAACCAGTGAGTCAGCACCGATGTTTGTTCAGACCTCAGATCCTGAAAGTGCAGGCCCATGCCCATTCCTGAGTGGCTCGAATTGACAAGCGCGATGGCCTCGAACTCCCTCTCGGATGTACGTAACTCCACACGCACGAGGGTTCCCGCCGGGAAAGGATTCAGCGTATCCACGTAACAGCCCTGAAGGCTCAAGTCGGAACAGCGCGACTGCACCCGCATGCTGCCGTATAAGTCGATAACAATTGCTTCCGCCGAAAACGGTTGGCGTTCGGTGGCGCGACGTTCTTCGACCGGCGCGTTGAACTCGGCTGACTTTATCGCTCCAATGACCACCGGGCGAGCCGCTTGCGCCGGTTTTCCCATCTGGACGGCCACGCCGACCCGGTTGTCAGGTAGACGCTCTGTGCGCACAACCTCTCCATATTCATGTGATGCGGCAGGATCGTCGTGTGCAGGGTCGTAAGGGAAATTCACGCGCAGGCGCATTCCCAGATGGTAGGTCTCACTCTCTGTGATGAAGTACAGATTCTGGCGCGACGCATTGACGGTCGCTATAATTTCACAGAACTCTCCCGGGGCGAGATCCGCTGGGCCGATGCGTGCCGATAGCTTTACCCGAGCTCTTTTCTGTCTTCGACGTTCCTGACTGGCCTTTGAACCCTGCTGAGACTGCTTTGCGGTTCCATCGAGAGTTTTAACTCTCGATGGAGCAACACCGCTCTCGCTGGAAGCGCTTGAAGGCGGCTCCAATACGGCACCGACTGCCTTCGTGACTTTGGATGATTCGGCGGATTTCGACTTGCTAAAACTGATGCCCATGGTCACTACCCTCAGCTTGCCTCTTCACTTGCTAGGTTAAAGATTACCATTGGAAGTGGAGCCGTGAAATGGCCAGAACGGTTGGTTCTAGCAGTACTTTCGTCCTAGTACCTTTTGTGACGATGCCCGGTAGCGCTGTCTCCAACATGGGCGGCCCGGGGACATCGAACCCAACTGTTTTCAGGGCACTTAAGCGAGAATGCGAGGTCTTTAATTCACTCGCGTAATCTTTCTAAATTTTCGCTACAATACTTTGGAAGCGAGCGGACGCAGGCTAACGAAACTATGAAAGACGTCCTGGCCATCTATCCGGGGTCGTTCGACCCTGTGACGAACGGACACCTCGACTTGATCGAGCGTGGCGCGAAGATTTTTGGCCGTTTGATCGTCAGCGTCCTGCGCAATTTCGATAAGCAACCGCTGTTCACGCTGGACGAACGCGTGGAGATGCTTCGGGAAGTCGCGCGGCCCTGGCCTAACGTGGAAATCGACGTGTTCGGCGGCCTACTGGTGGACTATGCCCGGCTGCGCGAAGCGAACGTGATTCTGCGGGGCATTCGCGCGGTTTCCGATTACGAATACGAATTGCAAATGGCCATGATGAATCGAAAGCTCAATCCGAACTTGGAGACTGTGTTCATGATGCCGGCGCTGTCTTACAGCTATCTGAGTTCACGGCTCGTCCGCGAAATTGCGCGATTGGGAGGGCCAATCGCCGGATTGGTGCCGGCAGCAGTGGAAGAGCGCTTGCGCGCCAAAGACCTTACTTAGGTTTGTTCGTTCAAGGGAGTTGAACCCAAAGGAGCATTGTCCCGTGCAACTAGCAGCTCGCGTGAACCGCATTTCAATTTCTCCAACCGCTGCCGTGTTGGCTGCGGCCGAAAAACTCCGCGCCCAAGGCGCGGATCTGGCCGATTTTGGGCCCGGCGAGCCGGACTTCCCGACGCCGGAGAATATTCAAAACGCGGCGATTCGAGCGCTACACGAAGGCCGCACGAAATATACGCCGACTGCGGGAATCGGGCCTCTGCGCGACGCCATTTGCAAGTGGCACGCCAAGCAGTTTGGATCGTCCTATACGGTGCCGGAATGCATCGTGTCGGTGGGCGGAAAACACGTCCTGTTTAACGCGTTTTGTTCGCTGTTGGAGAAGGGCGACGAGGTCCTGATTCCCGCGCCTTACTGGGTTACCTATCCGGACATCGTTCTATTCACCGGTGCGACTCCGGTACCCATCATGACCGACCCGTCCGACGGTTTCCGGCTCCGCGCCGAGCGAGTCGCGGCCGCGATCACGCCACGGACTAAAATGCTGATCGTCAATTCGCCAAGCAATCCGAGCGGCGCGGTGGTGCCGCGCGATGAGTTCGAGAAAATCTACGAGGTCTGCCGCGCGAATAATGTCTGGCTGGTGACCGACGAGTGCTACTCGCATTTCGTTTACGGAAATGAAAAGCCGTATTCGCTGGCGAGCGTGCCGGGCAGCAAGCCGAACATCATCGTGGCCGGGTCGCTGTCGAAGACGTTTGCGATGACAGGCTGGCGTGTGGGGTATGCCCTTGCGCCCGAGCCGCTCGTCTCCGCGATGATCAAGCTGCAAAGCCAGTCGACATCGAATGTTACGTCGATCGCCCAGTACGCCGCGCTCGAAGCGCTGACCGGGCCGATGGACACCGTCACCGCGATGCTCGCTGAATATTCGCGGCGCCGCGACCGGATTGTCTCCGGACTTCGCGCCATTCCTGGAGTCACTTGTGTGGAACCAGGAGGCGCGTTTTACGCGTTCCCAAATGTGTCCGCGCATCTGGGCAATGGTATTTCGGACACGACCGCGCTGTCGAAAGTGCTGCTGGAAAAGCAGCATTTAGTCGTCGTCCCGGGCGAGGCGTTTGGCACCCCGGGCTATCTGCGGCTCTCGTATGCGACCTCCATCGATCGCATCGAGGAAGGCTTGCGCCGACTCGAAAAATTCTTTGCCATGGCGGAAGCCACCAGGTGAACAAGGCATCGAGCCGCACGGGGCGAGCGCCCGCGCGACTCGCCCCAATTTTCGTGCCCCGCATTTGGGGCGCCCGTGACCTCTCCTCTCTCTTTCCGGAACGTTCCCACGAACCGGAAGCAATCGGCGAAGCGTGGCTGACTGGAAACGAGTGCGTATTCGCCACGGGAGAATTTGCCGGACGGCTGCTAGGCGAGGTTTGGCCGTCGTTGCCCAAGGAATGGACCGGCACACAGCTTCGCGGGCTGCCACGCATTCCATTGCTTGTGAAGTTTATTTTCCCCGAAGATAAACTTTCCGTGCAGGTCCATCCGGACGACACTTACGCCGAGCAGCATGAATCCGCCGCTGGCGGATGCGGCAAAACGGAGATGTGGTACGTCGTTACGGCGCGCGAGGGAGCGGAACTGCGCGTGGGCCTCAGACCGAATGTAACGCGAGCGTCGTTTCAACGCGCCATCGCCGACGGCACTGTCGAGAACTGTCTCGCAAGCGTTGCTGTGCACACCGGCGATGCGGTTTTCGTGCCAGCCGGAACGGCGCACACGATTTGTCCCGGCGTGGTCCTGTGCGAAATTCAGCAGCACTCGGATATTACGTATCGCGTGTTCGATTACAACCGCGTCGGCGCGAACGGCAAGCCTCGTGACCTTCATATCCGCCAGGCGCTGAACGTGATGCAATTCGGCGAACAGAGCGGCGGCCTTTGCGATCCCGTTCGCGTCACGCACGGCGCGGTTACGGAAACGTTTTTCGCCGCGTGCCGCCACTTCGCGACCGAGCGATGGGAATTCCGGGAGAAAATCGCCGCCGTGACTTCGCCGGAACATTTCGATTTGCTGATTTTTCTCGAAGGCAAGGGCCGCATCGAGTTTGCAGATGGCGCGGAATCCTATGCGCCGGCACAAGTGTGGATGCTCCCGGCGGCGCTGGGCGCTTATCAGCTGGCCCCGGAATCTCCTTCCGCGCTGTTACGCACGTATGTGCCGGACCTGCAAGGCTTCGTGCAACGGCTTAGCGAGGAGCGCGTCGAGGAAGCCGCGTGGTCGCGCGTGGTGCATCCGTGAAGCGAGATCGCGGCCACGACGGCCTTGCCGCGCACGCCGTCATTCTGGCGGGAGGCCGCGGAACGCGGTTCTGGCCCCGCAGCCGCACGCGCGCTCCGAAACAATTGCTCAATATCGTCGGACGCAACACGATGCTCGAGCAGACCGCCTCACGCCTCGCCCCGCTGTTTCCGCCATCGCGCCAATGGGTGGTCACCAATTCCGAGCAGGCCGCCGAGGTGCGAAAGCAGATGCCGCGCGTTCCTGCATCGCACATTCTGGCCGAGCCGGTCGGCCGAAACACGGCTGCGGCGATCGGCCTTGCCGCCGCCCATTTGCTGCATGACGGTATGGGCAAGGAAAACGATGCGCTGATGGCCGTGCTCCCCGCCGATCATTACATCGCGAAACCCGCGCAGTATCTCAAGATTGTGCGCGCCGCGCTTCATGTTGCGCATTCCGCCGGATCGCTCGTGGTGCTGGGCATTCCGCCTTCGCGGCCGGAGACCGGGTACGGATACATCGAACGCCCGAAGGGAAAATCGCTGGATGCGGATGGCGTTCCCGTTTTTTCGGTGGCCCGCTTTACGGAAAAGCCCGCGCTGCCGCTTGCGAAGAAATATGTTTCCTCCGGACGCTACTTGTGGAACGCGGGCATGTTTTTCTGGCGCGTATCGACGTTTCTTGGCAATCTGGAAAAATTCCTGCCGAAAACGCATGACGCGCTGATGACCCTTGCAGGGGAGATCGGCACTCCGCGATACGCGCGGACGCTCGCGCGTGTGTACCCGAAGCTTGAGAATATTTCGGTAGACTACGCGATCCTCGAGCCGGCTACCCGGCGCGACGTGGCGTCGAGCGTATTTGTGTTGCCCGCGGAAGTCGGATGGAGCGATATTGGCTCGTGGTCGGCTGTTTACGAATTACTTGCACGCAAGGCAGGAGAGAATGTTTCCGCCGGAAAGTTTGTTGCGCTGGACGCACACGGCAATTTCCTGTGGAGCCCGACGAAATTCGTTGCCGCGATCGGAATTCGCGATCTCGTCGTCGTGGAAACAGAGGACGCGCTGCTGCTGTGCCCGAGAGATCGCGCGCAGGATGTGGGGAAAGTGGTGAAATGGCTGGAGGCGGAAAATCTTTCAAGTCTGCTTTAGCTGTGCTTCAACCATTTTCGTCTCCCAGCGATTAAAATCAGACAGGCTGAAGCCTGTCCTACTGAAGGCCGTTGAATCGTGACTACGATTAAATTTGGCACCGATGGCTGGCGCGGCGTTATCGCCGACGATTTCACTTATGAGAATGTGCGGAAGGTAGCTTGCGCCATTGCTCGGTACATCGCGCGCGCGGAAAAACCAAATGCAGGCATACTAGTAGGTTACGACACGCGGTTCGGTTCCGAGCGTTTTGCGCGTGTTGCCGCGGAAGTTGTGTCCATGACGGGTATGCCGGTGTGGGTCTTATGGAAGCTCGGCGCTGCCTTCGATTGTCGCGCAAGTGGAAAAGGAACTCGCCACGGTGCTGGCGGACGGCGTTCCGCCGCTGCCTGCTCAGCCTGCTAACATTCAACCGCTCGACATTCTTTCACCCTACCTGGAAACGGTTGAGAAGCTTGTCGACTGGGAACGCATTCGCGCCGCCAATTTCCGATTCGTTGTGGACCCGATGCACGGAGCGGCGCGTGGATTGTTGCGCGAACTGATGACGCGCAACGGCGTTGCATGCGATGAAATTCGCGGCACACGCGATCCGCTGTTTGGCGGCGTCAATCCGGAGCCTATCGAACCGCACGTGGAGGCTTTGCGCCGCGCCGTGCTCTCGGGCGGCTACCATGCCGGTCTGTGCGCCGATGGAGATGGCGACCGCATTGGCGCGATGGACCGCGACGGTACCTTCATTACTCCGCACCAGATTTTTTCGATTCTTTTGTGGCACCTGGCCGGAACCAGGGAGATTTCCGGCGACGTCGCGAAAACGTTTTCGTCGACGAAAATGCTCGACAAGATCGCTGCGAAATTCGGCAGGAAAGTTATCGAGACGCCCATCGGTTTCAAGTACATCTGCGAGCTGATGCTGGAGCGGGACATTCTGCTGGGAGGGGAAGAATCCGGCGGGATCGGCACCAAGCTTTATTTACCCGAGCGCGATGCAACGGTGATGGCGCTGTTGCTGGCCGAAGTGATGGCGTGGCACCGAAAATCTCTCGGCGAGCTCGTGGCGCAGCTTCATGCTGAATTCGGAGAACACCATTACGGGCGCGTCGATCTTGAACTCAAAGCTGGACAAAAAGAGCGCGCCATCGAACACTTCAGCGATAACAAGCTGAAGAACGTGCTGAAGTGGTCCGTTGCGCGCCGCGAGGACCTCGACGGAATCAAGGTGTACGTGGAAGAAATCGGCTGGGTGATGCTGCGCGCTTCAGGAACCGAGCCCATGCTGCGCGTTTATTCAGAAACGACGAGCCCGGCCACGACGCGAAGTATTCTCGATGAAACTTGCTCGATCGTGCGCGGCCTTTAGTTCATAATTCTAAGTGGCACAGGCTTCAGCCTGTGTGCTTTAAATTCGGCAAGAGGGAACTGGGGCCGGCGGCTAAAGCCGCTCGATTAGGCTGCTTTTATGTCGCGGCTGAAGCCGCGACCCACGAAGAATCTCCCTGGTGAGAATCTCCGCACAGAAAATCTCCGCACAATGAAGCTCGTGCAAGGAATTTCGCCGCTGAATATCTCGTCGGCAAAAAGGTTCATCCGAAAAAATGCCTCGCTCGAAAGGTGCGTGGCCCAGGGCAGCATTTTATTTTGTCACACTGACGTTTCAGGAGTGGCCCTCTTCCGCTTCGATGGTTTGATTATCGCCAACGATAAAAACATGCAGGCTGAAGCCTGAGCTACTGGGCGTGCTCGTCCGTTTTTTCCGCGAATGATTTCGCGGCGGCATCGAGAATGCCGTTAATGAAGGGCGCGGCGTCCTCGGAAGAAAACTTTTTAGTCAGCTCCACGGCCTCGTTGATGACGACCTTGGCCGGCGTGCCCATGGTGCGCAATTCGGTGATGGCCAGGCGGAGTATCGCGCGGTCAATAGCGGGCATGCGCTCGATCCGCCAGTTCCGTGCGTGCGCCGAGATGATCGGATCGATTTCTTCCGCGCGCGAGGCGGCATTTTCAAAAAGCTGGTTGGCGAATTCGCGCGTGGATTTCTGGGCGCGCACATTTTTCCAGAACCCGTTTTCGATCCCCGAAGGTTCCTGCTTTCCCATTTCCCACTGGAATAGCATCTGCAGGGCGAACTCGCGAGATTTCTTGCGTAGTGACATCTAGCGGCGCCTCCCGCGGGGCGCGGACTTCGCGGCGCTTGGAGGCTCCGCGGGCCGGAGCCGTTTCGATAAATTCGCCATTTCGACGGCGGCACATCCAGCGTCGTAGCCCTTATTGCCACTCTTGAGTCCTGCACGGTCGATGGCTTGTTCGAGCGTGTCGCAGGTGAGGACGCAGAAAATTACCGGCACGCCCGTATCGAGCTGCGCGAGTTGCACGCCGCGCGCCACCTCGCTGGCTACGTAATCGAAGTGAGCGGTTTCTCCGCGCAAAATGCAGCCAATAGCGATCAGGGCGTCCGCGCGTCCGGAGGACGCCACTTTCTTCGCTATGAGCGGAATCTCAAACGAACCGGGAACGCGAACGACCTCAACATTCTCCGCGCGTGCGCCCGCTGCATCGAGAGCGTCCAGAGCTCCGGCCAAGAGCCGGTCCGTAATAAAGCTATTGAAACGGCTGACGACCAACGCGAAACGCAAGCCTGCGGCATTCGCCGATGCCCGAATTTCCTTTGCCCGCATTTCGTTTTGATGACTAGGGTTGGTCATGGTGATAATTTTCGGTATTTCGCACCGCCCTACTTCCCGCGAAATTGTGCCGGACGCTTTTCCAGAAACGCGCGCGTGCCTTCCCGCATATCTTCGGTGGCAGTGCACAGGCCGAAGAGCGTCGTTTCCAGGTACTGGCCCTCTTCCAGCGGCATTTCCGCTCCCCTCTCGATCGCTTCCATCGTGTATTTCACGGATAGCGGCGCGTTCGCAATGATTTTTTTAGCCAGTGTTTCCGCCGCGGGCAAAAGCTCCGCCGGTTCATACACGTGATTCACCAGGCCGATGTGCAGAGCCTCCTCGGCTGAGATCATTTCACCTGTCAGGCAGAGTTCGTGCGCGACGCCCTTGCCGCACAATCGTACCAGGCGCTGCGATCCGCCATAGCCCGTGATGATGCCTAGTTTCACTTCCGGCTGCCCGAGCTTTGCAGTCCTGGCTGCCAGGCGCATCGTGCACGCAAGCGCCAATTCGCAGCCGCCGCCCAGAGCGAAGCCGTTGATCGCCGCGATGGATGGCTTGCCAAGCGTCTCCAGACGATGAAAAACGCATTGTCCGAACGCCGCGATTTCCTTTCCGCTCACCGGAGTTTGCACCGCAAGTTCGCTGATATCCGCACCTGCGACAAACGCTTTGTCTCCTGCGCCCGTAAGGATGAGCACCCGCACTTCATCGTCGTCGCGGGCGGCGATCAGTGCATCGTTCAGCTCATCCATCGTTTTCCGGTTCAGCGCGTTCAATACCTTAGGACGGTTGAACGTGATGAATCCGATCCGATCCCGCTTCTCGTACAGCAGGTTTTCGTAAGCCATCCCAGACCCTCAGTTCCTTTCGATCTCCAGTGAAACAATTTCGTTCCCGCCGCGTTTTCGCGCCTCTTCCAAACCAAATTCCGCGCGGTTGATCAGATCCGTGACAATGTCCTCGCTGTCAAAATCCTGCCGCGCATTCGCCTCGGCAATGGCAACACTCGTTGTCAATTCCGCCCCATTCCAGGGGGGCCGAAGAGCGCCAGCCGCTTTCTTTAATTTTTCGGCCAGCGACCGCGCCCCACTCAGACCCGTATCCGGCAGAATAAACGCCAGCGCCCAGGAAGTGTACTTCACGGCGAGGTCCGTTTGCCGGACGATTGCATTCACCGCTTTTCCAAGTTGCTCCATGTAACGCTCGAACGGGGCCTCGCCTTGCTGGCGCAATAAGTCCGGGCCGCCATCGACTTGCAGCAACGCCAGAGCCAGCGGTATCCCCTGCGTTCGCGCGCGCTGCGATTCGTTCAGCAGGCAGTCGATATAAGAGCTGCGGGCAAGCAAGCCGGTTTTTTCGTCGGCCACGGCAAGAGTGCGCACCAGCGAGCGCAGTCGAGTGTGGTGCACGCACAAAAGCATTTGGTCCCCGATGGATTGTAGAAAATATGTTTCGTTCGGTTTCCAGACGTGCGGCCCGGCAAAACCTGCGATCAGCATTCCTG
>JBEKCU010000024.1:0-25769 GCA_050014735.1 Candidatus Acidiferrales bacterium | reverse complement strand
TCGCTGCTCACTTGCCCAGCGGAAGTCTGCCGGGTCTGTTCCGAGCAACCCAAGCTTCTTTCGCTGCTACCACTTCGCCCTACCTTATCGCCGATTCTATGGAACGGGCGCGATTTCACGCCGGCTACGCCGACGGCAGACGGCTCGTCGGGCTAGCTTGGCATACGAATAACCAAAAGACAGGCCCAAGTCGCTCAATCGACCTGTCTTTGTTCGCTCCGTTGTTCGAACGGCCCGATATCCGATGGGTTAGCCTGCAATATGGGGATCACGACAAGCTGGAGAATCAGGCGGCCGTGGCAAACGCGCCCATCTTCATCGATCGCTCCGTCGATCAATTCTCAAACATGGATGTCTTCGCAGCTCAGATCGCGGCGATGGACATGGTAGTGACAATCGATAATTCCACGGCGCATCTCGCTGCTGCACTCGGTATTCCTACATGGCTTCTGTTGCCGTTCGCGCCAGACTGGCGCTGGCTTCTGACGCGTGAGGTTACCCCCTGGTATCCCACGATGCGTCTCTTTCGACAACCGAGGCGCGGCGACTGGCAATCCGTAATTCAAAGAGTAAAGAACGCTTTATGAGTTCGTAAAAGCCGTCTGGCTCCTTCGGCATTCTTTACATCCGCGCCGTTGTTGTAGCCCTCCTTTTCAGAGGAGAGGAGGTCTATAAAGACCATGCTTAGTCTGAAATCAAGTGTGTGCATTATCTGATAGTGTCCTAATTTAAATTTAACTTCGGGTGTCGGCTGGCGTTCCCAGAGTTAGACTCCGAAGTCGCAGCCTCACATTTCTTCGAACGCATTTCTCTAAATTAGGACGCTAGCCGTTATCTCGATCCGTGCAGGGCCTTTCCCGGCAATAATGAAATGTGGCGAGCAAGCACGAAATGCATCTAGAATTCGCGCCCTGAAAACTCCTCGATGGGCGCACCAGCGACAGGTTAGGAGGCGATTCGCCACAGGTAGAGTTTGGTTACTTCTCCGCCGGGACGCATGAATTCCTGACGCTCGGTGCAAGGCCAGCCGAGCATCTCGGCGTCGCAGGAAACGATGCGCGCGCCGGGTTTTAGCTGGCGTTTCAAACTATCGATCAGACGCAGATTCCCGCACGTCTCCAAATAGAGCGTGACGATGGTCGCCTCACTCAGATCGACGTTCATTGCGTCGGTCAGCAGGAACTCAACCTTGTCGCTCACACCTTGCTTCCGCGCGTTCGCTTTGGACTCCGCAATCCGCCGCGGATCGATGTCCACTCCAACCGCGCGGATGCCCAGATTCTTCGCGGCCGAAATGACGATTCTTCCGTCACCGCAACCCAAGTCATAAAGAACGTCGCCCGGCTGCGCGCTCGCGAAGTTCAGCATGCGATCCACGACTTCCGGCCGCATGGGCAAATATCCGGCAAGGTCCGGTTCTTTGCGGCCCCGCAGCCCAAGGCCGTATTGCCGAACAAGGTTCCAGGGCCGGACGAGCGCATAGAGCGGACTCAGCATTTCAGGGAGTTGTACGGTCTTATGATCGCTCAAGGTTGGGCTACTCATCAGACGCAGCATGTGCCGGGCCGAATTTGGGACTCCATCCCCGGATCGAAGGCGAAACATGGCCCGAGGAATGACTCCCGCGCGGGGATCGGCTTCCCCCGCGAGTTCGCCGTAAACACGATTCGCAAGCCAGAGAGCATTGGAATCGCGTTGCACTTCCGTCAGAATATCTTGCGGCAGCGATGCACCAAGCAGCTCGTGAGCGAGGGAAAGGCCCAGCAGCAGAAGACGTCTCGACTTCAATTTCGTCGCAAAACGAAGGGCCAGCGGCCAATCCACCGGCTGGCTCGCGATCAATTCCGCAACATCGACGATCCAGGCAAGGCGCTCCCAGAAATGCTTTGCGCCGTGAACGCATAGCATGACCAGAGTGTCTTCAATCGAAAATGTGCGCAGCTGGCGCCCGGATATTTCAACGGTTAACAGCCTCTTGCTCATCTCGCTGAAATCCAGTGGAACCGGGTAATACCTCAGCGTCCGTTCCGTGTGCAATTCAACCTGGGATCGTGTCACGTCTCGGTAGAAACCGTATTGCCCCGGCACGGGCCCGCTCGATCCCGAAACCTCTTCACGCGGCTGGAAATCGGCCCGAAACCCCGCGGACTTGAGCAGCACCGCGGCGCGCGGAAGATTTTTTTGTTCCAGAAAAAAATCCAGGTCAAGATATCTGCGGCGCGTCAGACTCCCGTAGGCGAGCCAGGCAAGCATAGGTCCTTTGTAAGGAATCAGCGGCAACGCTTCGGCATCGAAAATCGTCTGGACTCGGAAGAATTCGGAACTCAACAAGAGCGCCGTGCCGCTCGTCTTCCTGCACGTGTCCCGCAGAAGGTCCGTCGTGGCCGTGGGAACCATTCCATTTCCCGCTGCCGATAGATTTTCAGAAAGGAGAAATTCGAGATGATGCTCGAAAGCCGTCGCCACTACGTCCGACCAGTTCAAAGAACCACGCATCAGTTCGCGAATTCTTTCGCAAGCCGGTTCATCGAGCCGGGTGCGAGCGCATGCCAGAATTAATTCCAGCTCAGGCCGGAAAGCTTTGTGCCGTTCGATCGTTCGCGTCATCGCGAAGCCCATTTTGGCAGGAATCCAATTCGGAAGCGCGGTGAATCTTCAGCGGCGTGCTGGAATTGAACGAGTAATCGAAAGAGGCTTGCCCAACGGCTTTGACGCAGACGGATACCAATCGATGCGAATCTTCAATACGGAATTCAGGCAGTGACGGCCATGTCTTCGGGGACAGGTCCTGCAAAGTTTTGTGCCGAAGGTTGTAGGCCCTGAATCTGAACCAATTGCAACGGGCCGGTGCGCGAAGCCGCTTTCCTGGCCTTGAGGTTCTCGGATGGAATCCCGGTGCGAGCGAAGGATTTTTCGCAATCCTGGGAGGAAGGGCCGCGCATGTTTCCCTCGAGATATGCCAAACCTGGACAGCGCGTGCAAGTCCCTCCATGGGTACACTTGGAACACGATGGCATGTCCCGGAGTGTAATCGAACGAACTTCCTGAAGCTGGGGTGAATCGCGCCAGATGTCCACAAACTTTGTGCGCCGCACATTTCCGCTGGGCAAAGGAAACTGGACGCACGGGTAGACGTCTCCGTAGGGAGACACGTAACAAGCCGTGTGGCCCGCGCTGCACGGCAGCATATCCAGGGCATCCTCGTCGGGCCCTAGCGGAGGAGCGCAGAATTCCTCCACATTTCCAACCAGCGCTTCGTTGCGAAACACTTCTCTTAGTGCCGCCTCGTCCACATTCAGGTTGAGAATGGACCTATCGCCATCCATCATGGGAGTAATCGTGGGATCGACGAAGAACTGCGCTCCCAGTTCAGCGGCCAGCGCGCGCACAGGCAGATAATCATTGACGTTCTGAGTCATCACTACATTCGCGACCACGACGTTCAAGCCGTGAGCGCGCAGAAGCCGAATGGCTTCGATGGATTGTTCGAGCGATCCCGGCAGTTTCGTGATGGCATCGTGAACTTCGGGGATGTGCGAGTAAATACTGATCTGCACCGTTTCCACGCCCAGCGCTTTAATGCGGTCGGCTTCCTTCTTGCGTATTAGAATCCCGTTGGTCTTCAGCTTGACGCAGAACGTCCGCAATCGGGCATATTCCAAAATCTCGAAGAAATCGCGCCGCATCATGATTTCGCCGCCGCTGATCGTGAGGTAGAAAACGCCGGCATCGGCCATCTGATCGAGCAGGTCCTTGATTTCCGCCGTTGTCATCTCTCCATGATCATGATGGTCGAGATAACAGTGCACACACCGTTCATTGCACCGATAGGTCAGATCCAGCTGCACACTCAGCGGAATATTCAGCTTGAGTGCCTTGGCGGCAAGCTCCGCAACCAGAACGCTCATTTGGCCTCCGCGGACAAACGCTTTTCCTGTGTGAACGGCTGGTCGGAAACCAACAGAAGGCCGTGTTCTGCCAGTCCTGTCACGAACGCTTCCGCATCCTTCATCGCGACTTCCGGCGCGATATCGTACTTCGAGCAAACCTTCTGCATGACGATTTCATCGAGCGGCGTCGCCCCGTCCGCCGCCTCCCAGATGACGGTTCCCAGTTCGTCCAGTGTAAACAACGTTGAGTTGGTGGCCGACATGATCATCATCTCGTTGCCCAACACCCGCGCCGCAATAGCGGTGCTTCGAGCGACATAGCGTTTTTCGTTCATACAATTAGCTCCCATACGCGCGCGTCGGGCACAAACGTCAGCCGCCGAACGGGTACGCGATTGACAAAATCAAAAGCCGCATCGAAAACCAACTTTACAAATTCGGGGTCCCGGGCGAAAAACAGAATATTGCCGAGCAACCCGCGAACTGCGTCAGCCCCCACGATGGGCTCGATCTTGTTCTCGGGGCCTTTGGCAAGCAGGTAGATACATTCAATAGGCGCTCGCAGGTTTTCTCCGACGCGGGCAAGCTCTCCGAAAAACGGCGTCCCCACCGCGAAATACCGGTCATCCTGCCGAGTCACATAGGAAATTTCATCCGTCAACAATGCGGCATCCGGAGGAGCAAGCCTTGCCATGGTGGTCTTCCCCGCCCCGGAAACTCCCGAAAAGAGGAATGCACGCCCATTGCGAATCGCGCTCGAAGCGTGCACCAGAAACCCGCCCTTTCGGGCCAGTAGCAACGTGTGGATTATGCGCAGAACGGAATCCAGAGAATAGGGATTCATCGTTTGCTGAATTCGTCCGCGCAGCGTCGAGGGATTCCATTCGGCGCGAAAATCGCCGCGCGTCATCAGCCAGCTTCCCGAGTTCCAGGTCACGCGAACGTCCTCGTCCCTGGATTCAGTGCCAAGGGGCGCGAGCTCAATGTCAAAATCGAAACTAGCTTCGGTTATGGAACTCACGTATCCGGCGTAGCGTTCTCGAATCAGGCGGACGAAAGCCGGATCGTCGCAGTGGAAGCGAATGGGCATGTCGCCGATCTTGACAACCACGCTGGAACGTTCGGTCACAGCCGTCACGCTCGGCAAGACGCCCTCCCGGAAAAAAGACTCGGCCAGATTGAAGCAAGACGGAGATAAAGATACGTCGCTCGGTCGGATCGTTGCAAAATGCGAAGGATGGCTCGCTTGCACGCCCCAAGCCGGGCAACAGGTTGAAGTCGTCCTTCGCTGGGTCTTTCGCCATGCTGAATGCCATTTACGCGGCCCAGCAACTCAGTGGAAGTAACCGGAGGATCGTCGTAACCCAGGCGGTCACCGCGCGTGATGAGTGCCGGTTGCTCGTTGACACAAGTACGGGCCACGACCCGATGAACGAAGAACCGTCCGTCTCGAGAATACAGCACGATTTCGCCATTGGAAATTTCGGAAATATCAACGCGCTGAACGGAGATCAGACTACCGGGGAGAATGGAGGGAACCATGCTCGTGCCAAAAACACGGACGCGAACCTCGCCGAATCCGCGGATGACAGCTTCCGCGAGTTCGCAAGCGTTCCTATTGGATGACTCCGGCTGACGGTTCATAAAGCTTTCATTTTGTGGGCAATGAAGCCTTCATTCTCGATACGATATCACTTCAGTGCTGGAAATCTTGCCGAATCGCAGCGCCATAATTGAAATACAGATTCTAACCTGATTCTAGAGCTTTCCCCATTCGTGCTGCCGATGCTTACCGGGTGACACGCTGGAGCCCTCATTAGAAATTACACAGATAACTATGTACCTATGTCGCTGAAACAGGGGGCGATATGTGAAACCGCGGTGTCATTTCTATAAACACCGCGGCTCGGCCAAGAATTCTTAGCGCCCAAGTCCCAAATCGTAAGTACAAGTCATCCTCCGATGCCTGATCGCCGCCGAATTCAAATCAGAAATTCGGTGCGCTGGAGAGAGTCCGGCCCGCAGCCTGAGATCTTTGGGGAAAAAGAGGACTGTTTTGACGGATCTTTCAAAATGTCGGCCCCACTATATTGCTCTCCCGGCCGTTGCAGTCAAATCTGAATTTTAGATTCAGGGAATGTAAATAATCGTTCAAGCTACATGCTGTCGGTCAATCTGAATGAGATATGCTGCCCCTTTCCAAAGAGGTTCAACATAGCTCTGAACCTGCAATATCAGAAGAATCTCCGGTGAATCGCGGTGCTTTGGAATGACTAGCCAGGAAACAAAAAGAGGAAAAAATGAAAGCCCAAGAGAAAGCTGGGAAAAAGAAAATGAAAAATAAGAAGACGACGATAAAAAGCTCCACCAATGTGCTGGCCACAACTTTCCCCATGACCGAGCTGAATAACGAACCGGCGCGAACAACCATTCCGGAAGAACTGGTTACCTTGGAAAAAACAGCCCTAAAGAAAGCCGACAAGAGGAAACTAAAGAAGAAATTGAAGGAGAAAAAAGGCTCCGGCAAAGTGCTGGCAGGAGCTTTCCCGATGGTCGAACGGCATGACCGAAAACAGGCTGACTTGGACGAAGCAGCCCAAAAGAAAGTTGACAAGAAGACGAAGGAGAAACTGAAAGAGAAGAAAAGCTCCCTCAAAGCGCAGGCCAGCTCTTTCCCCATGGTCGAACTGATCGACGAGCAGGTCCGAACGAGCATTCCCGAAGAGCTGATTTCCAAGGTAAAGAAGGCCAAGAGCAAAAAACACATTATTAGCGCCAACTATCCGTATCCGAAGCAAATCAAGAAATCCAAGTATCTGGAAGAAGTCGAACTGCTGCAAATTCAACTGGTCAAGATGCAGGCTTGGGTCAAGGAAGTCGGCGAACGCGTCGTGTTGCTCTTTGAAGGCCGCGATGCCGCGGGCAAGGGAGGAACGATCCAGCGATTCACGGAAAACCTCAATCCTCGCGGCGCCAAAGTCGTCGCCCTGGCCAAACCTTCGGACACGGAACGAGGCCAGTGGTATTTCCAGCGTTACATCGAAAGGCTTCCCACGAAAGGCGAAATCGTCTTCTTCGATCGGTCCTGGTACAACCGCGCGGGTGTCGAGCATGTAATGGGATTTTGCACGCCGCACGAATACCTGGAATTCATGCGCCAGACGCCGGAATTTGAGCGGATGATGGTGCGCAGCGGAATTCGGCTCTATAAATTCTGGTTCTCCGTCAGCCGGGAGGAACAGCTACGCCGGTTTCTCGGCAGGGCTAAGGACCCCCTCAAGCAATGGAAGCTCAGCCCGATGGACGTGGAGTCCCTGGGCCGGTGGGACGCCTACACCAAGGCCAAGGAAGCGATGCTCTTTTACACCGACACCGCCGATGCGCCTTGGACGATCGTGCGCTCCGATGACAAGAAGCGCGCGCGCCTCAACGCGATAAAGCATATCCTCTATACCATTCCCTACGCCGGCAAGGACAAGGATATTGTCACTGCTCCTGATCCCCACGTCGTCGGGTCGGCCAAAGCAATTTACGAACTGGGGGAAAATCCGCATCCGCACGCTCCTGCGGATCATTTGCACGCCTAATTTCAACAGTTTCACTCAGCGCTTAAGCTTGACGCGAGTACGGCTGTTCGCTATGATCCGCGCAACTTAGCCGGGGTGAAGCGATGACCGAAGAATCTTACGTATCGCGCAGAGGCTTCCTTGTAACTGCTGTCGGTGCGGCGGTCGTATTGGCCGACAAACAAGCTGTCAGCGGTTTGGCTTCATCGGGGCAGATTGCCTCCAAAAGCAATCGTGGAACAGTGCAAACTGTTCTGGGACCGATTGACACCGCCAAACTTGGCTTTACCCAATGCCACGAACACGTTTGCTCCGCCTCGGCGGGATTCTGGGAGAACTGGCCAGAAATCCTGGGAGGCCGAGCGGCGTTCGTTGCCGCAACAGTTGACAAGCTCAAGAAGTATAAATCTGAGGGACTGGATTCATTTATCGACGTCACCACCATCGACTTGGGAAGAGACATTCGTCTGATGGAGGAAGTTTCGCGCAAATCGGGCGTTCACATCGTCCCCGCCACGGGGCACTGGCTCGATCCATCGCGGTCAATGTTAGTGCGAACCACTGAGGAACTCGTGGAGTTATTCACGCGCGAAATTCAATTAGGCATCCAGGGCACGAACATCAAGGCCGGAGTAATCAAGGTCGCGAATGACATCGAGGGTATAACCCCATTTGGCGAAAGACTTCTTCGGGCTGCGGCCCGCACGAGCAAGGCTACCGGTACCCCTATTTCCACTCATACGTGGGCGCTAGACCGGATCGGCGAGAAGCAAGCGGCGATCTTCGAGCAAGAGGGGATCAGCCCGTCCAAGGTTTGCCTGGGTCACAGCGACGATACGCCCGACGTGGAGTATCTCACGAGCCTCGCGCGTCGCGGTTACTACATCGGAATGGATCGGCTTCCGGGCGGTCTCCCACCCTCCCCAGGTGCACCGGTGCAAAATCCGCCCCGAGCGACCCTGGAGCAGCGCATGGCATCCATCAAGAAACTAATCGACGAGGGACTTGGTAATCGAGTCATGTTAGGGACTGATTTCCCGATCGGCATGGGCCTAAACCCAACTGCGAGTTTGCCGGCACGAGATGCCCGGAATCCCGACGGAATCAATTTCGTCATCCGAACGGTGATTCCTCGATTAAAAGAGATTGGCGTACAAGAGGCGGCCATTCGCACGATGACCGTGGAGAACCCGAAGCGCTACTTCGACGGCGCGTGAAACCTGTACAAAGACCCTGGACGATAAAACGACCGCGAAAAGATGAAAAAAGAATCCTCGATGATGGACAGGGCCTCCGCTACTTTTATGCCGTTGCGATCATGAGCATCGAGTCGAGGTGGAACGTTGTGTTCTGGAGCGGTCGGTAGTATTTTGTTGGTCATCGGGAAGCCATATCGACAGACCCAGCGATTAATTTGAGACATTCGAGGGAGGACGTGCAATGGAACATATCATCGCAAATCTGCTTCAGAATTTTGAGCGCGGGAAGATGAACCGGCGTCAGCTCATTCAGAGCCTGGCGCTGGCAGCGTCCGCGGCCAGCGCTGTGAAAGCAGCTCCTGCCGGTGACCCAGGTGAGACAATCGTTAAAGCCACCTATCTGAATCACGTCAGCCATCCGGTTCCCGATTACGCCAAGACGCGTGACTGGTATAAGAGCCTGTTCGGAATGCCCGTCGACTTGGACGACGGAAGCAAAGCCAACCTCAGGGTTGGCGAATCGCTTGTGATTATCAAGAAGAAAGTATCCGAAGAGTTGGCAGGCATCGATCACATCTGCTTTACAATTGCCAATTGGGATGAGGATCCAACCGTTAGAGAAAAAGTGTCAGCGGAGTTGAAGCGCCGCAACGTGCAGATCAAGCGGGAATCGAAGATGAGTATTTACCTCTTGGATCCAGACGGGCTTATTATTCAGATCGGTGGCAAGGATCAGTAGCACAGGGTTCAGAGGCTGCGGAAAAACCCGGCTCGGTGTCATTCTGATCGAAGCGAAGATTCTCTCTTTCCACGGATTTAAACCTAGGAGGGCTTCTTCGCTTCGGTCAGAATGAACATCGGCGACTTTTTCCGCAATCCGTTCAGCCTCCGTAGTTTTCGCAGGTTCAGCGGGCGAGGCAGGCCTAATCGCCAGGACAGCGGCGGTGACGATTAGGTATTCGGCCTCCAAACGTCGCGGGGCACGTGGACGGCTATGCCCCATCTGCCTTTTTTTAAGATATCGACACGCACGATCGTGCCTTGTTCTTCCCGATTCATCGGATCGTTCCACTGAAAATCTCGTGTCACGTAAACAATCATGCCGGGAGAATAGTGTCCCAGCGAAGTCGCGAAATACAAACCATCCCAGGACACATTTAAAGTCGTGCGGGTTTCTTCGGGGAAACTTGGTTCGGCTGGACGAATCCGAATCGTCTGCGATTGGTTTATCCGTGATGAAATGCGGCGATCTTCGCGCGGCTCTTTCATCGTCAATGGCGCTCCCAAGAAGAGACTAGAAGATGTTCAGACGACGGTCGAATGACGCAAAAGTGTAGCATGCCGGAACGCCCCCGCTTCAACTTAGATAGCGTTGCCGATCTAACTTGACATGCCAAATCGCCTGCCCTATCGTTGCACTCAAGGATATCGGGTTGGTCGTGTTCGCCAAGAGCTGTACGCCATGGACATCCTCGATACAGTTCGATTAGTTCTGAAACAGAAGGATCAGAATGTCTGGCAGATTTCGCCGGAAGGGTGTGTCTACGACGCAATCGCACTCATGGCAAATAAGTACGTCGGAGCTTTGCTCGTGATTTCCGAGGGCAAGCTCGTAGGCGTTGTTTCGGAACGCGATTACGCGCGAAAAGTCATCTTGCTGGGTAAGTCGTCCAAGCAAACCCTGGTCAGTGAGATCATGACGAGCCCGGCAATTTTCGTGACTCCGGATCAGACGGTCGAGGATTGCATGAGAATCATGACGGACAATCGTATTCGTCATCTGCCGGTGCTGGACGGTGGGAATATATTGGGAGTCGTTTCGATTGGCGATCTGGTGAAATGGATGATTTCCGCTCAGCAGCAGACCATCTCGCAGTTGCATAACTATATTTCCAACAAATATCCAGGTTGAATTCCGGCCGGGCGGAGACGTTTGCCGCACCTGATCCCTTAAGCAGCCAAACCAGGACAGTACCGAAGCTTCGAGCGACTCTATTTCGAAACGCCTTCGTGCTAGAATCTGCCCGCAAGTTTCCTCGGAATGTCTACAACGCAAAGGGTACGATTCCATGGCGCACGATGTCTTTGTCAGCTACGCTTCAGGAGATAAGGCGGTTGCTGATGCTGTATGCGCCACGCTAGAAGCCCACGGCGTTCGCTGCTGGATCGCGCCCCGCGACGTCCTGCCCGGCATCCACTACGGCGAAGCAATCATCGACGCCATCCACGAATGCCGCATCATGGTGCTGGTGTTTTCCTCGAAGGCAAATCTGTCCGGGCACATCCCGAAGGAGATTGAACGCGCGGTGAGCCAGGGCATCACGATCATGCCAATGCGCATTGAAGATGTGGTTCCGGCCAAATCGCTTGACTATTTCATTGGCAGTGTCCACTGGCTCGATGCGATTACACCGCCGCTGGAAGTTCACCTTCAACGATTGGCCGCAAATGTTAAGACGTTGCTTTCCCGCGACGTTCACGCTGTAAACCCGGTCCCTCGGGCACCAATCGCGCCAGCGGCGGCAGCTCTGCCAGCGATGGCTCACGCAACGCCGCCTGCTGCGCGTTCCTCGTGGACATCCGCGCTGATCGCTGGATTGACTGCTTTGATTGTCGTCCTCGCGCTCATTATCTACTGGTTTAACTTTCGAGGCGGCTCGGCGAAGCCGCAATCCACGATGAGTGCACCTGCGTCACAACCGGTCGCTCAAGTGGCTCCCACGCCGGCCACACCCAAAGCGGAAGTTGGCGAAAACCACTCCGCCGCACCTCCTCCAATTGATCTCAAGCCCCCCAAGACCGAGACAGTAGCGACAAGAGCGCCGGAGAAATCCTCGGCGCCTGCTCCTCTGCCCCCAGCCAAGAAAGAACCGGCAAAAGTTAGTTCGCGCGAAGTGACTCTGAGCTACATCCCCGAATCGAGTATCAAGCTTGAGCAACTCATCGGGGACGAGGACAAACAGCAACACCAGCCAACTCCCAATCAGACATTGACTCGATATGGCATCGCGGGCGCCGAACTCGGCTATTCATTCGAACATCAAGGACACGCTTATTTTTTATTTGGCGACACGGTAGGTCGATTGGGGCGTTGGCCCGACACGATGGCGATGACGGACTCAACCGATCCCGAACGGGGCGTCCCGCTGGAGTTTCCGACGGTAAACGGCCAGTTTCTGACTATAAGTCCTCCCGGCGTCAGCATGGGATTATCCGAACTGCCGGTATCCGGCATCAGCCTCGGTGGGCAGATCTATGTCGCGATCAGCACAAATTTTACCAGGGGACGAGATGAGGAGCGTTCCGTGCTGGCCAAGTTCATTCCCCCTTCGACGTTTCAGCCGCTTCGCACGATTGCGCAGCTGCCCGGCGGGCGATTGGTCAGGATGTCCATGCATATCGAACCGGCAGTGATTCCGGCCATGCCACCTGGTGGCCCTTTCGTCCTGATGTGGGGCACGGCACACTACCGCGAAAGCGATGCATATCTTTCCATTGTCCCGGCGGCCCAATTCGAGACCGGCAAAGGGACGCTTTATTTTGCAGGACTCGATTCGTCGAACAAACCGAAATGGAGCGATAACGAATCGGGCGCACTGCCTATCGTCAAGGAAGGCTCGTTAGGCGATCTCTCCGTCACCTGGTGCAAGGATCTCGGATTGTGGCTAATGACGTATGACCTGCGGCGTCCCGATCCCGGCATCATGTTTTCCTATGCCCGCACGCCTTGGGGACCTTGGAGCGATCCTCAACTCTTGTTCAATATGGTTCGTGACGGCGGGCTCGGTAAGTTTATCCACAATTCGTTTTCGAAACGAGATGACGGGCTCGCCGGGCCCGTCCCGGGCCCCAGAAACCAGGTCGATCCCGCATCCGTCCATGGAGGCTCTTTCGCTCCCTACGTTGTCGAACGCTGGACGAAGCTCAAAGACTCTGAGCTTAATCTGTATTATGTTATGTCCACCTTCAATCCCGACGTCGTCGTTCTGATGAAGTCACGGTTGCACGTTGAATAGGAGTTGAGGAAGCGTGTTGAAGTGCGACCGTCTAGCCACTGGACCTCAGAATGAGTTTTAGATTCAACCGATCGACCTCGTCCGTAAGGCTTCCCTCCATCCTGGCCATCGGATTTAGCGGCCATCGTAAACTGATGGACGAAGATAAGTGCAGGACTGCCATCCTAAGAGTGCTGGATGAGTGGAAGGCAGAGAATTCGGGAGTCGTATATGGGGTCTCCTCGGTGGCCGCGGGCGGGGACTTGCTATTTGCCGAGAGTTGCATCGAGCTAAATCTGCCCATCAGGATCCTGCTGCCTTCGCCGCCAGAAACTTTTCGAGAGGATTTTGACGATCCGACATGGGAGCGCGCGGAACGCGTGATGGCCAGCGCGCTTTCGGTTGAGGTCATGGGAGTCAGCCAGGATCCGACGGAGCGCTACTACGAATGCGGCATTGAAACGGTCCATCAAAGTCAGCTACTCATCGCGCTGTGGGACGGAGAGGAAAGCCGCGGAATGGGCGGCACCGCGGACATTTTCAATTTTGCTAAGGAACAAGGCTGTCCCATCGTTTGGATCCATAGCGTTACCGGAAGCGTGGACTCTTTGAATGAAAATCCGAATTTAATGCGAGACGCTGAACTCGAATTTCTCAACGACTTGCCTGACGCTGCCACGCAAGTTCCGCTAACTACCCCTCGGAGCCTCGCGCAAGCGTGGTTTGACAAGGTAGATCAAAATGCCAGCAAGGTTGCCCCGCAGTTCCGTCGCCTGGCGGCGATCCCAATTTTTTGCACGGCCGCCGCCGCCCTGCTGAGTGGGAAGGCGTCCTCCACGGAAGAAAGTGTGATCTGGTTATGGTCGGGAACAGCGTTTGGAGCCATGGCGGCTGTATTGCCCTATGTAATGAGACTGTCACGCCGGCAGGTCACTTGGACACGAATACGAGCCGCCGCGGAAATCTGCCGGTCCTGCCTTGCGCTTTGGCAGACACCGGCGCTCTACGATGCTGTAGGACCAGAGGTTGTGCCTGAACTGGCCGGAATGTTGACGTCGCTCAACTATCTGAAAATGTCAGGCCGTACATCAGAACCAGCCACACTTGAAGAGTTCAAGCGGCAGTATCGAGAGGACCGAGTGCAGCACCAGATTGCATATTTCTCAAGCCACGCGAGTCGCTCGGCCACCGCGGTGCGCACGTATCGATATGTCGTGTGGGCCAGCTTAGTTCTCGCCGGAAGCTTGAATGCGTGGATGCTGTTAAGTGCGCACGGCATCGTTAGTTGGACTCCAGGGCGATGGAAGCCGGTTTTCGCGCTCGCGGCGACGACTGGCTTTCAAATCGCGACTGTCGCCGGCGCGCTGTTGGCCGTGAACGATTTCCAAAGGCGCCGCGATCGTTACCGGGAGTTACATCGCATGCTGATGCAATGGGACAAACAACTGGAATTATCCCGGACATGGTCTACCGTGCTGCGGATTACTTCGGTGATTGAAAAGGCTTTGCTCGCGGAATTGATCGAATGGAGGTCGCTCATTCGAAACCGAAAATTGCCGCAGAAGTAAATGAGCTTGAATCGAATCGGAAGTGCCATGAGAAGCGGGGAAAGAGACCTTGTACGCAAAATTTCAGCGTGATAAAACGGAATCATGACACACGCAAGATCCAATGTTCTGCCGATGGAACTGAGGAAGCATCTTTTCTACGAGACCTCGCATTCTCCATCCCTGGCCGATCTGGTAGGTTACGAAAACGCGAAAGACATTATTGATTTTTGCTTCATCGCCAATCCCTACTACCCGACGCCAATCATGCTCGATGATCTAAAGGAGAATTTCCCAAACCTTATCAAGTCGTACCCGTCCAGCAGTCCGATCATGAGCCAGAAGAATCTGGCAGCCGTTCTGCACGTGAATCCGGAAAACCTGATCATCGGAAATGGCGCGACCGAACTCATTGTGCTGATCAACACCACGCTGATCGACCGAATCGCCGTGTCTGTCCCGACGTTCGGCGAATACATCGAAAAACTCAGGGACTACCGGGACGCCGAGCTGTATGCGTTGAAACCCGAGCAAAACTACAGACTCGATCTGCCGGACTATCTGGCTTGGGTTCGTCGACGCGGCATGAAAGCGCTCCTGATCATCAATCCCGGAAACCCCACCGGCCAGCTCTTTTCGCTCGAGGAAATGATCGATTTCATGCACCGCGCGAAGGATATGGAACTGGTGATCGTCGATGAATCGTTCATCGACTTTGCGGGCGATCCGGTCCCGAGTCTCCTCCAGATGGCGGATCGATTTTCCAATTTATTGCTGGTCCGGAGCATGAGCAAACACTGCGGCGTGCCGGGTCTGCGCCTTGGATACTGCTACAGCGAAAATCTTTACGTGCTCAATCGCATGCGGCAGTTCATTCCGACATGGAATGTGAATACGCTGGCGCAATATTTTCTGTCGTTGCTGCCCGCAACCGACGCGGCCTACCACGAGGGAAGGAAGCGCTTGATTGGCGATGTTCGCTGGCTTTACGGCGCGTTGCGTGCGATACCGGGAATCGACGTATATCCCACAGGGGCTAATTTTGTCCTGTTCAAGATCAAGGGCGGCATGACGGCGACTGAGCTTCAAGGGCTGTTGCTGAAGGAGCATCGCATGTATGTGCGAGATTGCTCGAACAAGGTTGGCATGGACAACTACCACATCCGTGTCGCCTCGCAAGGCCGCGAAAAAGACGCCAAATTGGTGACAGCGCTCCAACTGCTGCTCCGATGAAGCGCCCTTCAGTTCTCGTTGTGACTCGCAGGACGATTCGCAAGCACAAGTTCATCGATTACGTGGGCGAATTTCATCTCGCGCTCTTGATCCGCGTGGGAATGTTGCCAATCATGGTCCCCGTCGTCGAAGGCATGCCGTCGTGCGTTCCTAACTATATGGAGAACATGAGCGGCCTTCTCATCGTTGAGGGCGAGGACATCGATCCGGCGAACTACAAGGCCATACCTGAAAATGTCGAGTATTTGCAGAAAACTCATCCCTTGAAAGACGAAATCGAGATACGGCTCATTCGCCATGCACTGCGGAAAAAGCTTCCGATGCTCGGAATCTGCCGAGGTTCGCAATTGCTGAACGTGGTTTCCGGAGGTACGTTGTACGGCGACGTACAACAGGAAAAGAAATCTCCGCTGAAGCATATCGATTTCGAAAACTACGATACGTACCGCCATCCGGTCTCGATCGTTCCGGGAACGCCGCTGCAAACATGGTACAAACGGACACACCTGAAAGTGAATAGTTACCATCATCAGGGAATACGAGATTTGGCGAAGCGGTTCAAGCCCATGGCGCACGCCAAAGATGGCCTCGTCGAGGGCTATCACGATCCGAACGCCGATTTTCTGGTGGGACTCCAGTTTCACCCAGAACGCATGCTTGAAGAAGCTGATGGCAACTTCCGTATATGGAAAGCCTTTGCCGCAGCTGTACGAAGTCGAATCCGGACGAAGCGGCCGCGCTGATGCCGGCCCACAAAACGGGCGGCTTCCACGAAAGCAACCCTTGCATTCACAACGTGGTTTCGTGAAGGCCGATCCGTCCATCGTTTTTCGGGACGGATCGGCCAGTCTTTTTCAAGATGACTCTCCATCGAATCGGTTTGTGAGTTGGGTCTCCGCCTGCACGGTGTTCAAACGATACAATTAAGCGCCTCTCGAAGTTTGCTTCTTGGCAGCCATCCCCGTTACAATGAGGCCCTGCGCTGTCTGTACTCCGTTCCATTATCAGAAAGGAAATATGGCTTCCAGAACTGTGTGGCATTTTGCGTATGGCAGTAACATGAATCGGACTCAAATGCTTTCCCGCGTCGGCAATATATTAGAAGAACATAACGCCCGCTTGCCAAACTACGAACTGCGCTTTAATAAGAAAGTTCGCGGCGGCACGGCGGGGGCCAATGTGCAACCGGCGCCCGGGAAAACCGTCTACGGCGTGTTATATAAGATTGAAGAAAATAGCTTTCGGAGTTTGGACCGGTACGAAGGCGTGCCCGAGCACTATCGGCGCATCGAAATCCAGGTGACGCCAGATGCAAACCCTGCTTCGCCGACAGGCGATCCTGCGGTACCGGCGAGTGGGAAGCCAGTTTCAGCGCAAGTGTACATCGCGTCGAAAGTTCAGAAAGGGTTGCGCCCGTCGCCACATTATTTGCAAGCGATCCTGGACGGAGCGGGCGAACACAGCTTGCCCGACACTTACATTGGGGAGATTAAGTCCGCTGCTGGCGCGGCCTGATCGTCGTCCGATCGCGGCGAGGCCCGTGGGTGCGGGCTGCACTTTGCCGTGAACGTTTACGCGCAACGGGTTAAATGAACAGTTAAGCCTGGCGGATTCCATCACGAAGTGTTTGCGAACCAGGAGGGACCATGGCCACAACGTCGATGCCGCGTGCCGCATCTCGCGGAGGCAGTTTTTTAGTCGAGCCCTGCACACCTGACGATGTCTTCTCACCCGCTGAACTGACCGACGATCAAAAACTGATTGGCCGGACGGCGGAAGAGTTTGTCCGTAACGAAGTCGTTCCCCTGATTCCCGACCTCGAACTGCACAAGGAAGGTTTGCTCCCGCATTTGCTTAAGAAAGCCGGCGAAATAGGTCTGCTCGGCGGCGGGGTACCCGAGGAATACGGCGGCGCGGGGCTCGACAAAGCGTCAAGCGTGCAACTGGCGGAGAAATTGTCGGCGAACGCTTCGTTTGGAGTGAGCCATGGCGCGCACTCAGGCATCGGGACCCTGCCGATTGTTTTCTTCGGTAACGATGCACAAAAAAAGAAATATCTTCCGCTTCTCGCGACCGGAGAAAAGCTTGCCGCGTACTGCTTATCCGAGCCTCAAGCCGGTTCGGACGCGCAAAATTCGCGAACTCGCGCCGTGCTGTCGCCTGACGGGCGTTCCTGGATTCTGAACGGGCAGAAGATGTGGATCACCAACGGCGGTTTCGCCGATGTGTACATCGTGTTTGCGAAAGTCGATGGCGAAAAATTCTCTTGCTTCATCGTCGAGCGCGGATTTCCCGGATTTTCCTCCGGCGCGGAGGAAAAAAAGATGGGCCTTAAGGGAAGCTCGACCACGGCCCTGTTTTTCGAGAATTGCCAGGTGCCCAGGGAGAATTTGCTGCACGAAATTGGTCGCGGCCACATTGTTGCCTTCAATATTTTGAATGCGGGAAGATTCAGCCTGGGTGCGTACTGCATGGGCGGAGCGAAAGGCACGCTCGAAATCGCGTCGAAATATGCGAAGGAAAGGTTTGCGTTTGGCAAGCCGATTGGGAGTTTCGGCCTGATTCGCGCAAAGCTTGCGGAGATGGCCATTCGCACCTTCGCGGTGGAATCCATGATTTACCGGTCCGCGGGATTGATGGACCGGGCCATTGCCGCAGCGGGCGAAAGTGCGGATAAATCGCAGCAATCGATGAAAGTGTTCGAGGAATACGCGATCGAAAGCTCGATCAGCAAAGTGTACGGCTCCGAACTGCTCGATTTCGTGGTGGATGAGGCGGTTCAGATCTTTGGCGGCTACGGCTTTCATGAGGATTATCCGGTGGCGCGCGGGTATCGCGATTCCCGCGTCAACCGCATCTTCGAGGGCACCAATGAGATCAATCGCATGCTCATCGTCCAAATGCTGATGAAGCGAGCGATGTCGGGCGCGCTCCCGCTGATGCAGGCCGGAGCGAAATTGCGCGACGAAATTCTGGCCGGCCCGTCGTTCGAGGAGCAACCCTCCGGCCCGTGGTCCGAGGAAGAACGCATTCTGAGCGGCGTCAAGAAAGCGTTTCTGCTGGTGGCCGGCGCGGCGCTGGAAAAATATCGCGACCGCCTCGCAGACCAGCAGGAAATCGTCGGCATGCTCTCCGATATCGTCATGGAGTGCTACGCGATCGAGTCTTCCTTGCGCCGCGTCCAGAAAGCCGAAGCGGCGCGCGGTGCCGAAAATTCGGCTGTAATGGGAGATGCGGCGCGCGTGTTCCTTCACGACGCCACCGACCGAGTCGAGATCGGCTCACGCAAGTCGCTTGCCGCCGTCCTGGAGGGAGATATGCTGCGCACTCAACTTGCCGTTCTGCGCCGGTTCCTGAAGCGCGAGCCTGCCGACACAGTTGCGATGCGTCAGCGAGTCGCCGCAGCGGTCCAATCGGCTGACCGTTACCCGTTCGAAAGCCGTTGAGGCTTGAGCAGCACCTGCTGAACGCGCTGCGGAAAAGCCCCACTCGTACGTCATTCTGAGCGAAACCAAGAATCTCCGATTGGTTTAAATCCAGGAAAGCACGAATTCTTTGCTTTGAATCATAACGGGGACTTTTTCCGCAATCCGTGAAGCCCGTGCCACTCAAACCTTCTGGTAATATCCACTTAGGTGCCATCTATGTGCAGAAGTTTGCCGAGTGTCTTGTTGTCGACGCTACCGGTCAGACCACGCGAACGGGCTGCCTGCAAAATCCAATCCCCCAAGATAATTTCGAACCCATCGCAAATTCGAAATATGGGAGACGAATCTTCTAAATCCTGTAGAATCCCTTCCTAATTGCGTATTGGCAGCTTCAAAACTGACCATCAGGCCACGCCTGTACCGACGTACGGTATGAAAAGGGACAACTTATATTTTTGACATCGGGCGCGTCTTCTGGGCGGTGAATTGCATCCAATTTAATGTCCCGGAAAGGACTTGCCCAGGTGAAAGTCAGTCAAGCGGTCAGCGAATCGTTCAAGCGGGTACTCAGCGAACGGAAATCGCGAAGGTGGTTATGGATTGTCGTTGTGGCCTTTGTCGCGTTACAAATCTATTTTGTTCAGGAGATGCTCGCCGCCCTCATGCTGTTCACGGGCGTGTTCATCGTCTTCGCCATCTTCGCGCTTCTGCTGTATCTCATTGATCGCGCAGGACAATGGGGCTTGGGCTGGGCGGGAAGCCAGGCACGCCGCGGCTTGACCGCAGCCGAAGAAATCAGTAAAAAGCACCACCGCCGTCCACGTTCAGAGCCTGCCCAGTAATTGCACTGGCCTGTGCCGAGCAGAGAAAGAGCGCTGCCTCGGCAATCTCGTTGGCAGTTTGGCCGCGACCCTGAAGGATCGTATTAAGAAAGCCTTTCAGCTGATCCTCCTCGGAAACTCCCAGGCGTTCGGCGAGCGTGTGACCTAAATCCTTTGACATCTTCGTTTCCGTGACTGGGCCGGGGCAGATTGCGTTTACACGCACTCCCTTTCGAGCCGCTTCGGCGGCGACAACTCGAGTCAGGCCCAGCATTCCAGCTTTCGCCGCCGCGTAGGGAGAGCCCCAACCGAACGCCGACTTCGCTGAGAGGCTCGAAATATTGAGGATCGCTCCCGAGCCGCGCGCGTACATCTCCGGAAGCACCAGACGAGTAAGGAGATATGCGCCTCGCAGGTGGACTGCGATCACGCGATCCCATTCCCGAGGAATGATCTCCTCGATGGGCTTCACTGGGCCATAGTCCCCAGCATTGTTCACCAGGATGTCGACTCGCCCAAATTGCGCCGCCGCCGCGCCGACCAGGTGTGCGCACTGCTTTTCGTCGGCAACGTCGATCGATACGGCGCCTGCCTTTCCGCCCGCATCGCGAATCTCCCTGGCGACCGACTCAATCTCTGCTTTCGTGCGCGCCGCCACCACCACGGCCGCACCTTCGCTGGCAAACTTCAGCGCGATGGCCCGCCCGATGCCGCGTCCTCCTCCAGTAATCACCGCCACCCGATCCGCTAAATCCATGCCGGCCTCCGCAAACGCCTCCGCAAACGATTGAGCAGCATAGCATTTGGAAACCGCTTCACGAAACGATGCGATTGCTGGATGGTGTCCAAATTTAAATCTGAGTTCAGGTGTCGGCTGGCAAACCCTGGGAACGCCAATCTCCCGATCGGCGTTTTGTGCTTCTGTGCCGTCGCCAATCGGGAGATTGGCGTTTCCAGAATTAGACTCCGAAGTCGCAGCCCCACATTTCTTCGAAAATATTTCTCTAAATTTAGGATACTACCGATTGCCGTGGGGGCACGGCCGTGCCCTCTGGCCGATCCGATGGCTCGAACCGTAATGAGCTTGCGCAGGCCCGATTTTAGCCGGTCGCACGTGTCTTGTAATCAACGTTCATTAAGTTCATTCACTGCAACAAGCAACATATCTCACATCGTAAGAACAACGCGAAACACCGCCTTGCCGCTCATCATCCGCGCATACGCCTCGGCAGCCTTCGCCAACGGGTACTTTTCGATCATCGGCCGCACGCCTGTCAGCACTGCGAAGCGCAGCGTATCCTCGGAGTCCGTCGGGATTCCGCTGGCCCATCCCTTGATACTCTTCTTGCCGAAGAGCAACTGATTCGGCGCCACTTCGATCGGATCCTGCGAAGCTCCCACGACCACCAGAGTTCCATTCGCGCCCAAACCTCCGATCAACGCCGTCATCGACTTCCCGCTGGGCGCGGTCGCGAGAATCGCACGCGCGCCGCCCAGCTTTTGCAGTTCGGCGGCAGGATCGGATGCGGCACTGTCGATGTATACGTCCGCTCCCAACTTCTTGGCTAGCGTTGCGTTCTCCGAGCCTCGCCCGATTGCGGCCACTCGATAACCGAACTTGGCGGCAAATTGGATTCCCAGATGTCCGAGACCGCCGATTCCCTGAATGCCGACGAGGTCGCTCGGCAGCGCTCCGCTGTGGCGGAGGGCATTGAAGGTGGTGATCCCGGCGCACATCAGCGGCGCGGCTTCGGCGGCGTCGAGCGATTCCGGCATGTGCGCCAGCGCTTCCACCGGCGCGATCATATATTCCTGGTAACCGCCGTCGAAGCTGATTCCGCTAATCTTCAGGTTCGCGCAAGTGACAAAATCCCCTCGCCTGCACGATGGGCACGTGCCGTCCTGCTGTCCATGCCAGCCCACGCCGACACGTTCGCCTTGCTTCCATTGCGTCACGCCGCTGCCGACTTCGTCGATCAGGCCAGCCACTTCGTGTCCGGGAATGCGCGGGTACGTGATGGGCAGAAGCCCTTCCTTGGTGATCACATCGCTATGACAGACGCCGCAGGCCTGGACTCGGATTCTCACCTGGCCAACTCCGGGCTCGGGGATTTCACGCTCGACAATCTCGAAATCTGCACCCGGACTTGGTACTTGGACCGCTTTCATCTTTGGCATTTGCGCTGTCTCCTTTTGTCTTCGATTTATTCGTCGCGCGCCAGACTTTGGTATAGGATTTGGAAGGAACCCACGCCATCTTTTTTGAAGTCTGAAGATTGCACTGAATCGCCGCGGCCTTGTTTTACGTGTCTAATTAAAAGCAGAGGCTGCCGCGCGGCCAATGCTTCTAATATACGATTCATGCGCCGCGGATGCTGATTCAATTTTTTGTTGTAACAGCACATGGTTTCAGAATGAAATCCGATCGAAAAGGGAGAAAAGAAAATGAAAATGTTACCGGCGATTGCGACATTGCTATCGGTGTTGGGCGGTGCTTTTTTTCTGAATGCGGCTAAGGCTGCCCCGCCTACCAGCGTTCCAGCCGAGGTCCATTACGTTGGCCACGATGACGTTGCCGCGACATTAGCCAAAAGTGGATTTCTGGTAAAGGAATCGGGCGTGGCGGTTCAGGCTGTGCAGCGAGGGCCAGGCGCAGTGGAATACCACGAGCATACTAGCCACATCTATTTCATAGTCGATGGCGAGGCGACGTTCGTGGTTGGCGGAACCATGATCGATCCGAAGCGCACTGCCCCAGACCAGCTGAGATCACCTACCGCAGACGGCGGTACGGTCTACCATTTGACCAAAGGCGACGTGATTACCGTCCCCGCCAAGATACCTCACTGGTTCAAGGAAATGCCGAGCGGGAAGCTTTCTTATTATCTAGTGAGCATCGAGACCGAATAGCGGGAGGCGTATGCCGTCTTCGGCTTCGCTATTGCTGGCGCTCGTGTTTGTTGCGGGCATCTTCGAAGTTGAAACCTGCGCGCCGCCCCGCGCAGTCTCATTACTGCGTGCCAGCTTCGATACGTCTGGTGGGGAACAGGCGGGGATGTCTCGAAATAAATCTGCCGCCGCTGGAACCAATCGAGCGGCGGCCCGGCTGGGCAATCACTACCTGATGCTTGTGAACTCGGCCGTAGCTTCTCAGATGGATGGGCAGAAGCTGGCGCAGTTCGATCGTTCTCCCTACGATGGCTTGGCGGTTTCTTTTGAAGATGCGTACGACACATCACCGGTGGAATCGGCGGCAGCGATGGAGGCGCAAATTGCTGTTTGGAAAAAAAATACCACGAAAGATATCTGGCCGTGGGTCTACCTGAACCGAATGGTTGGGGGAAAGGACGCCGAGGCAAATGAGTATGCCAAAGTTCCCTACTTCCAGCGGATCCAGGGAGTGGATTTGGACGACAGCGCAGGAGCACAGAAGGATTTTCTGCAGAACTGGCGAAATGCGCTTCGCGTTGCCAAGGATACAGGAGTTGCCGGGATTGTTTGCGATCTGGAGTTTTACAATAACTACAAAGCGTACGACCTCGGCGAACTTTCCCGTCTTAGAGGCCAGCCGCCCTCAGAATTGGTGAAATTATTGAAGCAGGTCGGGGCGCGGATGGCCGATGCCGGGGCGGCGGAGTATCCGGGCGCAACGCTATGGTTCTTGTTCACGGGTTTCACGCGCCCCGATTACCGGGTGGTTGACGGCCAACCGACGTATTTCGCCGCAACCTACGTTGTGGAAGGACTGCTCGACCGAATTGAGCAGCGCCATCTTCCGCTCCATGTCGTGACAGGCGGGAGTGTAGGTCTCGGCTATTGCCACACTTCCGTCGATGATCTTAGCCAGGCGATTCAGAAGAGGGCCAGCACATTCGCGCCCCTGCTGCAAGAGCATGGCGGGATTCTGGAGCTGGCGGGAACAATGACGCTATGGAACGATCGCTCGGCTAAACGAACCTGGGTAGCCCAGGGAGCTTGCGGCGCCTCTACCGCCAACACTATCGAAGATCTTGAACCGTACATGGAACTTCTCTTTCGGTCCTACCGCTACAATTGGATTTATGGTTCGCCAAACGGCGGGTATCTCGCGTTTCAGGCCGATACCGCGCCGCGCTTCAATGCCGCGATCTCGCGGGCCAAGACGCTCGCGTTGGGCGAGCGAAGCCAGTAGAACAGGCTTCAGCCTGTTTGGTTTTGAACTTTGCCAACGCTGCAAAATTCAAATGCAAACAGGCTGAAGCCTGTTCTACTGGCCTCGCTCGGATTGACCACTGCAGCGCGCCAAAATCTCGCGCAAGCCTGCCGTGCTCGTGATAATGTATTATGGACTTTTTGAGGCTACCGAATGAGTAACCAGACGCAATCGAACGGCGAAGGCAAGAGTTTAATCCGCGTGCGGCCTCGAGGATTTTGCGCCGGAGTGGTTCGAGCGGTGGACATCGTGGAACTTGCGCTGCAAGCGTATGGCCCGCCTGTGTACGTGCATCACGAAATCGTACATAACCGGTACGTGGTCGAGCAGTTGCGTCACAATGGCGCGATTTTCGTCGAAACGGTGGAAGAGGTTCCGCTGGGCGCGGTACTTGTCTTCAGCGCTCACGGAGTACCTCCTACGACGCGCGAGGAAGCGCGCCTGCGCGAGCTTCGCGTGATTGACGCGACGTGCCCGCTGGTGACAAAAGTGCATCTGGAAGCCCTGAAGTTCGCCCGGGAAAATCGCACCATCATTTTGATCGGACACCGCGACCATCAGGAGATCGTGGGAACTTCGGGCGAAGCGCCAAAACAAACCGTGGTGGTGGACAGCGTGGAAGCCGTGGATGCGCTCACAATCGACGACCCCAGCCGGTTGTCGTTTCTCACCCAGACAACGCTGAGCCTCTACGATACTCAGGAAATTGTGGCCCGGCTGCGCGAGCGTTTTCCAGCGATCGAGGGTCCTGCTTCCGATGATATTTGCTATGCAACCCAAAATCGGCAAGAAGCGGTCGAACAACTGGCGCGTGAAGTCGATCTGATTCTTGTAGTGGGCTCGCCCAACAGTTCGAATTCGAACCGGCTCGTCGAAGTCGCCAAGCGCTCGGGCGTGCCAGCGGAGCTGATCGATTCGGCCAAGGATATCGATCCGAAGTGGCTCGAAGGAATTGGCCGCGTGGGTTTGACCGCGGGCGCATCGGCCCCGGAAGTTCTGGTGGAGCAGGTGAGCGACCGCCTGGCCGGATTAGGCTACACAAACCAGCGCGACCTCGACCTGATTCGCGAGGACGTACGATTTACGCTGCCGCCGGAGCTGACCAACATCGCGCCGGTGTCGAATTAGGGCTCGCAGGGCTGGATTTCACAAGTCCGGTTTGACCAAAGCTGTTATGCGGTCAGCTGTCTTCCCTGGGAATGGATCTCCACTTTCAGGAGCGCGAATTTGGCGGTCAAGATCATCCGTCAGCCGAAGAAAATTGCCCTGCTGGGTTCGCCAAGCAGCGCTGCGGCTCTGCGTGCGGGCCATGAGCGTGCACCGGGTGCTTTGCGTGCCGCCGGGCTTGTGGATCGGTTGAAGTCAGCCGGATTTGAAGTCTCCGATCTAGGCGACACCGCGAGTTACACATTCCAGGCGGACGATGAACATCCCCGCGCGAGAAACGTCTCCGCAATATTGAAATCCCTGAACGATTTGCGCCCGCGTGTCGAAGTGGCCGTGAAGTCGGGCGCGCTTCCTCTTATTCTTTGCGGAGATTGCATTTCCGTGCTCGCGACGATTGCCGGAGCACGTCGCTACCATCGCAATGTCAGCTTGATTTATGTGGACCGCGATGCGGACCTGAATGTGCCGGCCACAACGACCTCCGGGTCTGTCGACGGAATGGTGATCTCTCAAGTGATTGGACGCGGCGCGCCGGAGCTCGTTCGATTCTGGGGCGAACCGCCGCTGGTAAGGGAACCCGACATCGCATTGTTCGGATTTGAACGCCTGGACCCGCCCGAGGAGCAATATCTTCTGCAATCTCCGTTGCGGCGCCATCCGGCGCTGGAGGTCGCAGCCGTAGGAGCCGCAGTGGCTGCAAAGGCCGCACTGGAGCGGGTGCACGCGGGGAA
>JBEKCU010000023.1:0-26368 GCA_050014735.1 Candidatus Acidiferrales bacterium | reverse complement strand
GACCGGCTGAAGAGCGCCTCGCGTGGCTACGCGTCACTCGATTACCATCTGGCGGGTTACAAAGAAGCGGACCTGGTGAAGATGGACGTCCTGGTGGGAGGCGAGCCCGTCGATGCGCTGGCCTTGGTGTGCCACCGCGAATTTTCGTACGAGCGAGGGCGCGACCTGGTTACACGCCTGCGCAAATTGATCCCCCGGCAGATGTTTGAAGTCCCGATCCAGGCTGCCATCGGAAGTCGCGTGATCGCGCGCGAAACCGTCGCGGCGATCCGCAAGAACGTGCTCGCCAAATGCTACGGCGGCGATATAACCCGTAAACGCAAGCTGCTGGAAAAACAGAAAGAGGGAAAGAAACGCATGAAGCGGGTGGGACGCGTGGATATTCCGCAGGAAGCGTTCCTCGCGGTGTTGAAAGTTGCGAGTACTTCGGACGAATAATTTTTAGTAGAACAGGCTTCAGTCTGTTTGGTTTTTGGATCCTACGCATTGAGATCAAAGGCAAACAGGCTGAAGCCTGTTCTACTAAAAAACTACTGCTTCGGAATATCGCGAGCTCGCACTTCCGCGCCCAATCGTCCCCGCGCGAGTTGCACATTGACCTGCGCGCCTATCGTCACCTGATCGGCGGCGCTCAATACGTTTCCTTCCGCATCCGTGCAAATCGCATACCCGCGCTGCAACACCCGCAGCGGGCTGCGCTCGTCCAGTTGCAATCGTAGCCGTTCGAGGCGCTGAATCTTACCGACGAGCAGCCGCTCCATCCTCACACCCAGTTCCGTGGAGCGTTGTACGAGCCGCAAGCCGAACGTCCGGATTCGGGCGCGCAAATCGAACGACGAGATGCGAGTGGCGGCGATCGTGTAGCGGCGGCGCAAACGTTCGATGCGGCCTTGCAGCGCGACGCCCATCCGCAACGTCAGCTCATCGGTCTGCTGGCGGTGGCGACGCAGCAAATCCTCAAGGCGGCGGAATCCCATGTGTGTCGTGAGTTCCTTCAGGTGATGCCGGTACTCGAGCAGAACGTACCGCATGCGCTGCGAGATTTTGTGTTCCAGTTCCTGAAGGTGGCGTTGAAATTCCTGCCGCGATTTCACGACAATTTCCGCGGCCGCCGACGGCGTCGACGCGCGCACATCGGCCACGAAGTCGGCGATCGTGAAATCGGTTTCGTGTCCCACGCCGCTGACAACGGGAATCGCGCTGCCAGCCACCGCGCGCGCCACCGATTCTTCGTTGAATGGCCACAAATCCTCGATGGACCCGCCGCCGCGTGCCAGCAGAATCACATCCACCATTTTTTTGCGATTCAGATAGTTCAGCGCCGCGACAATTTCTTCCGCCGCACCGCCGCCTTGCACGCGTACTGGATACAAAATCAGATGCAGGTTTGGAAATCGCCTCCGCAGAATGCGAATAATGTCGCGCACGGCTGCGCCGGTGGGAGACGTCACGACGCCGATCCGCTGCGGCATCATCGGAAGGGGCTTCTTGCGCGCCTCGTCGAACAGGCCCTCGGCCTCCAGGCGCCGCTTGAGCTGTTCGAACGCCACTTGCAGCGCGCCAACGCCTGACGGCTCGATGTGCTCCACGTAAATCTGATATTCGCCGCGCGGTTCGTACACGCTGATCGACCCGCGGACAATCAGTTTCAGGCCGTCCTCGGGCCGGAATTTCAGCCGCATGGCCTGCGTGCGGAAGCAAACGCATTTCACTTGCGCCCGCGCATCCTTCAAAGTGAAGTACAGGTGACCGGATTGCGCCGGGCGATAGTTGGAGACTTCGCCCTCCACCCACAGATTCGAGAATTGCGTGGAAAGCACGCCGCTGATCCGCGAAGTTAGCTCCGCGACGCTCCAGATTTTTCGCTCCGGCGCGAGGTTCAATTCAAGTTGCGCTATTTTTTCAGCCATTGCACCAGACACATGACTAGCGTTAGCCCCACGCTCAGCAGGATACACGTCACGACAGGGAAATAAAACGAGCCGTGCTTGCCCTGATAGGCGATGTCCCCAGGAAGTCGACCGAGGCGCAGCGACAAACCTCCGCGCCGGGCGGCGAGCCAGACCAGCGCGCCAATCGCTGCGAGCGCCGCTCCCGCGAAGATCATCATTCTGCCAAGTTCGCGCACGGGTTCCATCGGTTCTAATTTTACCGAATTGCGCGGCGCTGAGCCGGATTTCTCACAATAAATTAACGATTGCCGTCAATCTGACGATGATTCAAGCAAATACAGCCAGCCTGACGGAGGCAGACTGTGCATAAGGGAGCTGTGATATGCTCCGTGGCAAGACATGGATTCGACGAAGGAGATCACACCATGAAAACATTAGCGGCGATTGGCGTGTTGTTATTCGTGCCGGTATGCGCTTACTCGCAACCAGGAAAGTCCTGCGACGATTTGAAGACAGAAATCGCTGGGAAACTGGACGCGAAGGGCGTAAAAGGATACACGCTGGATATCGTCGAGAAGGACAAGGACTCCGACGGTAAGGTGGTGGGAACCTGCGAGGGCGGAGCTAAGAAGATCGTTTACAGCAAAACGTCTGACTCGACGAAAACCGCAACGCCGGGGGCTAGCAAGCCCTAGACTCGACGCTTCCTGATGACAGAACCAGAAAATGTAGTCACTCGAAGTAACTATCCAATTGTAATATATTTCACCCGTTGAGTAATTTATGACTGCCATCGCTCCAAATTATAATTGGGTTGGGTGGGCGTTTGCAGTCTTCTATTTGATCTTGATCGTCCTTAAACTTTTTTCATACCTCAAGTCAAGAAACCAACGAACGCTTGTGTACTAATGGGACGGAAAGATTTTAGTGGGCAGGGACAAGGAGGATTTGCCTGCCGAGATTGCCAACGCTCTCAGGGAGGCAGGAAGCCCCTATGTTTCCTGCAGCGAGGTCGTGCTCTGGAATGCCGGCAACCAGACCTTCCGCCGCTCGGACATCGCTGCAGCGGACCCTTTGCGGGTTGTGATCGCTCCAAAGCCATCGACGCGAATCGTGCGCTTCTTCATTGGGTCTGCAATTCATGAAGCGAATTCTTTCTCTATAGAACCGGATCCGGAACACCCGAATGTGGGGCTGTGTACCTTTGACTATTTGGCGCCCGGCGATGGAGTTCGACTAAAAATATTCGCCACCGGCATTGACTACGGCGTTCATCTGAGTGGAACCGTAGCCGGCCAGAGGATATGGAATTTGGGTACTGCGAATCTATGCGGTGGCACCGGGGCCCTAACCTCAAGGATGGCCCACTATTCGCCCTTTATCAATATAACGTTTGCCGTAGCGATTTGGTTTGAACTCTTAGTCGTGCTTTCAATTCTCGTTGTTCGTCACCCTCATGATCTGTTTTTTCGACTCTTCTCGCACCACATTCTGAACAGTATCCAGTTGTTCGGGCTCCCAATATTCGGTTGGATTTTGATTAATACGGGAATCGTTGAACTTCGAGCGCTACGCGGACGTTTTCCTAGAGGTCTGTCGAACGCCTGAGATGGCGGCCTTCCATTTGTTGACCGCGCTATCCCCAAACGGACCAATTTTTGGGCATTATCTTAAAGTTAGCTTTAACGGCCTTACGTATTTGCAGAACTCGCTGACCGACTAAATGAGTTCGTAGCCAGCAAAAAAGTACCCCAACTCGAACGCTGCCGTCTCCGGAGCATCGGAACCATGGGTGCAGTTATTGCCGATGCTCGTCCCGAGTTCGCGGCGAATTGTGCCCGGTGCGGCTTTGGCCGGATCGGTTGCGCCCATCGTTTCACGCCACTTAAGAATCGCTCCTTCCGCTTCCAGAGCGAGCACGACTACCTTGCCCGAACTCATGAAGTCGGTGAGTTCGCCGAAGAAGCCTCGTTCGCGATGCACGGCGTAGAAGCCTTCGGCTTCTTTTTTAGTGAGCCGCATCGATTTGATCGCGACGATCTGGAAGCCGGCCTTGTGAATGCGCCCGAGAATGTCCGCTGCCAATCCGCGCCCAACGGCGTCCGGCTTGATGATAGCTAATGTACGTTCGATTGCCATTTTTTGTTTCTCCATGAAATCGAATTGAAGATAAGAAACTCTTGTTCGCCAGCTCAGTAATCTGCCGCGATGCCTTGGTGGCACAGGCTGAAGCCTGTGCTACAACTGCTTGATTGCAGCCGCCAGTGTTACGCCGATATCCGCCGGGCTTTGGATCGTCAGAATTCCCGCTGCGGCCATGGCTTTATACTTTTCCGCTGCCGTGCCTGCGCCGCCGCTGATGATCGCGCCTGCGTGGCCCATGCGGCGTCCCGGAGGCGCTGTCTGACCGGCAATCAAGCCGACGACCGGCTTTTTCACGTTGGTCTTGATGTAGGCTGCGGCTTTTTCTTCCGCGTCGCCACCAATTTCGCCGATCATTACGATGGCGAGCGTTTCGGGATCATCATTCAAGAGCTTGATCGCATCGGTGTGAGTGGTACCGATGATCGGGTCGCCGCCGATGCCGATGCAGGTGGACTGGCCGATGCCGAGCTGTGTCAGTTGATGCACGGCCTCGTAGGTTAGCGTTCCGCTGCGGCTCACGACGCCGATGTTTCCTTGCTTGTGAATGCGCCCGGGCATGATGCCCATTTTGCATTTTCCAGGGGAAATAATTCCTGGACAGTTCGGGCCGATCAGCCGTGACTTGGATTCTTTTAACACCGCCGCCACGCGGACCATGTCCAGCGTCGGAATACCCTCGGTGATGCAAACGATCAGAGGCACAGCGGCATCGAGCGCTTCGAGAATCGCGTCCGCGGCATACGGCGGCGGGACAAAAATCAGCGAAGCATCCGCGCCGGTTTCGCGCACCGCGTCGGAGACGGTGTTAAACATCGGAACATCGAGGTGCTTCGTTCCGCCCTTGCCCGGGGTTACGCCCGCGACCACCTTAGTGCCGTATTCGATCATCTGCGTTGCGTGGAAAGTGCCTTCGCGCCCAGTGAATCCCTGCACGACCACACGCGTTTTTTCATTGACGAGCACGCTCATCGTGCACCCCCTGCAAGCGCCACGACCTTTTGTGCGCCGTCCTTCATATCGGTTGCAATCGTCAGTCCAAGCCCCGATTCCCGCAAAATTTCCTGTCCTTTTTCCACGTTGGTCCCTTCCATCCGGACGACCACGGGAAGCTTGAGATTTAATTCTTTCGCCGCGGCTACAACGCCCGACGCGAGCACATCGCACCGCAGGATGCCACCGAAAATATTGATGAAGACGCCCTTGACGCTCGGGTCTTTCACAAGAATCTTAAACGCATTCTTTACCTGCTCGGCAGAAGCGCCGCCGCCTACGTCCAGAAAATTTGCAGGCGAGCCGCCCGAGAGCTTGATAATGTCCATGGTGCTCATGGCCAGGCCCGCGCCGTTGACCATGCAGCCGACATTGCCGTCGAGCTTGATGTAGTTCAGCTTGTAGGTGGACGCTTCCACTTCCAGCGGGTCTTCCTCATTCAAATCGCGCAGTTCGGCGATGTCCTTGTGCCGGTAAAGCGCGTTGTCATCGAACGTCATCTTCGCGTCGAGTGCCACCAGCCTGCCGTCGCCGGTCACGATCAGCGGATTGATTTCCGCGAGCGAAGCGTCGGTTTCAAGGAACGTGCGGTAGAGCCCTTGCAAAAATGGACCCGCCGCGCTGGCTGCATCGCCGGAAAGCCCGAGGCCGAACGCCAGCTTGCGCGCGTGATACGGTTGCAGGCCCGTCGCGGGAAAAATCGTCTCGCGCAGAATCAGCTCGGGATTCTTGTGCGCCACTTCCTCGATTTCCATGCCGCCCGCCGTGCTCGCCATGATTACGGGAGCCGCGACGGCGCGGTCCACCAGAATGCTCAGGTAGAGTTCACGCTTAATGTCGAGCCCTTCCTCAACTAGCAATCGCTGCACGATGCGCCCGGCAGGGCCCGTCTGCGGCGTCACTAGCTTCATTCCGAGCATAGCCTTTGCCAGACTGGCAGCTTCCGCCGGCGATTTCGCGAGTTTCACGCCGCCGGCCTTACCGCGGCCTCCGGCATGGATCTGCGCCTTTACCACAACGATCTTGGTTCCGAGCCGCTCGGCCGCTGCCTGCGCCTGCTCCGGAGTGGTGACCATCTCACCCCGGGGCGTGGGCACGCCGAAGCGCCGGAAAATTTCCTTTGCCTGATATTCGTGAATCTTCATCGTCCGTCCATCAATGCTAGAATTTACGTGCAATCGAAACTACAGAGTCTATAGGGAACAATCGAACCGGGCAAGCGAAAGGACAAGTGGATAATGCCCCGATTCGAAGCTTTGCGTGATTCGCACGTTTTTAGGAGGTCCGAGCTTCAACTCGGACATTCAGGCTCCGAGAAGCGAGGGCTTTAACCGCTGAAGCTTCAGGGGTTAAAACCCATCGTGCGCGAAAGGTTCGTCGGGACTGAAGTCCCGACCTTCTAGGAATCACGAGACGCAAAAAATTTCCGACTTGGTTTGACATTCAAGCCGGAAAATATCCAGACATAAACCGGTCTGAAAATACAGTTGTGCGATGCAATTGGATGACGCCAGCTCATCCCGTCAGGAACTGCTCTTCTGGGACGTGGAACGAGATACCGTGATGAAAACTCTCATTGAAAAAGTGGAAGCCGGGGGGGATCTTTCACGCCTCGAAGCCGAAACCGCGATGGAGGAGATCCTTTCCGGGCGCGCAGCGGAAAATGCCATTGTTTGGCTGCTTTCGGCATTGCGCACGAAGGGCGAAACCGTCGAAGAGCTGGTTGGCTTCGTGCGCGCCATGCGGCGCCACGCCACGCCGATTTTCCCGGACAGAATTGATCCCAATTCGCGTCTTGATGAACCGCTGGTCGATACGTGCGGCACCGGCGGCGACGCTTCGGGCACATTCAATATCTCAACTGCCGCGGCGTTCGTGGCGGCCGGCGCCGGCGTGTTCATTGCCAAGCACGGCAACCGTTCGATCTCATCGAAGTGCGGCTCCGCGGATGTTCTCGAAGCGCTGGGTCTTTCTCTCGACGTTTCGCCGGAGCGCATCGGCGCGGCCATTCGCGCGATCGGTATCGGATTCCTGTTTGCTCCGGCGATGCACACAGCCATGCGCCACGCCATGCCGGCGCGGCGGCGCCTGGGGCGCACGGCGTTCAACTTGCTTGGACCTCTGACCAATCCGGCAGGCGCGCGCGCGCAAGTCGTCGGTGTTTATTCCGATAAGGTCGTGGAAAAGGTCGCGCTCGTGTTTGCCGAACTCGGCGTGGACCACGCGTTCGTCGTGCATGGCGCCGGCGCCCTGGACGAAATTTCTCTGTCAGGAGAAACGATGGTGGGCGAAGTGCAGCGCGGCATAGTGCGAATCTACGAAGTCGCGCCCGAAGATTTCGGCCTCGATCGCGCGCCGCTGGAAGCGATCTCCGGCGGGGATGCAACGCACAGTGCAGGCCTGATCCGTGCGATTCTTTCCGGCGAGCGCGGCCCGCGCCGCGATATTGTTGTCGCAAACGCCGCCGCCGCAATCGTTGCGTCCGGCCGCGCCGCGGATTTCCTCGAAGGTGCGCTGATGGCCGCCCAGTCGATCGATTCCGGCGAAGCGAAGAAGAAACTGGAAGCGCTGATTGCGTTCACGCCGCGATCGTAGCTCCTGCGGCCTTGCATTTGGCGGAAAGCCAGTCTCGCTGCGGAATCTTCCAAAATGCAAATGTTTCCGCGTGAACCCTGCTTCGCGAATCGCGCGATGCAGGCCAAAGAAACGCAAGTTGCAGTTGAACCTAAACTCCAGGCCGCGACGCCCGCAATTTCCTCGATGCAGCGAGCCGTGGTTTTCGTTTGGAAGTTTTGGCAATCTTCCAACTTACGCTGTACATTTTGTTAAGTTCGGCCTCGATAGCCCGGCTGATTCTCTTTGAACGGCGCTCACCGTTGGCTACCCGGCTGATATAGGAAGGGTCGAGGCCGAGCCTTCTGGCGAGGCGGGCGAAAAGCCCTCTCTGCGCCGCGTAGGCGTCGAACAATGTCACTTTAGGTGTCATTTGCGAAATATACTTCAAGGTGGGCTTTCGCCGTCTGTACAATATTGGACACTTTTGATAAAAACCTCCGAAGCCTATTGGCCGCTGGCATGTCCCTCGGGCTGGCTTGACCCACCAGGCAATCCGTAAAATAATGGCGTGATTTTGAGGAGTTAGAATTCGTGCCCAGCTTCTCTCATAGCAAACTAGCCTCCTACCAGCAATGCCCGCAAAAGTACAAGTTCCGCTACATCGACGAAATTCCTCCTCTCATACGAAGCATCGAACTCCACCTGGGAGATTCCGTTCATCGAGCGCTTGAACAACTGTATGCCGACGCAAAACAAGGCCAAGTCATGTCGCGCGACGATTTGCTGGCGTGCTTTCAGCAGAAATGGGATGAGGGCTTCACGCCTCAATTACGAATTGTGAGGGCCGGGATGACGGCCCGGACGTATCTGGAAATGGGCCGGAAAATGCTGGCGGACTACCACTGGAGCTTCCATCCATTCACGCAATCCACGACGCTGGAACTAGAGGAGAAATTCCTGTTTCCACTTTCCGAAGAGCACGAGATCCGAGGGATCATCGACCGGCTGGCAAAAAATCAGGATGGGACTTTGGAAATTCATGACTACAAGACATCGCGCCGCCTGCCCAATCCATCACAAGTCGCCAGCGACGTGCAGCTCGCATTGTACGAAATCGCGATCAGGCACCGCTGGCCGGAGACAAAAAATATCTCGCTAATTTGGCATTATCTAGCGTTCGATAGGGAAATCAAGATCACTAAGACGACGGAGCAATTGGAAGCTGTTAAGCGGAATGCCTTGGGCCTCATTCAACGGATTGAGGGGGCGAAATCTTATCCCACTCAAGTGACAGCGCTGTGCGACTGGTGCGAATACAAGGAAATTTGTCCCGCCATGAAGACGCGCTGAGGATAAACAGTCTGCGCGATAACTTCGGACTCTTTGTGGGTCGTGGCTTTAGCCACGACATACGAACTGCAAAGTCAGTCCGGCTTTTAGCCGCTGAGCTTCTAATTTCGGAGTTCCCGCACAGACTCTTCGGGATCGTCATCCGACAAACCTCAACGTCGATTCCATCTCGCAGGCCTAGGGCACGGCATGTCGTTCCCCTACACGGAAACTACGCTACGCGTGCGTTAGTAGCGGCTTGCGCGGCTGCAGGCTCGTCCCAGCGGACTGAAACCAGCTTCGAGACGCCCGGCTCCTGCATGGTGACGCCATACAGGACCGAAGCCATTTCCATGGTTCTGCGGTTGTGCGTCACGACGATGAACTGCGTGCCGGCGCTCATCTCGGAAACGAGCTTCGTGAAGCGCCCGACGTTGGCTTCGTCCAGCGGCGCGTCAACTTCATCTAGGATGCAGAAAGGACTCGGCTGATAGCGGAAGATCGCAATCAGAAGCGCAAGCGCCGTCATTGCTTTTTCGCCGCCCGAGAGCAGCAGAACATTTTGCAAGCGCTTGCCCGGCGGTTGCGCCACCACGTCGATACCCGGCTCGCCCGAACTATCCGGCTCGGACAAGCGCATCTCCCCGGTTCCGCCTCCGAAAAGCGTGTGGAACGCGGTGGCGAAGTTCTGATTGATGACGTTAAAGGCTTGCTCGAATTTTTGTTTGCACACTACGTCGAGTTCGGCGATGGCCTGCTGCGTATCGGTGATCGATTGCAATAAGTCGGTGCGCTCGCGGCCCAGAAACTCGAAGCGCTGCTCGCATTCGTTGTATTCCTCGAGCGCCATCATGTTGATCGGACCCATGGATTCGATTCGCGATTTCAGCTCGTGATATTGCGCATCCGAAGCGCGCAGTTCTTCGCCGGAAAGCAGAGCGGGGAATTCGGCGATCAGATCTTCCGGCTGAGCGTTCAGTTCCTCGATGCAGGATTGCCTCAAGTGCTCGCGTTCGGAATCGTTGCGGGCCCGCTCGATCTCGTGCTTCCCGCGCTCCTCGCGGAAATCGCCAAGTTTTTGCCGGGCCATCCGCAGGGAATCGTCGACCTGAGTTGCGCGCACGCGCGTCTGGTTGAACTCCTTCTCCAATTCCGAACCGCGAGCTTCCAGCCGCTGTTTCTCGGCGCGGAGGGATGCTACCTGGCGCTGATGCTCGGTAATCTGTTCAGCGAGTTGCGTCTGCTCCTTGATCAGGGAATCATGTTGCAGAATCAAAGCCTCGCGCCGTGATACCAGGTCCTTGAGTTCCTGCGCCATGCGCGACGCGATCGTTTCAGCGCTGGAGAGGCGCTCGGACAGCGTCGCCATTTCAGCGCGCCGTGTCGCCAGGTCCTCCTGCTTTGCCTGCGCCGTTTGCCGCAAGGTGGTTTGTTGTTCCACTGCCTGAGCAATTTCCTGCTCGGCTGCGGCGCGTGCGGCCGAAACCTCGCCGCGCCGCTGTTGCGCTGCTTCCGCGCGTCGCTGAGACGAAGTGACGTCATTGCGCAGCCGCGCAAGCTCGGTCTGGCAGGCGCTCACCTCCGTGCCGAGGCGCACCATATCGCCGCGAGCCTGATCTCGCTGCAAGGATGCCGCCACCGCGAGCTTTTCCGATTCCACATGCTGGGCCGTGGCCTGTTCGAGAGTCGCCTGGCTGGTGCGAAGTTCTTCTTCGATGTGATGAAGAGCTGTCTGCGACTCCGAGGCCGCACGTTCAAGCTCCAGCACCTCCGCATCGAGCGAGCGCAACTCTCTCTTCATTCCCAATGGTCCTGCTTCAGACGGACGCCCGCCGCTGACCACGCGGCCCTGATAGGTTGTGCCGTCAGGCGTCACGAAGGAATACACCGGATTTTCGCGCGCCAGCCGCTCCGCTGTCGCGGCCTGCTCGACCAGGAAGGACGACTGCAACCGCGGCAGAAATTGTTTTGCGGCTGGGCCCAACGGATCTCGGAATTCCACCAAGCGATCGAGTCGCGAAACGGTTTCGCGCTCAATCTCGGACGGCACGACCGGCTCATTCGGCTGCAAATTGAGCTTGCGCAGGGAATCCACAAAGAACGTTGCGCGTCCGCCAACCTCGTCGCGCAGCAGGGCAATTCCCGCGCGGGCTACATCGAAAGTTTCCACGACGACATATTCGAGTTCATCGCGCAAGAATTGCTCGATGGCGCTTTCATACTGCTGCTCTACTTCGGCGTAATCGGCAAGAACGCCCACGGCGCGGAATCCGCGCGATTTGTCTTGGCCCGATTCTCCACCGTTTTGATTGGACGCAAATAATTTCTGCACGGCGTCTGCCGTGTACGAACGGTCGTTCAAAATCTGTTCAACCGAAGCCCGCCGTGCGCGGCCTCCTGCCAGCGCATCTCGATCAGCTTCCGCTCGCGCGGTGGTTTCGTGCTGTTCGCGGCGAAGTTCCGAAATGCGACCCTGAGCAGTTTGAACGATTTCCGCCAGACTGCGCGAGCGCGAAAGCACGGTTTGCCAATGGAGGTCCGCAGCTTCCGCGCGTTCGCGGTGATGCAGCGATTCTTCGAGTAATTGCTGCTCCCGCTGCTCATAGCGCGTCACTCCCTGAACGTGATGTGCCAGCGCCTGTTCTGCTTGCGCTTGATCGCCATGCAGGCGGGTCAGCTCATCGCCGAGTTGAGCCGCCGAGCGCCGTAAGGCTGCTATGCGCGCTTCAGTCGTATTGTGCGCGCCGGAAATTTCCGCTGACGCCGCCGCTAACGCCGCCAAAGCTGCTTCGACGCGCGAAACCTGGCTTCTGATTTCCGCCACCGACTCGTTATGCGCGGCGGCGCGGGCCTCCACGTGAGACGCCTGGGCGGACGTCTGTTCGATTTCAAAATTTAACTGCTGAACGCGGCCCGTCAATTCCGAGGTGCGCTGCCGGTTGAAGAGGATGCGGTTCTCACTGCGATCGAGTTCCAGCGCCGTTTGTCCAAGCACGTTCTGGTGCTGCCGCAGTTCGGCCTCAAGCTCGTATGTGCGCGAGCCAAGTCGCTCCTGCTCGGTCTCCCATTGGTTGACCGATTTTGCTTCCTCGGATTCCCGCTGCGATATTTCGCCGAGCAATCCGGCCAGACGTTCCGCTTCGAGATCGAGTTCCTTCGCCTTGCTGGCCAGCACTTGACGCAGCAGGCCGCGCATCTGCTCGCGGATTTCCGCGTACCGGCGCGCCTTGGAAGCCTGCCGCTTGAGCGACGCCAGTTGCTTTTCCACTTCCACGTAGATGTCGTTGATTCTGGAAAGATTGACCTTCGAGGATTCGAGCTTTGCCTCGGAGAGCCGCCGCTTCGTCTTGAACTTGGTAATGCCGGCTGCCTCTTCGATGATCGCGCGACGGTCGGTGGGTTTCGAGCTGAGAATCTGGCCGATGCGGCCCTGTTCGATGATGGCGTAGGAATCCGGCCCGAGGCCGATGCCCATGAACAAATCCTGAATATCGCGCAGCCGTGCCACGCGGCCATTGATGAGATATTCGCTCTGCCCGGAGCGATACAATCGGCGCGCAACTACAACCTCGCCGGGCTTCAAATGCATCGCATGCTTTTCCGCCCCGCGCTTTTTCTTCAGAATGGCGGGACCGTTGGCAGCTTGATCGTCCGGCAGCGTTTCGTGATTGCCCTCACCACTCGACAGTTCCGGGGCATTCTCGGTGCTTCCGGTGTTGTCCGCGGTGAAATCCTTTGTGATTGCGCCATAAGCGCTATCCGGCACGCCAACCGGTCCGGGCGCTGCCCCTTCACCCGCTCCCATGCCCAGCACAAACTCTGCTGCCTCAGCCAGTTCAGGGTCGACCAGTGTCAGCGTAACCTCGGAAAGTCCCATCGGCGGGCGCTTGGCCGTGCCGTTGAAGATGCAATCCGACATGCGCTCGGCGCGCAGCGATTTGTGGCTTTGTTCGCCCAGCACCCATGAGATCGCGTCGACAATATTAGACTTACCGCAGCCGTTGGGCCCGATGATGCACGTGAGCCCGCTGCCGCTGAACGTAATGTGGGTCTTCTCGCAAAAGGATTTGAAGCCAACCAGCTCGACTTTACGCAGTTTTAACAAGATTTCCCCTTTATGGCCTCCGCCAGGCGCGCGCTGGGTCGTCGCGAACATGCACACTTCGGCAGAGACGTGTTCCGCTTCCTCGGGAGGACTGGAGTTGCGACAAAATCGCTGAAGGGTCGTTTAGCAGTGGCCCAGCCGCCTGGCGCTACGATGGCGGTACGGGAAGACAAACTATCATGCTGCATGGCTGAAGTAAAGGCGGGAACGACGCAAAAGCCAACGTGCGGGGGAAAAAAATCAAAAATGTTTACGTCCAGTCCTTGCTCCTCTCGAATTGTTGGCGTCGGAAGGCTGACGATGATAAAATTTGCGGGTCGATATTGATGTTGAACGCGCTGGCTGTGAGATCGCAATCATTCATCTTGCTCTCCTGGGAGTGAAAGCCATGCCATACAAATTGAATGTGAACGGGCAGACTACGACGGTGGATGTTCCCGCGGATATGCCTCTGTTGTGGGTGGTGCGCGACGTTCTCAACTTGAAGGGTACGAAATTTGGTTGCGGCGCTGGGCTGTGCGGCGCCTGCACAGTGCATCTGAACGGACGAGCTGTGCGCTCGTGTCAGACGCCGGTTTCGGTCGCGGCCAAGGGGCAGATTGTCACGCTTGAGGGCCTTTCCACCAACGGGACACATGCAGTGCAGCTCGCATGGCAGGAACTCGACGTGCCGCAGTGCGGCTACTGCCAGGCTGGCCAGATGATGTCCGCCTCCGCGCTGCTCGCGCGCACGCCAAGCCCCACCGACCAGGAAATCGACGACGCCATGTTCGGCAACATTTGCCGCTGTGGAACGTATTTGCGAATCCGCCCTGCCATCCATCGGGCCGCTGTAATCGCCCAGAACATGCAATCCCAGCCGAACCAATCCGCGGCAAGCTTGACCGGAAAAATCTAGGGGGCCGACCATGGGGACCAAAACGCTTGAACCATTGCTGAAGAAATCCGCATCCGAAGGCCCCGTATCGATGGGTCGCCGGTCCTTCCTGAAAGCAACCGCGTTGGGAGGCGGGGGATTGTTGCTGGCGCTTTACACCGATCCGATTTCAAAAGTTCTCGCCGCTCAGATTCCCAACAATCCCGCAGCCGCATTCAAGGCGACGGCATTCATTCGCGTGGCGCCGGACGGAATTGTAACGATCATGGCCAAGAATCCGGAAGTTGGCCAGGGCATCAAGACCGCGTTGCCGATGATCATCGCGGACGAACTCGACGTGGACTGGAAAGATGTGAAGATCGAGCAGGCCGATCTCGACGAAACGATCTACGGTGTGCAGCGCGCGGGCGGCAGCACCTCGACGCCCACCAATTGGGACCCACTGCGCCGCGTCGGCGCCGCCGGCCGGCAGATGTTCATCGCTGCGGCATCCAAGGAATTGAATGTTCCCGAGTCAGAGCTGACCACTTCGTCGGGCCGCGTGATTCACGGGTCCGGCCTGCACTCTCTCAGCTACGGTGAACTTGCCTCCCAGGCTGCGATGATTCCGCCGCCCGATCTCGCCTCGGTGAAGTTGAAAGACCCCAAGGATTACAAAATCATCGGGCAGCCGATCCATGGGATCGACAATCCATCTATCGTTACGGGCAAGCCGATCTACAGCATCGATTTTGTGCTTCCGGGGATGCTGTTTGCCGTGTTCGAGAAGTGCCCTGTATACGCTGGCAAAGTCGTAACAGCCAATTTGGACGAAATCAAAGCGATGCCCGGCATCCGCCATGCGTTCGTCGTGGACGGCGGCACGGACCTGGCGTCGCTGATGCCCGGCGTTGCCATCGTCGCCGACAGTTGGTGGCAGGCACGCACCGCGCGCCAGAAACTCAAAGTCACGTGGGACGAAGGCGCAACGGCGATGCAAAGCAGCGAAGAATTCGCGCGCCGCGCCGTCGAAATTTCAAAGCAGCAGCCCGGATTTGCATTGCGCACCGACGGGAATGCCGATGCCTCGTTGCAAAAGGCCGCTAAGGTTGTCGAGGCGGCATACACGTATCCGTTCCTGTCCCATGCGCCACTCGAGCCGCAGAACTGCGCTGCCCAGTACAAAGACGGAAAGATCGAAATTTGGGCGCCGAGCCAGACACCCGAACAGGGCCATCAGATGGTTGCTGGCTTGCTCGGTATCTCGCCCAACGACATCAAGATTCACCTGATGCGCGTCGGCGGAGGATTCGGCCGGCGCCTTTCGAACGATTACATGGTCGAGGCAGCATGGATCGCCAAAGTCGTTGCTGGTGTACCCGTTAAGCTCTTGTGGACGCGCGAAGACGATATGGCGCACGACTTCTACCGGCCTGGAGGTTTTCACTTCTTGAAGGCAGGTCTCGATTCATCGGGAAAGGTCGTCGGGTGGCAAAATCACTTCGTCAGTTACGGCGACGGAAAGAATTGGGCGCCCGCGTGCAATATGCCTTCGAACGAATTTCCGGGAACGTTCCTGCCGGACTATTCCTTGGGTGTCACGCTGATGCCTTTGGGCATCCCCACGGGAGCGATGCGCGCGCCACGCAGCAATGCCCTGGGATTCGTGTTCCAGTCTTTTGTCGATGAAGTGGCGCACGCGGCGGGCAAGGACCCGGTTCAGTTCCGGCTGGAGATGCTTGCCGCTCCGCGCGTGTCGAATCCCGCATTCCCGGCAAACGCAGCCGAGCCGGAAATCAACGCGGACCGTATGCGCGGCGTGCTGCAATTGGTTGCCGAGAAATCCGGGTGGAGTTCACGCAATCAATCGCAGAAGGGCCGCGCGATGGGTGTGGCCTTTTATTTCTCACACCGTGGCTATTTTGCCGAAGTCGCCGACGTCAGTGTGGACGCCAATAAGCGGGTGAAAGTGAACAAGGTTTGGGTCGCGGGCGATGTCGGTCATCAGATCGTCAATCCGAACAATGCTGTCAACCAGGTGCAGGGTGCGGTAATTGAAGGGCTGAGTTCCTTGATGGGCTACGAAATCACATTCGACAAGGGCCGGGCGATGCAGTCCAATTTCGACAAGTATCCGCCGGTCCGTCTAACGCAAGCTCCACCCGAAATCGAAGTGCATTTTCTGCAGACGACGTTCCCGCCCACCGGCTTGGGCGAACCTGCTCTGCCGCCGATCTTGCCGGCAGTTGCCAACGCTATTTTCGCAGCCACGGGCGAGCGCATCCGTTCCGTTCCTCTGGCCAAACACGGATTTGCCTGGGCGTAGGTTAAGTACCACAGGCTTCAGCCAGTGTGCTTTTCTCGCTCAACGAAACATTCGTGGACCGTCAGTCGATCCGGTAATGGCAGCCACGGCTTTCGCGGGCCTGGTCGGCTGCGTCCAGAATTAACAGCGACGTTAGGATGCCGTTGCGAAGCCCGATGATCGAATCGCTGATCTCGCATTTTTCGTAGAAGCGCGCGATTTCCAGGTCCAATTCCCGCAACACTCGCATCGCGCGATTGAGCCGCTTTTCGCTGCGTATCAAGCCCACGTAATTCCACATCGTTTGCTGGATCGTGAGCCAGTCCTGTGAAATCAAGGCAGGGTCGGCGGGTTCGCGTTCATAGCGCCAGTCCGCTACACGGGGAAAGTAAAAATGATTCCCGCGTGCAACGCGTTCGGCCGCCTTTGTCCCGGCTCGCGTACCCCACACCAGGCATTCGAGCAAGGACGTGCTGGCAAGACGGTTCGCGCCGTGCAGACCGGTACACGCGACTTCACCGACGGCCAATAAACGCCGCACGGTTGTCTGTCCCCAGTCGTCGGTGGCGATTCCTCCGCAGCTGTAATGCGCTGCCGGGACCACGGGGATCGGCTCGCGGGTCATATCGATCCCGCGCTCCATGCAGACGGCATAGATGCCGGGGAATCGCTCGCGCAAGTGTTCGGCGGGCTTGTGCGTGATGTCCAGATAGACGCATGGCTCGCCCGATTCGAGCATTGTTTGATAGATGGCGCGCGCGGCGACATCGCGTGGCGCGAGCGAACCGGCCGGATGGAACCGCTGCATGAATTCTTTTCCGTGGCGGTCCACGAGGCGGCCACCCTCTCCGCGAACCGTTTCTGAAATCAGAAAGCAGCCGTCTGGGGCCAGCAGCGCCGTTGGGTGAAACTGGATGTACTGCATGTTAATACAGCGAGCTCCAGCTCGATAGGCCATCGCAATGCCGTCTCCACGCGCTCCCGGGGGATTCGTGGTGTGCAGAAAGACGCTTCCCAGGCCACCCGACGCGAGGACGGTTTCCTTGGCCAGGATGGAAAATATCTTTTCAGTTTTCTGATCGAGAACGTACGCTCCGACGCAGGCGAGCGGAAGATACACGTCCGTGGGCTCGACGGAGTGGTGCGAGGCCGTCAGCAGGTCGACCGCGGTAGCGTCGGAGATGACTGTCACTTTCGGATGAGATTTCACGCGTTCAAAAAACGCTCTTTCGATTGAGAAACCCGTCCGATCTTTGTAATGAATGATCCGAGGAACGGAGTGGCCCGCTTCCGAAGTCAGATCGAGTTCGCCGGGATACTCGGGAGAATGATCGAAAGGGACTTTCAACTCATCGATCAGAATCTCCTTTACCAGGCGGGGGCCTTCGTGGCTGAGCAGTGAAGCCGCACCGTGTGAACTAAGCCCCGCTCCGGCGGAGAGGATGTCGGCGACAAGTTGTTCGGGCGATTCGTCGCGTCCTCGATAGATGATTCCGCCCTGAGCGTAAACCGTGTTGCTCTCCTCGGGGTTTGAGGTGCGCGTAAGCAGCGTGACTTCACAACCTCTTTTTGCAGCCTCCCATGCCGCAGCCAGTCCTCCCAGGCCGCTTCCAATCACGAGAATGTCGGTTTCAATCGTTTTATTCATGGTTGAAACGTCATATTGCTGCCGAAACCATGCGCTGGTGGAACGCCGCCAGTACAACGGGCATCAGCCTGTTTACCTTTGACTTTTGTCACTTCAACAAAATTCAAAACCAAACAGGCTGATGCCTGTTCTGCTCAAAGCGGCTCGATCTCAAAGCTTATATCCACGGCAGGCGCGGAATGCGTTAGCGCGCCAATGGATATCCAATCGACACCGGCTTCGGCAAATTCTCTCACGTTCGCGAGAGTAATTCCTCCCGATGCCTCAGTGCGAATTTTTTGGGGAGGGCGATGCAGTCTCACTCGCTCGACGGCCTGTCGCACCAGCGAAGGACTCATGTTGTCCAGCAGCACTACGTCGGGGTTGTGACCGACCGCTTCGTTCAGTTCGTCGATGTTCGTGACTTCGACTTCAATCCACGAAGCGCGTCCACTCGCAGCTTCGGCCCCAACAAGCGCTGCCGACACGCCGCCGGCCAAGCGTATGTGATTGTCCTTGATGAGAACGGCTTCGCCAAGATCCTTGCGGTGATTTCTACCTCCGCCAACGCGGACCGCATATTTTTCAAGCGAGCGAAGTCCAGGGGTCGTCTTTCGGGTATCCAGAATTTCCGCGCCGGTGCCATCGATGGCCTGCACAAACCGCCGGGTGAGAGTCGCGACTCCGCTGAGCCGCTGCAAAAGATTCAGCGCCACGCGTTCGCCCGTCAAGAGAGCGCGCGCGGAGGCCGTTACACGCGCCGGAATCTGTCCCGGAGGAAGTTCTTCGCCGTCGTGGCAGATGATCTCCACGCGGACTACGGAATCAAGAAGTCGAAAGACTTCTGCGAACAAGTCGATTCCGGCCAGGACAAGCGGGGCCTTCGCGACCACCTCGCCGCGCGCGCGTTGCCCGGCGGCGACGGTCGTTTCAGTGGTGATGTCCCCGGCGCCAATGTCTTCCGCGAGGAATGACCGCAGCAATTCGCGATAGGCCGACGCGTCGAGGCGGGGAGGCATGGCGGAAGAAAGGGCGATGGCTAACTCATTTCCAGCATTCGGAGAATGGGCTTCAAGGCCCGTAGGCGCAATTCGTCATCCAAGGTAATTTCGGGTTTCCGGTCACGCATGCACAGATAGAGTTTTTCCATCGTGTTGAGTTTCATGTGAGGACATTCGCTGCACGAGCATCCGCCTTCACCTGGAGCGGAAATGAATTTTTTCTCGGGGCATGCCTTTTCCATCTGATGCAGGATGCCGCTCTCGGTCGCCACGATGAATTCTTCCGCCGGACTTTGCTCCGCATACTTGAGTATTCCGGTAGTTGACCCAACGTAATCGGCGTGGCGCAAAACCGCTTCGGGACACTCCGGATGCGCCAGAACCAGGGCGCGGGGATGCCGCTCCTTCAGTTGCACGAGGCTCTTTTCGGAAAACATTTCATGAACGATGCAGCTTCCCGGCCAGAGTTTGACTTCGCGGCCCGTTTTCTTTATCAGGTAACGTCCCAGGTGCTGGTCGGGAGCGAATAGAATGGGCTGGTCGGCCGGAATCTGACGAATAATTTTCTCCGCGTTGCTCGATGTGCAGATGATGTCGCTCAGCGCTTTCACCTCCGTGGTGCAGTTAATGTAAGTGACGGCCACATGACCGGGGAAGCGCTCGCGGAACGCCTTGAAGAGGTCCGCCGGGCACCCATCGGCCAGCGAACACCCTGCTTTCAAATCGGGCAGCAGGACGAGCTTGCCTGGGTTCAGAATCTTGGCCGTCTCGGCCATGAACAGCACGCCTGCAAACACAATCACGTCTGCAGTCGTAGTAGCCGCTTGTTGGGAGAGTTGGAGGCTATCCCCCACAAAGTCCGCCAGATCTTGAATCTCCGATTCCTGATAATAGTGAGCCAGGATGACGGCGTTCATCTCGCGTTTCAGACGCGCGATTTCTTGTTCGAGATCGAGGTGCGCCAGTGACGACGGATTTTCGAGGTGCGGACGTGCGATCATCAATCCATTTTCCTAGAATAGATATCAGGCAGCCTTCTGCGAAAAAAGAATGAGTCCACTTCCGAGAGTTTCGCCAGCGGCCAACTGAGGTATCGGAAGCCGGGAGCCGAATTCGACCGGATAGAGATTGGTCATGTCCCGGACAAAAGGTTCCGATGTCTTCAGCACCGTAACTCTTGAAACAGACGGCTGATTTTCCAATCCTAGCGTTTGATTCAAAGTGTTAGCGATCAGGCGCGTGCCTGTCGCAAGGCTCATTCGGTCTAACCAAGGGGCGGCAACAATCAGGTTCCAGTCGAACCCGGCTTCCAGGGTTCTGTTGTAAAGCATCGCGAGCGTGAAATCACCGTACTCCGCCTGGAGCTTTCTGATAACCTTCTCGATGTCTGTTACCAATGTAAAGACTGCCATGGGAGCACTCCATTTGGTTCTACGCGAATCGCTTCGAGAATCTCTTGCGCCGCGGTCCTATCGTAGGTCCCCGCTGGCTCACACCTGCGCTCGGGCCTCCATCGGCTCGCAATCGACCAATTTACGAGCAATGCTAGGTTAACAGGCGAAGGCTCACCCTCTAACCCGGCAAGCAGTTTCAGATCGTTGAAATCGTGGGTCCGAAACGCCGTCCTTAGTGGAGCCTTCACCTCGAACGGATATTCAATTACATCTAAAGTCGCACAGATCGTCGCCTTCAGGGCGAGCTCGACGACGTAGCCGCAAAGATATGCACAACCATCGAAGAAGCCAGCCGCGAATAGCGCCTCAGCCTCTCGCGGCCTCAACCGCGCCAAGGACTGCAACTGTTCTCTCGTTGCCATCGCGCCCGCGCCGTGAATTCGTAGGACGATTATACGATAGATTCCGATATTCCGTCGTAAGTGAAGCCGCCTAAAGAAGACCTTTTGCCACAGTCCCGCGCCTCGGTTAAAATAACCCGTTTGCCATGAGCGCACATTTAGCACTGAAAATCGGTGAACAAGCCAAAATGGCGGAAATCCGGTTTCACAACACGATGTCGGGCCAGACCGAGCCGTTTGTTCCACTGGTGCCTGGGGAAGTCCGCATCTACACCTGCGGTCCTACGGTGTATGACTTCGCGCACGTTGGGAATTTCCGCACATTCGTTTTTCAGGATATTCTGCGGCGCTATTTGAAGTCAAAGGGCTTCCGCGTCATTCAGGTGATGAACCTCACCGACGTGGACGATCGCATCATTCAAAAGGCGGCCGCGGCCGGCCTGAGCATTCGCGAGTACACCGACAAATACATTCAAGCATTTCTCGATGACCGCCGCGCCTTGAACCTGGAACCGCCCGAGCATATCGTGCGCGCCACCGATCATATTGAAGACATGGTAAAGCTGATTCAGCGCCTCACCGAGAAGGGTTTTACATACACCAGCGACGGATCGACCTATTTCCGCATCGCGAAATTTCCATCGTACGGGAAGCTCTCCAAGATCGACGTGGCGGGAATGCAGACCGGCGCGCGCGTGGACATGGACCGCTACGACAAAGACAACGCGCGCGACTTCGCCCTGTGGAAGGCGCCGAAGCCAGGGGAGTCCTTCTGGGAGACCCCGATCGGGCCCGGCCGTCCTGGCTGGCACATCGAATGCTCCGCGATGGCCATGAAATATCTGGGCGACACACTGGATATTCACAGCGGCGGCGTGGACCTGACATTTCCGCATCACGAAAACGAAATTGCGGAGTCCGAAGGGGCCACAGGAAAACAGTTCGCTCGCTACTGGCTACACGCCGAACACCTGATGGTGGATCACGAAAAGATGTCCAAGTCGGTCGGGAATTTCGCGACGCTGCGTGAATTGTTTTCCCATGGGCAAAAGCCTTCATCTGTACGGTTCCTGCTGGCCTCCGTGCCCTATCGCAGTCAATTGAATTTCACGCCGGAAAGTTTGCAGGGCGCGGCCAGTTCCGTGGAACGCCTGAGAAATTTTGCGTCGCGCCTTCGGACAGAAAAATTTCCAGAGGGATCGTCACCTGCAATACCCGAACGCGCTGCGAACGCGCGGGAAGAATTCGAGCAAGGCCTGGCCGACGATCTGAATACCGCACGGGCCCTGGCCGCGATCTTCGATCTCGTGCGCGACATTAATACGGCGATTAGCCGTGGCGAATTCCACCAGGGCGATGTTGCGCCGGTGCTTGCCGCGATGGACTCCTTCGACGCAATTTTTGCCGTGCTCAAGGATGATGACGCGGAAAAGCTTCGCGCGCTCGGCTTGGGCCAGGATTCCGCCGGCCCCAGCGACGCCGAAATCGACGCCCTCGTTGCGGAGCGGCAAGGCGCGCGAAAACGGCGCGATTTTGCGGCCTCGGACCGAATCCGGGACCAGTTGGCCGAGCGCGGCGTCATTCTCGAAGATTCCCGCGACGGCCAGGTCCGCTGGAAACGCAAGTAAACCTCTGCGATTCCTATCGGTTAGCAACTCATTGGTCCTTTTGTAAACAGATTCGCCCAATTAAGCGTAAATTAGTATTTGAAGTCTTTCTACGGCTTCCTTTCCCGTACGGGAGACGTTGCACGCATTCCGGGTCATGCGTGTCTTAGGACCGATCGCACACCGGCTGGAGGATACCCGTGGAGAAACCTATGGGAACGATCGTAAGTGAAGCCAAATTTCCCGTTCTGGTGACGCCGCTCCCCGGCCCGAATGCGAAAGAACTCATCGCGCGGGACGCGCAATTCCTTTCGCCCTCTTACACGCGAACCTATCCTCTGGTTGCGAAATCCGGACGCGGCGCGATGGTCGAGGACGTGGACGGCAACCTGTTCCTGGATTTTGCCGCGGGCATCGCCGTCGTGTCGACCGGGCATTGCCATCCGCGCGTCGTCGAAGCCATTCAACGACAAGCTGCCGAGCTAATCCATATTTCCGGCACCGATTTCTACCTGCCAATTATGGTGGAATTGGCCGAGAGACTCGCTGCGATTGCGCCCGGCAAGGAACCGAAGAAAGTCTATCTCGGCAACTCGGGCACGGAAGCCATCGAGGCGGCCATCAAGCTGGCGCGTTACCATACGCGGCGCGACAAAATCATCGCGTTTCACGGCTGCTTCCACGGGCGTACACTGGGCGCTCTTTCGCTCACGGCTTCCAAAGCTGTGCAGCGAAAGGGATTTGGAGCGCTGCTCTCCGGTATTTTTCACATGCCGTATCCGAACTCCTATCGCGGCCCATGGACCGACTCGATCGCGTTTCTGGAGAACGAACTCTTCAAGCGCCTCGTCGATCCGCAGGAAGTGGCGGCGATTTTCATCGAGCCGATTCAAGGCGAAGGCGGCTACGTCCCCGCGCCAAAAGAATTTCTCCTGGAATTGCAGAATATCTGCCGCAAGCATGGAATTCTTTTGGTTGCGGACGAAGTGCAAAGCGGCATGGGTCGCACAGGAAAATGGTGGGCCGGAGACCACGCCGGTCTCGAACCGGACATTTTGTGCGTTGCGAAGGGCATCGCCTCGGGCATGCCTCTCTCCGCGACGATCACGCGCGCCAGTTTGATGGATTGGAAGCCTGGCGCGCATGCCTCGACCTTTGGAGGCAATCCCGTCTGCGTGGCCGCCGCGCTGGCGACGATGGATTTGCTCGAAACGCAATACATCGAAAACGCCCGGCGCGTCGGCGACTATCTCATGGGACGCATGGCGGACTGGCCGGCGCGTCACAGAATCGTTGGCGATGTGCGCGGCAAAGGGCTGATGATCGGCGTCGAAATCGTGCGCGACCAGAAAACGAAGGAGCGCGCTGGAGATTTTCGCGAAACGATCATCGACCGCGCATTCGAGAAGGGACTGCTTCTGCTCGGCGCCGGTGAAAACACAATCCGCATCGCGCCCCCGTTGGTGATCGACGAAGAGCAGGCCGATTTCGCGGCGCGGACGCTCGAAGAGTGTATTCGCGAAGTGGAGATTTCCGCGTAGCCTTGCGAGCGCCCTCTGTGGTAAGCCTTTCAGTAGGACAGGCTGAAGCCTGTCTGGTTTTGACTTTGTTGCAACAAAACCCAGACAGGCTGAAGTCTGTCCTACTTGAAACCCATGCCCATCGTAGCCCGCGCGATGTTCGGTTTAGTGAATTGGGCCGCGCGCAACGGCCTGACAGATTCGTCCGCGCCGCCAACGCGCACGGCTGCAGGGCACCGAGCCCGGCGCACCGGCGTGCGCGGCGAGACGTACGCGTACTGGTATCTGCGGCGACACGGCTATGTCATGATCGCGCGAAATTTCAGCTCCCGCGGCATGAAGGGCGAGATCGATCTGGTCGGATACGATGACGGCACCGTCGCGTTTGTCGAAGTGAAAACGCGAACTTCACCTCGTGACGAATTCGGCTCCGCCGAAGACGCGGTCACTCCCGAAAAGCGGCGTCATCTTTCGCGGATGGCTCGGCAATTTCTCCGTGAATACCGCGCCGAAAGATCTCCATTTCGGTTCGACATTCTTGCGATTGAAGCCTCTCCCGGCCAGCGCCCGGCGGTTCGCCTGCACAAAGGCGCTTTTGCCGAATCGTGAGAATTGTGAGTGTTTTGCGAGACTTTGCACGCCGCGTGGGATTAGAATGATCCTCTTTCAACGGCGGCCGATATCTACCAGTGTGGTCTTCCAGCAGAGGAGGAAGAGTTGCCCGAATTAAGGAAGGACCCCATCACCGGACGATGGGTCATTATTTCGACGGATCGGGCCAAGCGGCCTTCGGATTTTTTCCGTCAGAGCGTGGAGATCAAGGGAATCGGCATCTGTCCGTTCTGTTACGGCAACGAACTGAAGACGCCTCCCGAAGTGCTCCAGTACGGACGAAATGGCAGCGGCCCGAATTCGCCGGGCTGGCAAGTGCGCGTGATTCCGAACAAGTTTCCCGCTCTTGGAATCGAGGGCGACCTGGATCGCGAAGGCGAGGGCCTGTTCGACCGGATGAACGGCGTTGGAGCGCATGAAGTCATTATCGAAACGCCCGACCATCGCAGCACGCTCGCGACAATGGGGGAGAGGCAGATCGAGGAAGTGCTCTGGGCGTTTCGCGACCGCATGCTCGATCTGAAGAATGACAGGCGCTTCCGCTACATTTTGATTTTCAAGAATCACGGGGAAGCAGCCGGAGCCTCGCTCGAACACCCGCACTCGCAATTGATCGCCCTGCCCATCGTTCCCAAGCGAGTGCGCGAGGAAGTGGACAGCTCGCGCCACTATTATTATGAAAAGGAACGCTGCATTTTTTGCGACATGATCCGGCAGGAGCTCGATTCCGGCGTACGAGTGATTAGCCAGACGGAATCATTCGTGACGATTGCCCCATACGCGCCGCGCTTTCCGTTCGAGATGTGGATTCTGCCGAAGCAGCATGCCTCTTCGTTTGAAAACAATAACAACGCGATCTATGCCGGCCTGGCTAAAGTGCTCAAGGACAACCTGGCGCGTCTCGATGTGGTCCTCGACCGCCCTGCCTACAATTTAATGATCCACACGTCGCCGATCGGCGAGGAAATCAACGACCATTATCATTGGCACATTGAGATCATTCCCAAGCTCACCAAAGTGGCCGGCTTCGAGTGGGGCACAGGGTTTTATATTTGTCCCACGCCCCCCGAGGAATCCGCCCGGTTCATTCGCGAAGCTCAGTTGGTGATGACGCCTTCGCGTTAAGGCGGCACGGCAGCTCGTCAGCCATGCTTAATTTCGGTAGCCGCCGACTGACAACCGCGGACCCCAGGACTCTGACGACTGTAATCATCGAGTAAAGGAATTCAGAAAATGGACATCAAAAGAAGCGGCTCACAGCCATCTGGCAAAGGTCCGATCGAGTACTTTACCGGCACCGTGCGCATTGACCCTTTGTTCCAGCCAAGCCCTCCGGCGCGGGCAGTCGGCGCCTGTGTCACGTTCGAGCCCGGCGCTCGAACCTCATGGCACACACACCCGCTCGGCCAGACCCTCATCGTGACAACCGGCAGCGGCCTGGCACAGCGATGGGGAGGACCGGTCGAGCAAATTAGGCCGGGCGACGTGATCTGGTTCCCGCCGGGAGAGAAGCATTGGCACGGCGCCACCGCAACCACGGCCATGACGCACATCGCCGTTCAGGAACAGCTCGACGGAAAGGCCGTCGACTGGTTGGAAAAAGTCAGCGACGAACAATACCAGGAAGGATTAAGAACCGAATAAAACGAAGCAATTGCAGGCACCGTTCCTCTCGCGGGAGAGTGGCCCGCTTTCGATTGGCATCGCTGACTGACAACTGGACGTTAGTTTCGCTATACTTCTTAACTCCGGCGCGGTACCCAAGAGGCCTAAGGGAGAGGTCTGCAAAACCTCCATCCGTGGGTTCAAATCCCACCCGCGCCTCCAAGATTTCGGCTCTATTCTCAATTAAAAGGTTTCATTTTCTGTTTGTAACTTCTGCGTATCGTGAGTAGAAAGCAGCGGTGCCTATGCCTATTCCCGACTTTCAAACATTGATGCTGCCCCTCCTAAAGATGGCTGGCGATGGGAAAGATCATCTCGCCCGGGATGTGATCAACAATCTCGCGACACGGTTTGGATTGACCG
>JBEKCU010000022.1:0-26596 GCA_050014735.1 Candidatus Acidiferrales bacterium | reverse complement strand
GCCTTTGTTCTCATGCAAACGCTGCTGATGCCGCCCCGTGTTTTTTATCGGATTCGCCGATGGTATGCGATGAAGGGACTTTCGCGACTCAGGAGCTGGACGGGAGAACCGGCCCCGGCCGTTCATATCGTGGAGCGAAGGCCGGGATGAAAACCAGATTATTAGGTTCGTGGAATCGGCGGCTCACGGGTAGCGCGCCCGTACGAGAGGAATCGTAAACTATGGATGCGACAAATTTGATGAGGCAGGACTGGGATGAGCGGGCGCGCAAGGACGCCTTTCATTACATCGCGTCCTGGCGAGAAAACTGGGATCCGGAATCGTTCTTCCAATCCGGCGAAGAGGACTATGGAAGATTCGTGCAGCCGGTTTTTGACCGATGTCACTTCGAACCCGAAGGTAAGTTCATGCTGGAATTGGGTTGTGGCGCGGGCCGCATGACACGAAGTTTCGCGCAAAAGTTCGCGCAAGTGGTTGCGTTCGATATCTCCGCCGAAATGCTGCGCCACGCACAGGCGCTGAACCCACAGGCCGGCAATATCGCCTGGACGCTGGGAAATGGCACGGACCTTTCCGGCGTGGGCGATCGGACCGTGGATTTCGTCTTCAGCTATATCGTTCTTCAGCACATGCCCGCCCCTGAGTTCGCTCTTCGCTACATCCGAGAGATGCTTCGCGTTCTGAAGCCAGGCGGCATGTTTCTTTTTCAATTCAACTCGGTCCCGAAAGTTACGATGAACTGGAAGGGCCGCATGGCATGGGGCATCGTTGATTTTCCGTGGGCTTTAGGATTTCGAGGAGCAAGCCGTGGTGTAGCGTCTCTACTGGGATTGCCTCCAGAAATCGCGGGGAAGAGCTGGAGGGGACCTTCGCTGAGCGTGATGGCGGTGGGAGACACCATTAAAAATGCCGGAGGCATCGTGGAAGAAATGAACGAGCCGGAAACGCCGATGACCTGGTGCCGAGGCTCGAAGTCGAGGGTACAGAACCGTTGATCACTTTGGGATTCAATTACTCGCAAATGCATGACTCGTCGGCCTGCATTGCCCGCGATGGCGAATTGTTATTTGCGGTCGCCGAGGAACGCATCAGCCGCATCAAGCATGACTCAGGATTTCCACATAACGCGATTCGTGCTTGTCTTGAGTTCGCCAAAGTGCGCCCCGATCAACTGGATGCGATCTGCGCGGGCTGGCCGGCGCCCTATCGCATGTTTCTGAATGATCTGAAGTGTTTCGGTACCGGCAAATTTCCGGTGAATTATGCCAATGTAGTGAACGTGACGCGAACGTTTGCCAGCATGGCGCACCAGCATGGAGGATTCAACAGGTTCACCTATCATTTCGGGCCAACCCGTGCCCAGATGCGCTTCGTGGATCATCATCTCGCCCATGCCATCAGCGCTTATTCCTATTCGGGCCTGGACAAAGCTGCCGTGGTTGTAATGGATGGGCGCGGCGCTTGGGAAGCGAGTTCGATCTGGTACGGGCATGACGGGCATCTCGACCACGTGCTCACTATCCCGTGGCCAAATTCGCTCGGACTGTTTTATGCCCAGTTCACGCAGTATCTCGGATTTGTTCCCAATAGCGATGAATGGAAAGTGATGGGCCTCGCGCCGTATGGGAATCCGGGGCTCGATCTGAGTGAATTTATTTCGCTCAACCATGAGTCCTATCGCGTCAATGCGCCTCTTTTGTTCGAACGTAATAACGGCACGTCGGCCATCGCGAAGCGTCTCGGTCCCGAGCGAACGCCCGAGAGCGAAATCGACGATAGTTTTAAAAATGTGGCCTATGCCGTGCAAGACGCGTGTGAAGTCGCCATGCTCGCGCTCGTGAAGCTAGCAACGCAGAAGACGAACTGCCGCAACGTATGCCTTGCCGGCGGCGTGGCGCTCAATTCGAAAGCGAACGGAAAAATTCAGGCATCCGGCATGGTCGACAACATCTTTGTTCAGCCCGCCGCTTCGGATGACGGCGTCGCGCTAGGAGCGGTATTTGCGCCGTATCTCGATAATGGTGGCCGGTTGCCCATGAAGCCGATGCGACATGCGTATCTTGGTCCGGAATTTTGCGACGCCGAAATCGAAAAGGCGCTTCGGACCTACAAACTTCGCGCATCCATTCTCGATAACGTCGCCGGAACCACCGCCGAATTGCTGGCGAACGGCAAGATCATCGGCTGGTTCCAGGGGCGGATGGAGTTTGGGCCGCGAGCCCTGGGCCACCGCTCGATCCTGGCCGATCCGCGCGATCCGGAAATGAACGCGAAGGTGAATAACGCGGTCAAATTCCGCGAGTGGTGGCGCCCGTTCGCGCCTTCGATGTTGAAGGAAGTTGCCAGCGAATACCTGGAACACGCTTGCGATTCGCCGTTCATGATCCTGACGAATCCGGTTCGTCCCGAAAAACGAAGCGTCATTCCGTCAGTGACTCACGTGGATGGAAGCGCGCGGCCGCAAACCGTCGAGAAAGACATCAATCCGTTGTATTGGAATTTGATTTACGAGTTTGGCAAACGCACGGGCGTGCCTGTCCTCATGAACACGTCGTTCAACCTGCGCGGTGAAGCCATCGTGAACACGCCGACGGACGCCATTCGCACATTCTTCAGTTCCGGTATGGATGCGCTGGTGATCGGCTCCTATTTGGTGGAGAAGTGAGCGGAGAACAAGTCATTCTGCTTTTGGGTCGCCGGGACCATCCCACCGATGGCGTTGCGGATTATTGCGAGCAACTCCGCGAATACGGCCCCGCGCGTGGACTTTCTTTTGAATCCGTGCAAGTTCCCTGGGCTGAAAAAGGATGGCAGCGCGCTGTGGCGGACTTGCGTAAGGCCGCCGCCGCGTGGCGCGATCGCTGGGTGTTACTCCAATATACGACCCTGGCCTGGTCCCACCGTGGATTTCCCTTGCGCGCACCGCGCGTTATTGAAGTGCTTCGGCAAGCCGGCGTTCGCTGCGGCGTCGTCCTTCATGATTTTTCCCCGTGGGAGGGCCAGGGTGTCCCAGGCAGCGCACGCAGATATTGCCAGCTTCATGTCCTTCGCCAACTTTACGCGCGATCGGACCTGGTCATATTCACCGGTCCGTTGGAGAAACTCTCTTGGCTTCCTAACGATCGGGCCAAAGCGGCGTTCATTCCGGTTGGCGCAAACTGCCCGGAATTATCAGCAAGCGATTTGGCGGAGTCCACCTTTCGGAAAAGCGTCAAGAAAACCATCGCGGTTTACGGCGTAACGGAAGGGTCCCACATATTGCCTGAAGTCGCCGACATTGCCTTTGCGGTGAAGCAAGCAATTCAGACAGAAAGCCCTCTCCGCCTGCTCGTGTTTGGCCGGGGATCGAAAGACGCTGAATCGGCTCTGCGGTCTGAATTGTCTGGCGTGAACGTCGAGATTGAAACGCTAGGGCTAGTTTCCCCGGAGCAAGTCAGCCAGGCGCTCGCGAAATCCGATGTCCTGTTGTTTGTCCGAGGACAGATTTCAAGCCGACGCGGAAGCGCCATGGCGGGAATCGCGTGCGGTTTGCCGGTCGTTTGTTATTCGGGCCCGGAAACGGTGTGGCCTGTCACCGATGCGGGAATCCTTGCCGCTCCGATGGGGGACCGGCACGCGCTGGCGGTAATGCTTCAGAACGTTTTGACCGATGAACGATTAGGAAGCGCTTTGCGGGAACGCAGCCGCCGCGCTCACGAAAAATATTTTTCGTGGTCCGCGATTACGGCCCGGTTTGCTTCCGAGTTACATATAGGAGGTTCGGTTGAGGCTGTCAGCAAACATTTAGAGGCTGATGCCATTGTCCGAATATGAGCCATGGAGCTACTGAAAGAAATCCATTTGAAAACAATAGAGTGGTTTCGGTGCATTGGGTGCGGCGCACCGCTCCAGGCCGAAGAAGACTCGTCAGTACAGAGCAACGGAAACGTCGCCGAGGGACAACTGACTTGCTCCTCTTGCGGGCGCGTATTTCCCATCGTGCGTTCCATGCCTCGGTTTGTTCCGAGCGAGGATTACGCTCATAGCTGGGGATACCAGTGGAACCTTTTCGACAAGACGCAACTCGACAGCTATGCCGGGAACAATCTGAGCCATGAGCGCTTCTATGCCACAACCCAGTGGCCGTCGAAAATGGAAGGGCAAGTGATTCTCGAAGCGGGCTGCGGTATGGGCCGGTTCACAGAGGTTGCGCTCGAAACTGGGGCCGAGGTATTTTCGTTCGATTTGAGCAGTTCCGTGGAAGCGAATTACCGGAATAATGGCGATTCCGATCGCGTCCACATCTTTCAAGCCAGTATCTATGAAATCCCCTTGAAGAAAGAATCGTTCGATCGAATCTTTTGCATGGGAGTCTTGCAGTATTGTCCCGACGTGCGCACCGCCTTCATGAGCTTGATTCCGTTCCTGAAGCCCGGCGGTGAAATCGTGATCGACTGTTATGAGAAGCACAAGGGACTGATTCCGCCCTTGAAATACTGGGTGCGGCCGTTACTGACCTGGATGGGACCCGAAGGCGTTCACAAGTTTCTGAAAATGGCCGTGCCGCCCGCGTTTTATATCAAAAAGGCCCTATGCTGCGTGCCTATTGTTGGCAAACCCATCGGCAATCTCATCCCGATTGGACCCGTATCGCACGCGGCGAATCTAAATTACACCACCGACGACGACATGATTAAAGTGAAGATCAACAGCGCCATGGGCTGGTACTCCCCCGTGTGCGACAACCCGCAAACGAAAGAAACGATCAGCCAGTGGTTCTCCGAAGCAGGCCTAGTCGATGTTTACGTGGGGAATGGATTTAATGGCATCAACGCTAGGGGAAAAAAGCCAGAAGCGTAATTTGGGGAGCGTATCTCGATGAGTCCGAAAGCCTATGCCGTGGAACACGGCAACCGGGAGTATGCGGCTCCCATCGAGGGAGCCCATCGGCCCCGCCTCTTGATGATCGGTTCTCATTTTGTCCAATATGCCTCGCCCGTTTTTCGACAGATCGCTGTGGACGGTCGAATCGATCTCCTGGTTGCCTACTGCAGCATGCAAGGCGCTGAATCGGGGATCGATCCTGAATTTGGCGTTAAAGTTTCCTGGGACACTTCCGTCAGCGAAGGCTATTCCTGGGTCCACGTTCCCAATCGCGCTCGCAGGCCGGGCCTGGGACGGTTTTTTGGCCTCGTAAATCCAGGGCTGTGGAAGTTGATCCGCGATGGTCATTTTGACGCTGTTTGGGTGAGCGGCTATTTTTATGCAAGCGCGTGGATCGGCATCGCCGCGGCAAAGTGGTACGGGATTCCCGTCATGTTCATAACGGATTCCTACGGTCTGCGGAGTCTGGCCTTGCGATCGAGCTGGAAGCTTCGCATCAAACGAATCGTGGTGCCCCGCATTTTTTCCCTGGCCAAGGTCGTCCTCGCGTTGTCGTCCGGCGGAGTGGAGTATATGAAAACGCTCGGTTTTCCGAGCGACCGCATTGTCCTCACTCCCTACGTGGTCGATAACAAATGGTGGACCGAGCAAGCCGCGAAGGTGGACCGTAACGCTGTGCGCGCGTCCTGGAAGATTCAAGTGGACGCTCCCGTCGTACTTTTTTGCGCAAAATTGCAACCATGGAAAGCGCCCCTCGACCTGCTCGAGGCGTTCGCGCGCGCGCGTGCTCCAGAAGCTTATCTCGTCTTTGCCGGTGACGGCGCTCTGCGAAGCAGCCTCGAACAGCGTTCCGCGGAGTTGGGGATCGCGGACCGCGTACGGTTCCTCGGGTTCATGAACCAATCGCAACTTCCGTCCGTATATTGCGCGTCGGATATGCTCGTGCTTCCGTCGCATTATGACGCCTTCGGATTGGTGGTGAACGAGGCGATGATTTGTGGCCTTCCGGTCGTGATCAGCGATTGCGTGGGTGCGAAATTCGATCTTTTGCGTCCGGGAGAGACCGGCTACATCTTCCCTATTGGAGACGTGGATGCGCTTTCCGCGATTCTCAAGGATCTCTTGCACGACCCTGACAAGCGATCCCGGATGGGAGCCTCCGCGCGGCAGCGCATGGAATCCTGGTCGCCCCGGGAGTTTGCCGATGGCGTCGCGCGAGCTGTAAATCTAGCGGCAAAAAAATCAAGTTCATTGCCGAGAACAGGTTGAGTTCTTCTTTTCGTATGAGTCTGAATGCAAGGGTAGCATCCGTAGCGGCGGGCGTATTCGGCGGTTTCACAATTCTGTACGCGTCGCTCCGGTCGAAGGACATATTTGCCACCGACGGAGCCCACCGGTGCCTCGAGGTCTTTCGCCGGCAGACGATTTTTTTTCACGAGAACAATCACATGCTCTATCCCGTGAATGTTCTCATCTGGACGCGGCTCGCGTCGGCGCTGGGCATGAAGCCGAACGGGCCGTTTGAATTTTACACAACCGTTGAATTGATGAATTGTTTCGCGGCGGCGGCGACTCTCGCGATCATTTTCGTTTTGATCTACATGGCCGTTTCTTCCTGGAAACTCTCGCTTGGAGCTGTTGTCGCCCTGGGATTGTCCAAGGCATGCTTTGTGCAGGCGACAAATGCCAACGAAGCGGTTGTCGGCCTTTTTTGGAGTTTTGCAGCCGTTCTAATTTTGGTTTTGGCGCTGCAAATAAGATCCGTGTTGCTGATTTTCACTTCAGGCCTCCTGTTTTCACTCTCGATGGCAACGTACGAATCGATGATCTTTCTCGCTCCGGCGGGGCTCGTCTTGATCTGGCATACATATTCACTTGAGGATCGGGAATCGCAATTCTCTCGTCGAGCGCTGGTTGCGGAAGCGACGTTTATCCTGGGATGTTCGGTCGCATGGCTCGGTGTACACGGCTTGGCGGCTTGGATGACGGGTAATACCCGTCCCGCGGAAATGGTCAAACAACTTTTCCGCATGCAGGATGCACGATCCTACCTGGGATTGGGACCCGGAAGGGCGCTGAATTTGATTGTCGGCATGGTCAGAAATATTTATCCCGTACTCAATAACTTCGATGGGTTTCGCCACGTGCTGACCGGCTCGAAAATCTCTCTCGTCATGTTCGTATCGGTCCTTGCGTTTTTCTGCGCGTTCATTTTCTCTTGCGGTCTGCACCTCTGGAGGCATCGCAATGGAATGTCCGAGTCCCTGCGGACTGGCCTGTTAGCCGGATTGACGGGGCTGCTGTTCACGCTTATTCCCCCGCTGATTTGGGACCCGCACTACGAAAAGCTTTGGCTCCAGCCGCTCGCGATGCTCGCGTTCTTGATTGCCATCGCGCTTAAGGGGCCCGCAGGCCAACAGCGGGAGTCCTCTCTTATCTCTCGTGTTGCTCCTTTGATTCTTCTTGCCGGCACACTTTTTAATTTTTGGCCGGTCCTTTCCGGTCGCCGCGCCGATGTGAGCGCGTACTTTCAGGATGCTCAGGATATTTCCGAGAAAGTGGGCCGCGACGATCTCGTTGTCGCTGATTGGGGAAAGGTGTCGGTCCTGTACGGCGAGGTCTGGGCTCGAAAAGATCGAAGCGTCGATTTTGTGACTCAAGCTGTCTATTACGGCAAAGGCGCGACGGAAAGCCTCCGCGAAGATGTCCTGGAAACCAAACGCCGCGGAGGACACGTATACTTTCTCGGCCTGCTCGACCATTCCGAATCCGATTGGAATTCATTTCTCGGATCGAGATGTGGTGTTCCCATGTCGGATATCGAGCCCTACCGGGAGCATTCGCATGTTATCGCTTCCTATCGGATTGGCTCGGCTGCAACGTCGCTGAGGCAGTTGGACACATCGTTCCATGATTAATCTGCGTCGGGATGTGAATCAGGAAAACCCGCCGAGAGTCCGTGGAGTACCGAGATGGAACACAAGCAGCTCTGTGCACGATTACGCATTCCGGCATGGTTTCGTCGTTGCTAGGCACGAAATGGACAAGCATAATTCCAAGGGGATGAAAATCATCAAGGTCCAAGAATGCAGCTAACAACAGTCGGGTCCGTTAGCGGAAATCGTCAGATTAAGGCCTTAGTCATGGGTCTTATGATTCTGGGCATAGTGTGGGAACTGGCGGCTTGGATCGTGGCGGGATCCGATCGATCGTTAATCTTTTTTGGGTTGTCCCTCGTCGTGGTTGCAATGGTTGTTCACATCTTGAATGACTGGCGAAGCGGAGTCCTGGTTTTCCTCGTTTGGCTCTTATTCGAAGATTTGGCGCGGAAATATCTCGGCAACAGCATGACAGTGTATTTCGGCAAGGATCTTCTGGTTGGCGTCGCCTACGTGTCATTTTATTTTGCAAAGCGCCGCCGGCAGGTAGACATTCTCAAAATCCCTTTTTTGGTTCCCCTTGCGGTTTTTTTTCTGTTTGCCTTTATCCAAGTTTTCAATCCAGTTTCACCCAGCTTTTTATACGGTTTGCTGGGCATGAAGGTTTACTTTTACTACGTGCCTTTGATGTACCTGGGCTATGCCATGGTGACCCGGCCAAAAGACCTCGAGCAGCTCCTGACAGTCAATGTCGTTGCAGGGATCCTGATTGCGGGCCTTGGCATTATTCAATCGGTGCTTGGAGTCAGCTTCCTTACCCCGGAGGATACGGCGCCTGAGCTGTACGAATTATCCCATCTGACGCGTTTTTCGCCGCTCACGCATACGGAAGTTTTTGCCACGAGTTCCGTTTTCGTGAGTGCCGGCCGCTTTTCGTATTACCTGATCCTGCTCTGGATTCTGGTGTTCGGGTCGTTGGGTTACATGCTGTTGAGCGGCCGAAAGGGAACGAAGTGGGGATTCCTGGGCATTGGAGTTGTCACTGTTGCGGTTATGATTACTGGAACTCGTACTCCTTTCGTTTTTGTTGTCGCCAGCGCAGCGATCATGACGGCTGCCTTCCTTTGGGGCGCTCCCTGGCGATGGGGACAAGGACATCGAATGGTCAAGGTTCTCCGCAGATCCTTCCTGATCGGGGGGATTGGATTGATCCTTATGGTGGAGGTATTCCCCACGATCATCGGCGGGAACTGGGCTTTCTTTTCGGAGACCTTGAACTATGGCGGAGAGACATCGGAATTGGTTGGCCGAGGTTGGGATTATCCGATGTTGAACCTGACGGAGGCTTTCCAGGACGGGCGGTGGCCCTACGGACACGGCACGGGGATGAATACGCTCGGCATGCAATACGTATCGCAGGTCTTAGGAGAAGCGGTGCCCCAGTTCAACGTTGAAAGCGGATATGGGGGACTGGTCGTTGAGCTTGGCATCGCCGGTGTCGCACTCTGGTTCGTTTGGGTTTCGGCGTTGCTTTGGAGTGGCTGGTCAGTTGTCAGGCAAGTTCGGCAAACACCCTACTTTCCGCTCGCGTTTGCGATCTGGTGGTATGCCGTCGTAATGCTTGTCCTGCTTATGTATTTTGGCATGCAGGCGTATGACAACTTCGTTAACAACGCTTACTTATGGCTGCTGACTGGCGTGTTGTTCCGGTTGCCGCAAATCGCGCAGATGCCGGTGCCGATTGCGGCCCCCAAGCACGTTCGCCCACTCACCCGTTGGCAGTTTTCTGCGCCGCGAATGTAAGCAACACCGCTTTCATCGCATATGGAGATCTCTTCTAATACGCATCCGTCAATATTTCCATCCGGCCCGCTTCTTAATTCTGTAACGAAACAGGTCGCATCGGATCGCAAAGCAGGCGCGATGAGAAAATGCGACCGGTTCCTCGAGTCTTGTTGCGTAGTTATAGCATTGGTTCGCAATCGCACTTATCTTGCACGTGGAGGGCGTGCTGCAATATCGAGCGCGCAGCCGAACGCATGATGATTGTGCTCCACCGCATCTTCCTTTTGTTCACGACCTCCCTCAAGGACATCGTTTCGGTAGCGATATTTCTGCTTTGTTTGGCTTTCGCGTGGTACAGGCCGCAATTCTGGGGAAGCTTCTTCGATGCGATCGAACGAACCGGAGCAGCCATTGCAAGGCGCAAGGGGCTGGCCATGGTTTTGCTCGCGACGGCAACGATTGCGATCCGGCTCAGCCTATTGTGGGTTCTCCCAATCCCGGTGCCCAGGGACCACGACGAGTTCAGCTATCTGCTTGCCGGGGACACTTTCGCGCACGGCCGCCTCACAAATCCTACCCATCCTTTGTGGGTGTTTTTCGATACGATACATGTCAACCAGCAGCCGACTTACATGTCAAAGTACCCTCCGGCGCAGGGAGCTTTTCTGGCGGCCGGGCAATTGCTAGGAAATCCTTGGTTTGGCGTGTTGCTGAGTGTCGGGATCATGTGCGCGGCGATACTGTGGATGCTGCAAGGCTGGTTTCCGTCCCGCTGGGCGCTGCTCGGTGGCGTCCTTGTGATGTTCCGTCTGGGAATATTCACAGTCTGGATGAATACCTATTGGGGTGGAGCAGTCGCGGCAATCGGAGGCGCCCTGGTTGTCGGCGCGATGCCGCGAATCATGCGTTATTCGCGGATGCGCGATGCCGCGCTCCTGGTGCTCGGCGCGGGAATTCTCGCGAACAGTCGTCCCCTTGAAGGTATCGTTCTCTGCTTGCCGGTTATCGTGGTTCTCCTTGCCTGGTTTTTCAGTAAAAAAAGCCCTTCTTGGCGCGTCATGTTCCCGCGAGTAATCCTCCCCTTTTGCGTGGTCGGAATTCTCTGCGGAATTTTCATTGGCTATTACAACTGGCGTGGTACTGGGAAACCCACTCTATTTCCGTACGTGGTGAATGAGCGGACATATCTTTCAACGCCGACACTGTTTTGGGAGCCGGTCAGGCCTCCGATGCACTACTCCAATCCCCAATTGGATGCCTTCTATAACGTGTGGGCACGCGATCTGTGGCTTGAGGGCAGGGTCGATAGCATACGCCACGCTGTACGGCTCCTGTTCTTAGACCTGATCCGAGTAGTCTATTTTTTCATGTGGCCGGAACTTCTTGTGCCGTTCATCATGCTGCCTTGGCTATTGCGGGACCGCAGGATTCGTTTTCTGATTGTACAGAGCGCGATCTCTCTTTCTGGAATGCTTCTGGTCCCGTGGTACCAGACTCAATATATCGGGCCCCTCACCGCAACGCTGTTTGCTCTCCCGACGCAAGCGATTCGTCACCTGCGGCAATTCCACTACGGGGGAAGGCCCGTCGGAATCGGTCTTTCACGCGTGATTGTATTGGCAGTTATCTTTCTGGGACCCTATCACGTGCACGTGGAACCGTTCGGGCATCCGCCGCCAACGCCAATCGAGTATCGTGCGGTGTTCGAGCGCAGACTGAAACAGATTCCCGGCGAACACCTGGTGATTGTGCGCTATGACGTCTCTTTGCGTAAGGGTGGCAACGGACCCGAATGGGTTTACAACGACGCCGATATCGATCGCGCGAAGGTCGTTTGGGCACGGGAAATTCCCGGCGTGGACATTCGGCCTCTGCTCGATTATTTTCGAGGGCGCCAGGTCTGGATAGTGGAGCCTGACGCAGTTCCGCCGCGCATCGCTCCTTACCCTGAGAGTTCACCTCGATGATGGCAGGCGCGTATTCAGTGAAAATCCAAAACCGACGCCCAGATTTACTATTACGCGCTGCCTCCTTGTTCACCCCGATCGAGATGCGCTAAAGTTTCTGCCTGACTGGAGATATAGGCTGAACAGCATAACGCCAGAATGCGACCCTCAACTCGCTCCCTCGGAAACGACGGCGAGCGCAGAGATCGAATTGTCCGTGGTGATGCCGTGTCTGAATGAGGGTGCGACAGTCGCTGGGTGTGTGCGCAAGGCTCTGGGCGCGATGCAGCAGCACGCGATTCGGGGCGAGGTGATCGTTGCCGATAATGGCAGTACGGACGGATCGCGGCAGCTCGCTCTGGACGCCGGCGCGCGCGTCATCGCCGTTGAGACGCGCGGTTACGGCAGCGCATTGCGCGCGGGGATCGCCGCAGCGCGCGGCCGATACGTGTTAATGGGTGACGCCGACGACAGCTACGACTTCTCTCATCTGGATCGATTCGTCAATAAATTGCGCGAGGGATACGACCTGGTCATTGGCAACCGTTTTCAGGGTGGCATCCTGCCGGGTGCGATGCCGCCGCTGCACCGGTATCTTGGCACTCCCGTTTTGACGGCGCTCGCCCGGCTATTCTTCCGCAGCCCGTTCGGCGATCTGAACTGCGGCCTGCGCGGGTTTCGCAAGGAAGCGATCGAGGGGCTTGGATTGCGTACGCTGGGGATGGAATTCGCCGGCGAAATGATCGTGAAAGCCTGCGCGTTCGGATTGCGCATCACCGAAGTTCCCACGACGCTTGCGCCCGATGGACGCGATCGTGCACCGCACCTGAATACCTGGCGCGACGGCTGGCGGCATCTGCGCTTCATGCTGCTGTACAGCCCGCGCTGGTTATTCTTGTATCCGGGCATTGTTTTGTTTGTGCTCGGAACCGCGTTGAGCGCGCTGCTTTTGCGAGGGCCCGTGTTTATTGGCGGCGTCGCGTTCGACGTCAATACTCTGCTGTTTGCGGCGATGGCGATTTTAATCGGTTTTCAGTCCGTGGCGTTCGCGATGTTTACGAAAGTGTTTGCGATTTCCGAAGGTTTGCTTCCGGAGGACCGGCGCTTATCCCGCGTGTTTCGCTACGTCACGCTGGAGTCCGGGCTGCTGGTGGGCGGTTTGCTGGCGGTCGTGGGTGTTGGCGCTTGGATAGTGGGTCTCGCCTACTGGCGGAGCCACCATTTCGGTCCGCTCGACCCCGCGCAAACCCTGCGGATTGTGATCCCCGGAATGGTGTGCTTCACGCTTGGGTTCCAGATCGTCATGTCGAGTTTTTTTCTGAGCGTTCTGGGGATGTCGCGCCGATGATGGGTGCTCGCAACGTATTGGTGCGCCGCACTTCGATGTCTCGATCCTCGATGGAATCGGAGTTTTAAAAACAGATGGGATACACAGCATTCGACCGTTTCGTGGCATCGTGCCGCTTTCGTGCTGCGGCGCCACACATTCGATCCCAGTCGCGCGTCTGCGATTTGGGATGTGGCGCAGGGGCTCCTTTCCTGCACCATGTCGAATCACGGCTCGCGTCGGGTGTTGGGCTCGATGAGCACGCGGGGAAATCGACGCAGGAAAAAATTTCAGTGATTCCCGCGGACATCACGGGTGTATTGCCGTTGGACAGCGGCCAGTTCGATCACGTCACGATGCTTGCCGTCCTGGAACACCTGTCTGAGCCCAAAAAAGTCCTGACCGAAGCGCACCGCCTGCTGCGGCCTGGCGGGTCGCTTATCATGACGTGGCCGAGTTCCCTTGTGGATCCTATTCTTGAGGTTCTGACTCGGGTCAAGCTCGTAAACGATGAACTGGGATTCGATCAGCATCAACCGCGAATACCGGTCGTAAAGCTGAAAGAGATGTTGAAAAACATTGGATTCGCGCAAATCGAGAACGGCACGTTCGAGTTCGGTTTGAACAATTGGCTCGTGGCCCACAAGGGATAGTCACTGGAAACTAAAACGCACAATTCGCCGGCTCTATCGCTTTTGAAACTGGCGCACGGGAGTGCGGTCTTCAACAGGCGTGTTCGTGTCCTCGCGGAGTCTCTGGCCGTTAAGATCCCGCCCGGGTCCTCCGTGCTCGACATCGGATGTGGCGATGGGACGATTGCCAGCCTGATTCAGCGCGACAATCCGACGATAACGATCGAAGGGATCGAATTCGCTCCCAGGCCTTCTTGCCGGATTTCTTGCAAACCTTTCGACGGAATGACAATTCCGCACGAATCGGACTCATTCGAGGTGTGCATGTTCGTGGATGTTTTGCACCACACGCATGGTATTGAAATGCTACTCTCCGAGGCGTGCCGGGTTAGCCGCCGTTACATCTTGATTAAGGACCATCTGGCCGAAAATTGGCTGGATTTCAAAACTCTGCAATTCATGGATTGGGTGGGCAATCGCCCGCACGGCGTCGTCCTTCCTTATAACTATCAATCCACCTCCCAATGGGACCGCTTTTTCTCCACGGCTGGCCTGAAAGTCGTCGACCGCCAGAACAAGACCAGACTTTATCCATTCCCGTTCAGCGCATTGTTTGGGCGCAAACTACACTTTATTGCACTCCTAGAGAAAATAAACGCAGCTAACGCGTTACACGCAAAAGGATGAGCTCTGATTCTTGCCGATTGTTGAGCAATCGCGAGTTGCCTGCAAACACCAAAATATCCGCATGCGTTTCGGGAACGAGGATCCCTTCCTTTTCGCTTTCCTCGAAGACGGCGGCGAGCGCTTCGGGATAACCGGGTGCTTTCACGACCCAGCGGATATCGTGCTCTTTGAGAAACGTGAGAAGCGCCTGCGGGCTCGTCAAGACGTCCGGATTCGTCATCCACGATGAGTCGGGATCCCCATACACGTACGGAACCCTCAAGTAATATAAATGCCGCAAAAAAACGAGAACATTGCCACTCTGCTGAGGCAGGGCGGAATTTAAAAAGGTCGCAGCCTGATAATCGGAAGCCATGCGGTCCAGAAATGCTTCCTTACTTTCCAAACCCACCGAGACGCGCAAGAAATCCTTCGCGTAAAGAACGTCGGACGCTATACAAAACAGACCGAATAGAACGAGTGTGGCCGCACATCCCCACCGAACGGCCGGGAAAGTTTTCCGGGACGAGGCGGCCGCCCCTGAAAAAACCAGTGCGAGCGCAAGAGGAAAGGTGGGTAGCAAAAACCGGGCCATCTGCGTCGTCAGCGCATTCGCGAGTAGCATCGAAAGCCATAACACTCCAGCCACCCAGGTCAGCCGCGTTCTCCAGTTGCAAAAAAACAGCAGCGGCAGAAACGCCAGGATGATCGGCCCAAAATAATTTCCTAAGCCGTAGTCCGCGCCTTTCAGGGCCATCGTCATAAAGAAATTCAAAATATGAAGCGGCTGCCTCGAAAACGCATGTGGATGGACATCTGCCTGAAGTAATCTCAAGCCATATGGATTTGCGGCCACTCTTCCGATCCAACGATTTAAAAACGGAAAAAATGGATCGCCGGTCCAAACAAAATTTCGCAGCAATGGAAGTGCGCCCATCGCGAGCGCCGTACCGGAACACAACGCGGTCCACAACAATGACTTCGTTGTCCAAAGCACAATCAGCACAATCACAGCCGGAACGATCCAGCCGGTGTACTTAATGCCTGCCCCTGCTCCCGCATACACGCTCGCTAGAACGAGCCAGGGGAGCCTCGAACGATCGGACCCCTGTTCCGTTGCGAGCACGGCCAAAAGAACGTAGAAGCCCATCCAGATGTCGGGAGAGCCCGCGGTACTGATCTGCCAGAACACCATCGGCGCCATGAGAAATGTGAGAACAGTGGCAACAGCCCACTCAGCCGGCATGAGCTTACGCGCCATTTGCAGCAGCGCGACCGCAGTCAGGAACCCGCCAAAGAAAATGAACAGGAGAGCGAGCTTGTCGCCCCCCAGCACCAGTCCCATGCCAATCGATTCGTGCGCCAGACCAGTAAGAAATGCGTGCGTCAGCCAGAAGATTGGCTGTTCCGGCCTCCCGATCTGAAGCAACGGCGCGGTGAAGTGATAGTGCATGGCATCGGAACCGGTCAGTGGCGCGGTGGAGATAAGCGCTTCCAGTCCCGCGAAGAAGAACATGCCGATCCCCAGCACTTTTGCGGTGCGCGATTCAAACACTCCGGAGACCTCCGCCCAGGATCCCGCGCCGAGTCGAAATACCGATTTCCATCCTCGTCCGCCAGCCAGCGTCATGAGAACGAGCAATGCAACCACCGACCGAAGCGTAAGCCCGTAGGCGAGAGAGAGAATTCCGAGGAGTAATTGCAGGACCGCGAATCCGGTGCCGGATGAAAACAACAGTTTGTCAAGCGCCGTCAACTGTGAGGCATTTGTCTCAGAGGCCTTCAACGCTGTAGGTCGATCCTCCGCCAGTCGGGCAATTTCCAGCACGCGGCTTCCAAACGCAATCGCGATCAGAAAAATAGCAAGAACGATGACAAGACATCCCGCCGACCCAGCTAATGCCATATGTGAGCCAGCCATGGAAGACGCGAGACAGCCAAGTCCCTGAATTGCGTGTAGTAAAGAACGTTCACGAGGAGCAGCCAAAGAAGAAACAATACCGGGCCAATTATTTTACGATCTTGCTGTGGGGCCACGTGCGGATTTCCCTCCACCTTTGTAACGTTATCCTAGCACGCCTTGAGCGTCTGCTGCTCTTACGGACAACTCCCTTGACGTAACAATAGAAGTGTTCATTGAGAAAAGATAAAGTAACTGCGCGGAGATTTCGTCGCGCATTTGAGACCTGCGTGTTCTTAAGCGCCGATGTGAACCGATCCAGGTGAGTCCACTACGATGCAGCCGGTAAGAATTGCGGTCGTTTCACCCTTCATTGACAAGCGCCACGGAACCGAGCGGCGAATCGCGGAATGGATCGCTCGTCTTCAGGAAGATTATGAAATTCATATTTACAGCCAGCGCGTCGAGGATGTGGACCTCACTCGGATGCGATGGCATCGAATTCCGCAAATTCCCGGCCCTCACCTGATCAATTTTATTTGGTGGCTTGCTGCAAATCACCTCTGGCGCTGGTGGGACGCCCATTTTCGCGGGCGCCCCTGCGAACTTGTGTACACGGCGGGGACGAACTGCTGGGATGCCGATCTTATCTCCGTGCACATCGTGTTTGCCGAATTCGTCCGCATGGCGGAGCCGGAACTAAGACTGCTCGGAAACCCGGTCCGCTTCTGGCCTCGGCTGATCCATCGGCGTCTTTACTATCGTTTGGTCATTTTTCTCGAGCGCCGCATGTACACCAATCCGAAGACCGGTTTGATTTTGATTGCGAAAAAGACGGCTGCGGATTTGAAACGCCATTATGGAATCGACGGTCCGTTGCCCGTCGTCTACATCGGCCTTGACCACAAAATTTTTAACCGGGAATTGAGGCTTCGCAACCGGCCCGAAGTCCGCAAGCAACTCGGATTCGACGACAATGCGTGCGTTCTCGTGCTGGTCGGAAACGATTGGAAAAAGAAAGGGCTTGTAGCGCTTATCGAAGCCCTCGCGCAGCTGAAAGATTTGCCCCTGGTTCTGGTGGTCGCGGGCAAGGATGACGCTACACCCTATCGGAAACGGATTCATGATTTGGGACTAGAAGGAAAAGTCATGTTTCAGCCTTCCCGCCCGGATGTGCAGTGGTATTACGCGGCTGCTGACATTTACGTCGGACCCTCGATTGAGGATACGTTCGCCCAGCCTCCGACGGAAGCGATGGGATGCGGCTTGCCCGTCATCACGACGGCCACCAATGGCACCGCCGAGATCATGACAGACGGTGTGGATGGCCTGGTGCTCCAAGATCCTAACGATGTCGGCGGTTTAGCGGCGCAAATCCGCTGGCTCTATGAAAATCCCGAACTGCGCGACCGCATGGCCGCCCAGGCCGCCGTGACGGCCAGCCAGTATACGTGGGACCGTAACGGCGTTGAAATGCGCGCCATTTTTTCTGAAAAATTGAACCGAAAGGGACGCATTGAGAAGCAACCGCAGGCCTACGCCAAGCAACAGCCCCCGCCGGGGAGAAGTTGAGCAATAAAGCATGACAACGAGCCAGCTCGAAAACCCAGGCTTTAAGTCTCGTCTCAAGGATAGCGTGTTGCCTTCAGAGACCGCGCCTGGAACGATTCGCAGCGGCATACCTGGGGGTATAGAGACCGCCCCAGCGAGAGATACCTCTAAACGTATACCGGAACTCGACGGGCTTCGTGGGACCGCAATTCTCTTTGTTCTGATATGGCACTATTTTTATTTCTACCCGGCTTCGGGCCATCGCCCCGCCGGCATCTTGCGTAGTCTATACGTTCATTTTGAGCGATGTATTGCGATCGGCTGGAGTGGAGTTGACCTTTTTTTCGTTCTCTCGGGATTCCTGATTGGGGGAATTCTATTGGACGCAAAGGGCTCGCCCAATTACTTCAAGGCATTTTATACCCGAAGATTCTTTCGAATCATTCCCGTTTATTACGTTTGGATCGCGGCTTATTTCCTGACTCTCGCCGCATTTCATTTCGCCAGGATCGGAAATTCCTACGCCGCCGGAGAACCGAACGCGTGGGTCATCCTTGCGCATTTTCTGTTCATTCAAAATTTGGGATTTGTAAACTACTCAGGAATTGCAGGGCCCTGGTTCACTTCGACTTGGTCCCTCGCGGTGGAAGAGCAATTTTATCTGATTTCACCGCTGGTGATTCGAGTCTTCCCCCGCCGCTTTCTTCCTGTTCTGCTGGGCTCGGTCGTCGTCGCTGCTCCGTTGATTCGGCTGTACGTTCACTACCATTGGCATGCCAACATGACTTTGGATCCGGCGTACGTGTTGATGCCGTGCCGCGCCGATGCCTTGGCCATCGGTATGCTGGCCGCCTATTTGTATCGGGAGAGCGCCTTTCGGGCTTTTCTATCCAATCGAATTAATTTCCTTCGCGGCTTTTGGGCGGCACTCTTTGCGGGGTTCGTGATCTTAACAATATCGTCGCCCGATCAACACTCCATCGTCATGATCTCCGTGGGCTACACATGGCTTGCCTTTCTCTATGTTGCGACGCTCTTGCTTGTATTGGTTAAGCCCAACAGCGCCCTGGCAGCTGTGTCACGGAGTAGGGGACTTCGCGAGCTGGGCCGAATTTCATATTGCGTTTATGTCATTCACCAGGCGGTCATTTATTTCGTGGCGAAAGCACTCTTGTCTGTCGCTGTGTTTTCGACGGCATTCAGGACTGCGGCCGCCCCCTTGCTGGCGATTGGAATTACAATTGGAGTGGCGAGGGTGTCCTGGAGATTATTTGAGAGCAAATTGATCGCGCGCGGCCATTCCTATTCCTACGGGGTGACGCAGGCAGCATCGACTCGCTGACCGATTTTGAAAGCCTCGTCAATTGAAACGATTGGGCGTTGCCACTCGAACGTGAGTTCGTGAACCTAGGCCTTCTGTCGAGGATCAGCGGCGCGATACCACTCGACAAACTTCTTCAGCCCGTGTTCCAGCGTTGTTTCAGGCCGGTAGCCAAGCAGCCGTCCGGCTTTTGAAATATCCGCCCAGGTGAGTGGAACATCCCCCTGCTGCAGACCTTCCCGCTTCAGCATCGCCTTCTTGCCGGTCGCGCATTCGAGCATGCGTACCAATTCATTGAGTTTCACCGGGTGAGAGTTGCCCAGATTGAAGATTTCGAACGGAGCGCTATCGCCGGGCTGAAATTCATAGTCGAGCGCCTTCATAACGCCGGCAACAATGTCATCCACGAACGTGTAGTCCCGCCCGGTTTCTCCATCGCCGAAGATCGGAATAGGCTCGCCCCGCTCGATCCGACCGACAAATTTGTGAATGGCCAGATCCGGCCGCTGCCTTGGGCCGTACACGGTAAAGAATCTCAAGCAAACGACCGGGAGTCGGTACAAATGCGCATACGTATAGCAGAACAGTTCTCCCGCCAGCTTCGTTGCCGCATAAGGCGATATCGGACGCAAGTCCGATTGCTCCTCGGAAAAAGGGGCATGGCTGCTGGCGCCATATACGGAGCTGGAAGATCCAAAAACAAGTCTGGAGACCTGGAATTCCCTGCAGAGCTCCAGCAAATTCACGGTACCTGCCAAATTTACGTGTTCATACAAGACCGGTTGCTCAATCGAGGGGCGAACGCCGGCGCGGGCCGCCAGATGTATGATTGCATCCGGACGAACGGTGGCAATCGTCTCGCGCATGCGGTCGGGGGCACAAATGTCATGCGCGAAGAAATCGAAGTTCCCAATGCGCCGAATGGAATCGAGATTTGCTTCTTTCCACGCCGGGGAATAAAACTTGTCAAGGTTATCGACGATGCTCAATTGAGCATTCTGGCGAAGCACGGCCTCCGCAACATGCGAGCCGATGAATCCCGCTCCGCCCGTCAGCAAGATTCGTTTGAGTTGTTCAGCCACACCCGCGATTTTCTCATTCAAAATTGGAAAAGCAAATCGCAAGCTTCGCAGCAGATTCCAAACCCACAAAGGACTGACCCGCCGCCCGCAAGGTGCAGGATTTTACCCGCAGGGACACGGCATGCCGTTCACGGTGAACCGTGCCCGGCACGAAGTGAGCGTAAACTGTGTACTGATATCGAGCGCCAAAATCGGCCAGCGCTCGAACTTAGCGTGGCGCTATGGCCTGCTTCAAGATAGATTAATCCGTAATGAGTCGAAGGTGGAAGCGGTCTTCACGCCGGCCGTCCATGCGAAGTCGTGCGCGCCGGCACATCGAACGGCACCGCCGTGTGCATGGACGACTTGAATGAGTACGATCGTCGGCTTATTCACGGACATGCTTTCAACCGGCGGAGTGCAACGCGCCAGCCGCCACGTCGCCGCTGTTGCCTCGAAATTTGCCGCTGACCGCGGTGTTTCATACCGGTTCCTCAGCCTGAACGATCCCCAGGGACTCCACACCGTGCGGGTTGGCTCGAGCGAATTCGTGGTTTCCGGACACTCTCACTCCAAATCGCAATTTGTTCTTGCCGCCCTGCGAGCGGCAGGCCGCAAGCCATCGCTTGTGATTGCTCTGCACCCTCACCTGGCTCCCATCGTTTGGGCGATGAGGTTTCGGTCAAGGAAATTTCGCTCGATCGTGTTCGCCCACGGAATCGAAGTGTGGCAGCCGCTTGGATGGCCACGCGGCGCGGCTCTCCGGCAAGCTGATCTTGTGATCGGGCCGAGCAGCGATACGGTGCAACACCTAATTTCGCAGCAAGGAATTCGCGGCGAAAAGGTTCACCGCCTTCCGTGGGGACTCGATCCTGAATTTGAGGCTCGACTCGCGCCGGAAGTTTCGGCTCCTCTTCCGGCCGGCTTTCCGCGGAATGGGAAAATCATTCTCACCGTGGGTCGATGGGATCCTACCGAGCGCTACAAGGGGGCGGATACGCTTATCGCGGCGTTGCCGCGCGTTCTGCAAACGGCGCCAGATGCTTTTCTCGTGTTGATCGGCGGAGGCGAAGATCGGCCCAGGCTCGAGCAGTTGGCACGCGATCACGGCGTTTTCGAGCGCACCGTTTTCTTGCAAAGTTTAACGCCAGACGAACTGTTCGCCTGTTACGCCGCTTGCAACGTTTTTGCCCTTCCCAGCCGAGGCGAAGGTTTTGGCCTCGTGTTTCTTGAGGCCATGGCGCATGGCAAACCCGTGATTGGCGGAGCGCACGGTGGAATCCCTGACGTGATTGAGGACGCAGTGACGGGTTTCCTCGTTCCGCATGGCGATGTCGAGCGACTTTCTGGCGCGCTGGAAGCTCTCCTGTTAGATCTTCAACGTGCCAGCCAGATGGGGGCGCGGGGTCTTGAGCGCGTCCGTACAGAGTTTACATTCGAGAAATTTCAATCACGGCTCGGGGGAATCTTGGGCGACGTTCTAGGGAATGCCTAATCTAATGGTGTTCGATGCGGGCTCTTCCTTGTGGGCAACTATCCAAATTATTTAATCCGAATTTAAATGTTCCGTTCTCGATTTTCCCGAATCCTGCGTCATTCAACATCTGTTTTAGATTTAGGACTGGAATTCGCGGTTGGTGTCGATGGAATCCCAGCTCGTCGTTCACCAGCCTGAGTCGAGTCAAAACCTCAAGGATAGGATCCACGTAGGCACTCGGCCAGGTCATGATCAGCGAGCCCCCGGGCCGAAGCAGGCGGTACGCTTCAGCCAGGACATTTTGGGACGCAGCGAGGTGTTCGGGTCCTACGAGCATCGTCACATGATTGAACTGTTCGCTTTCCAAAGGCAAGGGGGGAGGTAATGTTCGTCCGGAGCGCTGAAATTTTCCCTTGCGTTAACTCGCCCGGATTTTCATCGAGGCCAACGCCAGATAGTAAACGTGATTCAATCGAGTGCAGGAACGGAGTTCGTGGACCAAAGCCCACGTCGCAAACGCGGGACTCGAATCCGATGAATGGGGTGGCGGCTCGGAAACGGCGCCAGGTCAGGAAACGCTCGAACGCGGAATAGTCCACTTGCTCATGTCGTACGGATCGCGTTAACAATCCTAACATGCGAATTCGCCGAATCAATTTCGCACATCCCTTCATTCGGTGCCACAGCTCCAACCTCGAACACGACAAGACGAACATTCACAGCGCGGCGATCTGGACGTGTGCTTCTTCGTCAACACTAGCTGACAAGGTTCGAACGCGAAGGTTAAGTCACGGGTATAATTGCGACGGGGGGAATTCCTTTTTGGTTTTGTAAGACGGGCGGCACGAGCCCGGAATCCTAGGCCTATGCGGCTACTGTATGTGACGCAATCTTACCACCCATTTCTGGACAAGGGTGGCCCCACGGTCAAAGTGAGGGCGCTAGCGCGGGGCATTGCTGCATTTGGAAATTCCGTCACGGTTTTGACCGTGGATTTTGGCTTAAATGCCGAGCAGATAAGGGAAGTGAACGCGACTCGTAATCGGTGGGGCTATGAAGCCGGGGAAGATGGCGTGGAAGTCATCTACCTTCGAACGCGCGCGCAATATCGCGCAGTTACATGGAATCCCGGCGTTGGCGCTTTCTGCAAGGATCGGCTCGCTTCTTATGACGCCGTCCATATTTTCGGCATCTATGACTTGTTGGGTCCGCGCGTCGCGACCGCGTGCCGCCGAATCGGCCGGCCCTACGTACTGGAACCAATGGGGATGTTCCGGCCAATTATAAGAAGTATCCGGCTCAAGCGCCTGTATCACGCCGCGCTCGGAAGCCGAATGCTGAGTGGGGCAAGCCGCGTGATTGCGACGGCCGAACAGGAGCGGGAAGAGTTGCTTGAAGGAGGCGTCCCCAATACGAAAATTGTTGTCCGCCGGAACGGAATCGATGTCCCTGCGGAGTTTCCTTCTCCAGGGGGGTTCCGTAACCGATGGGACATATCAAAAGATGTGAAACTTGTACTTTTTCTTGGGCGTCTTGTATCAAAGAAGAGTCCGGATTTGATCTTGGAGGCGTTTTCGCAATGGCAGCGGAGTAGCAATAATTCTCGAAACTCTGTGCTGGTCGTCGCGGGGCCTGACGAAGGCGATGGTTTCCGCAAGCACCTCGAGGCTCTGGCCGCGCGGATGGGATTGAATGGGGGAGTTTTGTTTACGGGACCGCTCTACGGCGATGCGAAGTGGGCCGCCTACCGGGATGCTGACGTGTTTGTTCTGCCTTCACAAAATGAAAATTTCGGCAATACGGCTGCGGAAGCGGTCGCGTGCGGAACTCCCGTGCTGGTCACCGATCGATGCGGAATTGCGCCCATTGTGGATGGGCGGGCTGGCATAGTCGTGCCACATGACTGCGCTGCGCTCGAAGCCGGACTCGCACAAATCCTGGATCATCCCGCCTTTGCGGCAAATTTGCGCGAAGGCTGTCCGGCGGTTGCGCGCTCCCTGGGCTGGGCGGAGCCGCTGGTCGAAATGGAATCCTTATATCGCGATTTGATTTCGGAAAGACGTTTCGGATGACGAAATACCCACTCATTCGGGGCTGTTGGCACGCCGTCAACCTGCTCCTGATTATTTCCCTTGCGGCCGTCCTGTATAGTTTTGCGTGGGAGTTCTCGACACGGAGCTATTTGAGAGGTTTTTCGGACGCGATTATTCCGTCCACAGATAGTTCCGATCAAAAAGTCGAGGCGATTCTGGCGTGGATGTCCCATGGTCCCGCCCGCCGCAGCGTCCCTGACCCGAACGGTCTTGATTTGCGCGATCCGGAAGAAACTCTCAACGTTCAGCAACTCCTCGATGTGTGCGGTACGGCAACGAATGCATTTGTGAATCTCGCGCAAATCAGTGGGTTACAGGCACGGCGGCTTCTTCTCGTGGATGAACATGGGCAGAGCAAACACGTTGTTGTCGAAGTATTGATCGATCATCGTTGGATCGTTGTGGACCCGGCTTACCATACCGAGCTTCACCTTCCAGACGGCCGGACGCTTACGCGTTATGAACTTAAAAACCCGTCTATTTTTCAGGCCGCCACGCAATCGATTCCCGGCTATCTGCCGGAGTACACTTATCAGACAACGGTCCATGTTCGCGTGAGGCGGGTTCCCATCATCGGACGATACCTGCGCAGGACTTTAAATTTTATCTGGCCTCCGTGGGAAGAGGCGATCAACTGGACTCTGCTGCTCGAGCGTGAGTCTTTCGCCATGTTGGTTGCCTCCATCCTTCTGCTTTGCTTTAGTCTTGTCGCACGGCTACTTCTGGGCTGGTACTGTTCCCGCCTGCTGGGCATCGCACGCGTGCGCATACGCGATCAGATCGTACAGGTGAGCCGAGTTCTAGCCGGAAATACCCCATAAAGAAACGCCTGCCCCGCTTGAACCTGATTGGACGCGGCTGTTAGCATTCGGTGTGGCCGCTCATGTCTCTATTTGTCCCGTCCGTTTTTTCGATTGGCGGAGTTCCGCCGAGCGCCCACAATTCCAGCCGGTAATTTGAAAAAGTTTATATTTTGCGATTTGCGCCGGGCTGGCGTCTGACCGTTCGTCAATAGGTGGCCCCTTGCATTTGTGCGCACAACAGCTATCAGGTTAGTGTGGAAGTAAGCTTGGCTTCACGCTAAAGTAACCGCGCATGTGTGGAATCTGCGGTGCGATCGGAATTGAACGGTCCGAAGTAGGCGAGGCGATTACTCGCCGAATGATGCAGGCGCTTTGGCTTCGCGGACCTGATGAAGACGGACTTCTCGTGGCTCCGTCCGCGGCGTTGGGAATGCGCCGTCTGAGCATTATCGATCTTCCCGGCGGACGCCAGCCCATATTCAACGAAGCAGGCAATGTCGGCATCGTTTTTAACGGTGAAATCTATAACTTCCATCAGTTGCGGAAGCGGCTCGAAGAGCGCGGCCATACGTTCCATACAAATTCCGATACCGAAGTCATCGTTCACGCGTACGAGGAGTGGGGCGAACAGTGCGTGCGCGAACTTCGGGGCATGTTTGCGTTTGCCATATGGGATGCCCGGTCTTCCGGCACTACGGGTGATGCCGCGCGCCACGCGCATGTGTTCCTGGCGCGCGACCGCATGGGAATCAAGCCCCTCTACTACGCTTACGCTGACGGAGCCCTTCTTTTCGCATCCGAAGTTCGCGCGCTGATTGCCAGTGGGCGCGTTGCGCCGCGCATCGCGCAGGATTCGCTCGAGTCGTATTTGCTATTCGGTTCTGTCGCGGAACCAACAACATTAGTGGAAGGCGTGTTTTCACTTCCGCCCGGACACTCACTGATGATGTCCGCCGATGCTCCTCCCTCAAAGCCGACGCCGAAACCCTATTGGGATTTTGCCGATGCCGCGCTTCGAGCGGAAGGTCCTCAACCCAGGAATCTGGCGGAAGCCGCGAAGCAACTTCGCCCACTTCTCGAAGAGACCGTAAGTCATCACCTGATTGCGGACGTGCCGCTCGGTGTATTTCTGTCGAGCGGGCTCGATTCCACCGCGCTGGTCGCGCTGGCCAGCCGGTTGCAAAGCGATCTCCGCACGTTTACCGTCGTTTTTCCCGAACAGCGGTTTAGCGAGTCCAAGATTTCGCGGGAAACGGCCAAGCATTTCAAGACTCGCCATCAGGAAGTGATGCTTACCCCTGACGACTTGCTGGCCCAGCTGGACGATGCGGTCGGCTCGCTCGACCAGCCCACCATGGATGGCCTGAACTCCTATTTTGTGTCACGCGCTGCTCATCAAGCCGGTCTGAAAGTGGCTCTATCGGGATTGGGCAGCGACGAAATTTTCGGAGGCTACTCCACGTTTGCATCGACTCCCCGAGCTGCCTTCGTTGCGGGGCTCGGCAAGTGGATTCCCGGCCCCTTCAGGCGCATGACTGCCGCACTGGCCATCAAAATGGTGGCCGGCGACGCGATTCGCAAAGCCGCGGCGACCTGGAAATCTCCCGAGGATTTTCCTCACGCTTACTACTTCACCCGAATGTTGTTTACGCCTTCCCGTGTTCGACGACTGCTGTCGCCGTATTTTCACTCCGGCGATCGGCCGGATGTAAATGAGTCACTTTGGCGGCTGCGGATGCGGGAGACGACCCGGCAATCCGATCGCCTTGATTCGTTCACGTCCGTCTCCTGTTTTGAACTTCAGTCCTATATGTTGAATACGCTGCTGCGGGATACGGACGCGGTCAGTATGGCGAATTCACTCGAAGTTCGCGTCCCGTTCCTGGATCATCGGCTCGTCGAGTTTGTGGCTCGGCTCCCGAAGGCCGCGAAATATAATCCTGAAATACCGAAATCGCTACTGATCGATGCGCTCGGCGGCGCGCTACCAGAGAATGTAGTTGGCCAAACCAAGCGGACCTTCACGCTTCCTTGGGAAGTTTGGCTCAGAGGCCCGCTCGGTGTGCGTCTTTCCCAGGACTTGGCGAACCTAACTCCACAATTGCAGCGCTTGATGAACCCGCGCGCCTTGCGGGGCGTCTGGCAAAACTTTGTAATCGGACAGACAAACTGGGCGCGTCCGTGGAGCCTTTACGTGCTCAATGAATGGGTGCGCCGCCACGTGACTGGCGCGAACTCGGATCGAGACTCTTCGGCAGATGCTTCATCGACACCCGCTGTTCAGCCGGTGGC
>JBEKCU010000021.1:0-48145 GCA_050014735.1 Candidatus Acidiferrales bacterium | reverse complement strand
GGCGACTTCAGAATGTCGTCGGGATTGGTGGTCACTTCCAGACTCGGATAGTTCTTCTTGGCCCGGGCCAGCGCGCTGGGGTTCATGTCGCACAACATGTCCACCCGCGTGTGATCCTGCCCCTGAAAATTCCGGACGATGTTCGGCCCCCAATACCCATAGCCGATTACACCGACACGGATCGTGCTGGAGTGCGATCCGTTCGACTTTCCGTTGGAATGCCCGTTCGAATGTCCGTTTGTGCTCATGAATTCTCCTGAACCGTTCAAAAGCCGTGGCTAGGCTTCACGGTATGTGAAATTATTTTTCGAAGCGTTCCCGTTCTGCGGCTCGGGAAATTCACTTGCTGTTTCGATTGCTTATCTTGCTAGGGAAGATTTAAAGCAGTTCAACGAAACGATCGGCCGTTCTGCATTTCCACTCTCAACACCGATTCACCCGGCAACTTGCTCGATGAGGGGCAGCGAAGCAAGCTTGGCGGAAGAGGTCTTTCCGGGAGAACCAACCGCAAGAATGTGGGCGCGGTCGATTTCGAGAGCTACAGAACGGCGAAGCAGCGTCAGTGAAATGACGACTCGTTCTTTGCCCTTAAAGTTGATCAGGATTCCTTCCATGCCATCGAAAACATCGTCCTTAATTCTCACCCGTTCGCCAATCTCGAGATAGGGCCAGGGCTGTGCCTGAACTCCCGAACGAACCATGGACCGGATGGCAGTCATTTCGGCTTCGTCGACGGGAACAGGGGTCTTTCCTCTTCCCACCACCGAAATAACACCAGGCGTGATCAGCACAGGAAGGCGGTTATGAACATCGAAGCTACAGAACACATAACCGGGAAACAAGGGTGCCTGAACGATCTTATAACGGTCGGACCAGCGGCGTTTTGTCGTATAGGTTGGCAGCAGCGTCTGAAAACCTTTGCCGCGCAACTGCGCCGCAGCTGGCTCCTCCCAGCGAGTGCGCACCTGCAATGCATACCAGTTGTTCGGTTGGTTCAAATCCGACTGGTTCATGGGTTTCGAGACTCCCTCGGGTATCGGGTCTCAGCGTTGCCGGTCATGTCGATGCGGATAAGCTACCGCCATTAACGCACAGCAAAACGTTCAAATTCCTGCTTGGGGAGGAGCAATCTACACTCCAAAGGCAGGCCGAGGCGACGGGACGTTTGCCTGCGAATAAATGCCGTCACGCAACTGTAAATGCACGGCTTATTGGCATGACCGAAGGGAAGGGCAGCGCTATCAATCGAGCGCCTCACTGAATTCCTCAGTATTTGCAGAAAATCATTTCCACAATGTGCCCGCACATTTCCGAATACACGATAATGGGAGGTCTTTCACTAGCCAAGATTGAACTACCAGCATGTCGGCTGTCGTCCAACTCCTTCTGTTTCAATCCTGAATGAAGATTTGTGGAACACGGCAAGAGGATGACGCCGGAAATCGAAGTCCTTTTAAATCAGGTGCTGAATGCTCGGAGATTCCATCTCGCTCGCATGGAGTGAGAGCGACCGCTGTGCGGGAATTTTTTCTGGATTCGTAGAACAGGCTTCAGCCTATTTGCAGTTACAGTGGAAATAAGTCAAGAGCAAACAGGCAGAAGCCTGTTCTACTGTCTTCCTGGCTCGATTTTTGAAGAAATAGTGGCGGATCAGGTGTGCCTTGGAATCCTCGTACGTCCGGCGGCTAGCTCGATCGCGTCAACAGGTACAATCAGTAGCCTATGCTGGGCGCACTGACTCTCCCGCTAACCCGCATGCCAGGCTGGCTCGATCGATCCGTTCGCAGTCCTTGAATCGTTCAGACCGCGAGCTACGATGCTTTCCGGCTGGCATGGCAGCTGCTCTGGGTGCTAACAACTTTGCCGCACGCCAGGGCTGCCACTTCGAAAACGGATTCGAACCTGAAAGAAGGAGCCTTGTACGGCTTCTTTTCAGTCACAGATTCACTCGATGTTCTGTTTGGGAAGTTGTCGGTATTCAACGATCGCCCCCTTCTCGATTTAAGAGCGCAATGCTACTTTTCCTGGTCGCGGCAACTCCCTTTACTTCCCGCTAACAGACAGTGGCGGCATCGCTCGATAAATATAATCTACCTATACTAAACGCGCCAGGGTTGACAAGTGATCAAGATGCATGGCTATGTGCCTTTCCTATCAACCCTGCGCGTTCTGACGAGGAACTTTACAAGAGTTCCTCGGTCCAGTCTTAGTTTAGCCCATTCTGTGTCAACTTTACTGCAGTGTCAGTCCCCCCCAACGTCCCGAAATACATGCTGGAGGCCTGGCTGCTGGCGCTCGAGTTGTCTATAACGATTCCACTCGTCCCGAGTGTGCCTTCCGAAGCGAATGCGGCGATACCGCCTGGGAACGTGCTAATGTTGAATTCAAGAAAGTTTGTAGAATTTAAGAGCCCGCTGACAAAGAGCTGGTCAGTGGTTCCATTCAAGAATTCAGTCACAGGGGAGAATTCCGCAGGGGTGGAACCGGAAACTGCGAATGAGTCCGCCGGCGTGCCAGTGTCCATTACGTGACCTGCACCGAAGCCGACCCCGTAGAGGACAATCTGGGTACCCCCGGCATTCAGTCCCATATCGTACAGCAACCAGTTGGTCGAAGTGCCACTCGAAAAATAGGCGTCGTTAAAATCCGCGGCATGCATGGAAAACGATCCAGCTCCGAGTGTCGCCGTCCTTGCGCCGCTCAGGTCCGTCGTGCTGGCCTGAACAACGACCTCAACTGAAGAAGAAACGCTGGTGACATAAACAAAACCGTTTACCGCATCGATCATCGGTGGATCCACAATTCCGCCAACGGCAGTGCCATCCCCCACGGCCAGCGGAGAATGCGCCAGAGAGCCGCCGGAAGGGGTGAATCCATACAGTTTGCCGTCAGAGCATCCAACAAAGATATTTCCTGTAACGCTATCCCGGACAGGGCTGGCCAGTTTGCCCGAACAACCGGTGGCCAATCCGCCGCCCGATCCCCAAGTGGTATCGAGGCTCGGCGCGGGAGGAGTCCCACCTGAACAAGCTGAATTGGACGTGCAGAACACATCTTTTACACGGAACAGCGTTCCAGTATCATTGCCAACGTAGGCCCAATCGTGGGCAAAATCAACGAAGGGCGAAGAAAGTGTATCCGTAGTCGATCCCAGGACCAGGTCCGTAGCCGCTCCGCTGGAGCCAGTTGCAACAGGAGCCGTGGAAGAAAATGTCGTGATGACCTTGGGAGTTGTGACACTTTGGAGGTTGCTCGCTTGTCCGTCGCCCGATCTCCAGGCGAGTACGTGAAAATGCGCCGGGTTTCCGGTGAGCGTTTCGACAAAAACCACCTTCTTCCCATCCAATGAAAGTGACGGAGAAGTCGCCACGCTCCCGCCGCCAGTAATACCCTGAACGGCGTATGACCACAGCGTGGTCGCAGCAGTCCCGCTGTCCACACCAAAGACGGCTGTGCGATTGCAAATGCCATTCGCGGGCGTAGTGCCACTGTATAGATTATTGAACGCCACAATGTTCGGCTGACTCGAGGTACCCGCGACGTTTACAGGGAAAACGACATAATCGTTCGTGCAGTCCGGCGTGGCGGTGGGACTAAAGTTATATTTTGCCGGGTACATGGACGCCGCTGTTGATCCGGTGCCCAGACCAATACTCCAGTCGCGATGCTCCGTGGTTTCCGTGCGAGGTCCCTGATGCTTCCAGCGATTCCAATCCTTTCGAAATGCCGCCTGCCACGCGTCAATCGCCCGCGGATCTTCTTGTGCGGCAAGAAGGGACTTCAGCGGGCCGAACCGAGCGTAGGCGACATGGTGTCCAGACCAATCCTGGACGATGCCACGATGATAGTCGCCATCCTTATCCTGACCATAAGCGGCTGAGCCAAGAAGGCCTAGCACGCAAATTGCAAATATTGTGAGACTATAGGCACGAAATGTCTTTCCCAAGATATTCACCTCCGAATGATTCCGCCGCACGCTCGGCATTGTTCGAATCACAGAACGCTGGGATTCTACCAAGCAGTGGGGCACCCTTTAGCGGGATTTTCGTATTAAGACCACTTAATGCACAATGACTATCTAGACACCTAATGTTGATGAATCAGGAACTGCCCGGCGATCGCGCTTCGACGTATTCCGGCGCCCGATCGGCGGTTTTTTTCATTGCACGTTCACACCTCTCATTTTCCGATACGGGTCGCGCTGAATCGCTGCGGTCGATGCGCTCCCTCAATTTCTCCGCCAAGAACCGCACAAACGGCTCGACGAAAATTCCACCGGGATGCACGGGAAGATCGATCGCTTCAATGCCGCCGGCGACAAGAGTTTCCCATCCATTCATTGGATCGCTTAAGAACGCGTAATTTTTATGCGGCCGAAACAGCGTGAGCTTATTCGGGTAGACGCCGGGGAAATAGGAGAAATACGCGCGGTCGTTGATGGCTTCGATGTCCTGTTCGATGGGGCCGGAGACATCCCGGTGGGGATTCAGTTTCAAAATATGATTCATTCTGACGCGTAATTTTCCCAATTCTCTTCTGAATGCGAACTGAGATTTTTCCCGGAAATAACCAAACCGATCTCTCAGACTCAATTTCAAAATATTCGAAACATGAAATTCGATTTTCTGCTTGGTGTTTCGCGCTTTTTCCCGCAAGGTCCACTGCAAGGGTCTTCCATTAAAATTGTGCGAGTCGATCAGAACGAGTAGGTTGACTTTCTGACCTTTCTCCACCAGCTTCCGCGCCATCTCGAAAGCGATCTGCCCGCCCATGCAGAATCCGCCGATATAATACGGCCCTTCCGGCTGCAATTCTTGAAGCTCGATGAGGTAGCTGTCCGCCATGGCCTCGACGGTCGTCAAATAATCCCGGCTGCCGTCCAGCCCGCGAGCCTGCAAGCCGTAGAAGGGATAGTCCTGTCCAAGATGCTTCGCCAGATCCTTGTAGATCAGGACGTTCCCGCCTCCTCCGTGGACGCAGAAGAACGGTGGCTTGCTCCCACCGGGTTGGATGGGAACCAAGGAAATCCAGCGGGGCGACCAGCCATCTCGCCGCACCAGATCGGCGAGCTTCTCGACCGTTGGCGCCTGGATCAGCACGGACAGCGGAAAGCTTCGATTGAACAATTTCCGCATCTTTGAAAATAACCGCACAGCGGCGAGTGAAGTCCCGCCAAGATCGAAGAAGTTGTCCCGCAATCCAATCGGCCGGACGCCGAGGACGTTCTCCCATAGCTTAGTTAGTTGCAAATCCAGCGAATCCCGCGAGGCCGTCGTATTCGAAGCCGTTCCGACAAAAGTGCGCTCGGGGGCCGGCAAAGCCTTTCGGTCCACTTTCCCATTCGGCGAAAGCGGAAAGTGATCCAATGTTACGATCGCGGAAGGAACCATGTAACCCGGCAATTTGGCGCTCAGATGCTCACGCAAATCGGCCGGATCGACCGACATTCCGTGCTTTGCCACTAAGTATCCGACCAGGCGCTTCTCTTTCGGAGTGTCCTCGCGAACCGTTACCATGCACAGGTCAACTCCAGGATATTCCTGCATCCGTGCTTCAATTTCTCCGAGTTCGATCCGGTAGCCCTGCACCTTGACCTGAAAATCCTCTCGTCCCAAAAATTCAATGTTGCCGTCGGGAAGGTAGCGGCCAAGGTCTCCAGTGCGATAGAGACGTTCCCCGGTCATGGGATGAAGAATAAAGCTGGCGTTCGTTTTCTGTTCGTCGCGCCAGTATCCTTTCGCCAATCCGATTCCTCCGATGTAGAGCGATCCGGGCACCCATGTCGGGCAGGGTGCGAGAACCTGATTCAAGACGTGGAAGGTCTGGTTCAGCATCGGCTTGCCGTAGGGAATGCTCTTCCAGTTGGGATCCACTTTTTCGATGGGGTGTAGGATCGACCAGATGGAAGCCTCTGTTGCACCGCCAAGGCTAATGATTTGCGAGTTTGGCAGCGCTCGCTGAATTTGGCCCGGCAGATTGACCGGAATCCAATCCCCGCTCATCATGACCAGTCGAAGGCTCTGGCCGCCAATCCTTTTTGCGCATTCCGCGTCTTCGATAAACAACTGCATCAGGGCCGGCACACTGTTCCACACAGTCACTTTTTCCGACGCCACCAGGTGAATCCAGTGGGGCACATCTTGGGCGAGTTCGGCAGAGGGCATCACGATGGCCCCGCCTGCACCCAGCAGGCCGAAAATGTCGTAGACCGATAGATCGAAGTTCAATCGAGAGAGCGCCAACACTCGATCTTGCGGGCCAATGTTGAAGCGCTGATTGATGTCGAGCACCGTATTCAGGGCGCCGCGATGGTCAATCATCACGCCTTTGGGCAAGCCGGTTGAGCCTGACGTGTAGATGACATACGCGAGGTCTTCGGGCTTCTGCCTGAGACGCGGCGTCTGGAGATCCGAATCGAGCGGCTCCATCCGATCCACTGCTAGAACCGTAACTCCCTCGGGGACATCCAGTCGAGCGAGCAGTTGTGACTGAGTCAGGATGATTTTTGTGTCGCCATGCTCCATTAAATACTTCTGGCGTGCCACGGGAAGTTCCGAGTCGATCGGAAGGTACGCCGCGCCCGCAAAATGGATTCCCAAACAGGCGACGACTTGTTCCCAGCCCTTGTCCATCAGGACGCCAACCATTCGGTTGGGCTTCACGCCGAGGTCCAGGAGTTCTTTTTCGATCCGGCAGGCAAGCTGGTACGTTTCCCTGTAGGTGAGACGCCGGCCGGGCGTGACGATCGCTTCTTGACCGGGGCGTTCCGCCACCTGTTTCAGAAATGCAGTGTGGAGCAGTTCGCTGGATATCGGAGCGTCGGTGGCGTTCACTCGCTCTCGCGTTTCCCTTTGAGCGCTGGGCAAGAGCCGGCGACTATTCTCCGACAGATTGCGATTCCAACTCTCATCGTCGCTTGCCAAGTCGAGAAGCAGGTGTTGCAGGCTCTCGAACATGTCATCGAGCATGCCCTTCTCAAACAGTTCCTCAATTGCGTCCCAATTGAGAAGCAGCGATCCCTCATCTTCCAGGACAATCAGGTCGATGTAGACCTGAGGCGTCTGCGATTGGCCGAAGACGGGCTGACCGAGCCGGTGTGACCACGTGGATCCGCCGCCTTTGCCGTCGAGATTCAAAAGGCTTGTGAACACAATCGGCATCGTGGCGGTCGGGCCGACACCTTGGAACCGTCTCCACTCCCGCATCACCTCGATGCCGCTGAAAAAGCGGTGGTCGAGGTCTTGCCAAAGCTGTTCTTGATGGCGCCCCGCGCGTTGCACAAAATTTTGCGGCGTGGCGTTGTCCACTGCGAGCAGATTCACTGCGGTGAAGTCACCGATGATTTCATTCGCTTGCGGATGCAAGGGCAGACGATTGAATAGGGCGAGATTCACGGTGAACCGCTGGCTCTTGCTCCACATGGCCAGCACTTCCGCGTAGGCAGCGAGCAGGATCCCGGAGGGAGTGACTCGGAAGCGGCTTCCATTGGCCTTTACCTTGCGCCATACGTCAGCGTCGATGCGCGCGCTGCGCCTGCTGAAGATCGGTTTGCCAATCGTCGCGGGGTTTTTCGCCAGAGGAAGATCCGGAGAAGCCGGTAGCGAAGGAACCCGTTTTTCCCAGTAACTCTTGGACTTTTGAAATGCTTCCGTCTTCTCAAGCGCAACAAGCGCCGCGAGGTAGTCCTTGAACGAAAGCTCGAGCGGAGGCAGCACTGCTTGCGGGTCCTGGTACAGCTGCATCAATTCGCCGAAGAAAATCTCATGGCTGCGGCCGTCCGAAACTAATAGCTCGATTCGGATATGCAGGCGAGTGCGGCTATCGTCCAGCCGGGAAGCGCGAAACTCAAACAGGGGCCATCGTTCGGCCGGATGGACCTGAAGCATCATTTGCTCGCGTGTGGATCGCAGGCGCGCCGTCGATGCCACCGGATCGAGTCCGCGGAGATCGTACGTCTCGACGCGATAGCTCGGAGCTTTTCGCAGAATCTGCTGGCGGCCATCGGGCAGAACAATGCATCGCAGCATCTCGTGCCGCTCGATCATTTTCTCCAGCGCGATTTCAAATCGCGGCGCATTCCAATTGTCCACGTCAACTTCGGCATAGAATTGACAGGGAATGTTGCCCAGCTCAACTCCATCGGAGCGGCCGATCATATACGCCTGTTGAATATCGTTCAGCGCGAACGGCTCATAGCGAGTTTCCGGCGCGGCCTGCACCAGCGACAAGCCGGCTGAGGATATCTCAAGTTTTCCGTCATCTACTTGTGCCGAATCGATGAGTCGGGACAACTGGTGGATTGTCGGGGCCTGCATGAAAGACGCGAGAGGCAATGCCTTGCCCATCAGTCGTTTGATGTCAATCGTCAGGGCAATCGCCAGTAAGGAATGCCCTCCCAGATCGAAGAAATCGTCATTGACGCCAATATTTTTCACATTCAGCAAACCAGACCAAATGGCAGCGAGCGACTTCTCGGTCTCAGTGCTCGGTTCGGCAAAATCACGAACGGGCTGAGTATTTTCAAGAGAGACGGCGAGCAAGGCTTTGCGATCGATCTTCCCATTGGGCGTCAACGGCAGCCGTTCCAGGGAAACAAACACGGACGGAATCATGTAATCCGGCAGAGCCTTCTTGAGATAGGCGCGGAGATCGCTTTGAGCGGGCGCCGATCCCGCCTGTTTTGGAACAAAAAATGCCGCCAAAGCATCGTTTCCCGAAACATCATGCCGCGCCAGGACGACGCACTGTCTGACGGCCTTATGACTCGCGAGCGCTACTTCCACTTCGCCAAGTTCGATGCGGAATCCGCGGATCTTCACCTGGTTATCGGCGCGTCCCAGGCACTCGACGGTTCCATCCGGAAGCCAGCGCGCCAAGTCGCCAGTCCGGTACATCCGCGCGTTCCGCACGAATGGATTGGGAACGAATCGCTCTCGCGTCAGTTCCTCTCGATGCAGATATCCGCGCGCCAGGCCGTCGCCTCCGATATAGAGTTCACCGACGGCGCAGCGTGGGACGAGATTTCGATACTTGTCGAGCACATACAATTGCGTGTTGGCAATCGGACGGCCGATGGGCACAGGGCCGTCGCCTGACTCCACATGATGCACGGCCGACCAGACCGTCGTCTCCGTTGGACCGTACATGTTCCATAACTGTCCGCAGCGAGTGAGAAGTTCATCCGCCAAATGGCGAGGCAAAGCTTCACCGCCACAGAGAATTTTGAGATTCGCCGATCCCATCCAGCCGGAGTGAATCAAGGCGCGCCACGTTGCTGGGGTAGCTTGCATCACCGTGCATCCCGATTGCCGCATTCGTTCCTGCAGGCGGACGGGATCGTGAGTTTCTTCGCGGCTCGCGATCGCTACTGTCCCTCCGCAGATCAGCGGCACGTACAGCTCGAGCGCGGCAATGTCAAAGGAAAGAGTAGTCACTGCCAGAAGCGTATCCGCCCCGGTAAAGCCCGGGGTTTCCTGCATGGCAAGAACGAAATTCACGATGGCCGAGTGCGGGACTTCCACGCCCTTAGGCTTGCCGGTGGAACCGGAAGTGTAGAGGACATAGGCGAGATCTTTCCCGTTTGCGGCGGCTGGATCCGTCGAAACCTCGGCCGCCTTTTCAATCTCGCCCCAGTCCGAATCCAAACAGACCATCATGGAAGGGCGGACGGCCAATGATTCGTCCAGACCACGATGCGTGACGAGAATCTTCATCTTGCTGTCTTCGACCATGTAACTCAAGCGACCTTCAGGGAACGAAGGGTCCAGAGGCACATAGGCGCCGCCCGCTTTCAAAATACCAAGCAACCCCACAACCATGTCGAGCGACCGCTCAACCAGCAATCCGACGAGCACGCCCGGTCCTACTCCGAGCCCCCGTAAATGATTCGACAGTTGCTCCGCCCGTCGATTCATTTCCCGATAGGTCATTTCGTGTTCGTCGTAGACCAGCGCGATGCGTTCCGGAGTTCGCTCCGCTTGTTCCTCGATCAAGCGATGCAGACACGAGTGCTTTTCCCGATGCACTACCGCCGTGTCGTTCCATTCGGTCAGAAGCTGACGACGTTCCGTCTCGGTCAGCATCGGCATTTTGGAAATACTCTGGTCCAAATCCCGGGCGATCGCCCCCAGCAGGGTTCGGTAATGCGCAGCCATCCCGCGGATTGTGGCAGCTTCGAATAAATCGGTGTTGTATTCGAACAAGCCCTGGAGACCGCCGGCAGTCTCCGACAGGGTTAACGTCAAATCGAATTTCGAAGTACCCGTTGCCAGCTCCTGGTTGCCGGAAACCTTCGACACTTCGGAGACGCCAGCCGAATCATGCATGACAAACAGCACTTGAAAGAGCGGCGTTTGGCCCGCGTGGCGTTCCGGCGAAAGTTCGGCCACCAATTGTTCGAGGGGCATGTCCGGATGTGCGTAGGCGCTCCATGCGCGCTGACGCACCTGCTGCAATAGGGACCGGAAATTCATTCTCTCGGTGAACTGCGCGCGCAAAACAACCGTGTTCAGGAAGAATCCAATCAGTTGCTCGGTCTCGCTGCACGTCCTTCCGGAAATTGGAGTGCCCACCAGGATATCGTCCTGCCCCGTGTACCGATTCAACAGAACCGCAAAGCCCGCCTCTAAAATCATAAAGAGCGTGGCTTGCTGCTCCCGTGCCAGAGTTTTCAACTGCTCGGACAATTCCTTAGGCAAGTCGAAAAATTCGGTCGAGCCTCGAAAACTCTGCACTGCGGGACGTGGCTTATCGGTAGGAAGATCCAGAACGGTTGGAGCGCCCGCGAGTTCCTTCCTCCAATGGGCCGTCTCTGCTTCCAGTGCGTCTCCGTGCATCCAGCCGCGTTGCCAGGCCGCAAAATCAGCGTACTGGATTGGCAGCGCCGGCAACGGAGAATTCCGCCCCTGCGAGAATGCCTGATAGAGCTGATTTACTTCGCGATGGATCAACTGCATGGACCATTCGTCCGCGATAATGTGGTGAATGACCAGCAACATCTTGTGTTCCCGGGGACTTAGGTGAACCATCGCCACGCGGAACAGCGGCGCTTGGGACAAATCGAAGGGCTGGCGTCCCTGGTCCTCCACCATGCGTTTCCATTCGCGTTCTTTTTCCTGCTTGCTGCAGAAACTCAGGTCGATTTCTTTGAACGCCAGGTCGATGTCGGGCAATACGGCTTGCATCGGCCGCCCATCGCCATAGTAAAAAACGGTGCGCAGAATTTCATGGCGCCGCACAAGCTCATTCAGTGTTTTCGTGATCGCGTCCGCGTCGTACCGGCCCTCGAAGCGAATCACGTCCACGACGTTGTAAACCGGGCTGCCTGGCGCCAATTGGTCAAGGAACCAGAGTTGTTCCTGCGAGAAGGAAAGCGGCGATGGCCCGGTCTGCTTGCGCCGCTCGATGTGCTGGGCGCCTCGATTCCCGTTTTTAGCCTCCGCCAGGACGCGGGCCAGACCAGCAATCGTGGGATGCTCGAACAAAGTTTGCGTCGGAAGATCCACCTCAAACACGTCGCGAATCCGCGATATGATTTTGATTGCCACGAGCGAGTGGCCGCCTAGGTCGAAGAAATCATCGTTTAGCCCGACCTTCTCCACCCTCAACATTTCGGTCCACATCGCGGCCAGCAATTTTTCGTTTTCCGTGCTGGGCGGAATAAATTCATGCACCGGTTGAATGCTCTTGCTGGCCGGAATCGGCAGCATCTTGCGATCGAGTTTGCCGTTCGCCGTCAGCGGGAACTTCTCCATCAGCACAAAGGCCGACGGAACCATGTACTGAGGCAATCTGTCCCTTAGATATTTTTGCAGCAGAGCAGGCGTGAGAATTTCTTCACTTACTGGGGGTAGCTTTCTCACGTGCGCATCGGGCGCTTGTTGCCGTAACAGACGGTTGCCGCTCTCCGATGGCCGGATGGCGTATACGTAGCAGAGTTCGGTTTTTCTGAGAAGGGGGTCCTGCTCGACAAGTACCTCGTATCCCTTGCTCTCGAGAAGGCCAGTAATCGGTTCGAGACTCTGGCTCAGATCGACTTCGATGACCATCTGGCGGATCTTTGCCCAGTCGGCATCGGCAATTCCAAGCAACACATCCAATTCGCTCTTTTCAACGTTAATTTTCAGCAGGTCAATCCGGTCGAGACCTTCTTCGGCGATAATACTCGACAGAGTTTTCAGTTGAGCGGACTGCGTCTTTGCACGGAAGCGATCCTCCAGCAATTTGCTCACGTCTTTTGCCAGATCTTCCGAATCGGCGGCGTCCGAATTCTGGTTGAGAGCGTAAGTCTTGACGACCTCGCGCTCTTTCGCTTCGTCCGCATAAAACCCGGACAACAGAGAAAACCCCTCGAAAAACGTCATCTCCGCGAATTTATTCTCGCTGGAGAGGCCCAATTGCAGGCATCTCACGTTGGTGCCCCACGCCTCGGCATTGGCCTTCAGGCAGGCATACACAGCAGGATTGGGCTCAAACGAAACGATTCGCAGATTTTGCGCCAGCCGGCTGGCGAACACGGTGAATAGCCCAATGTTGGAACCCGCATCGACGATGCAGTCGCCGTCCTCGACCGTGATTCCGTGGCGTAAATACGCTTGCAGAACGAAAATCTCGTTGTAGATGTAAGAGGTTTCGTTCTTATTCAGGTGCGCGACGGTCGATCCGTCCGGGAGAACGTAGAGATTGTCGAAATCCCACAGCGGTTGGTTGGCGCGTTTTGGTACTACATATCCGTTCAAGTGCTTGTCGCCACTCTCGTCATCGCTCGCCTGAACCACGGCATCTCGGACACCGGGTTGGGAGCGCAGTGCCGCCTCAATTTCACCAAGCTCGACGCGGTGGCCGTGGATTTTTACCTGGAAGTCGATCCGGCCGCAGAACTCGATGTTTCCATCGGGCAGATACCGCGCGCGGTCGCCGGTGCGATATAGTTTTCCACTAGGCTCACGGCCGAATGGATCGGCGATAAATTTTTCGGCTGTTAATTCCGGACGATTCAGGTATCCGCGAGCCACCCCGGCGCCGCCAATGTACAGTTCACCTGGAACTCCGGAAGGCACCGGTTGTCCATGAGCGTCGAGAATATAGATGCGGCTGTTGGGCAGTGGCTTCCCGATGGGCAGATTGCCGGACGGCGAATCGACGCTGTGTGCGGAGGCATCGTAGGTGAGCACGCCCACGGTGGTTTCTGTCGGGCCGTAGTGATTGAAAATCCGGGTGTTGGGTGACAAACTCCGCAGTTTTTCAACGAAGTCCAGCCGCGAGGCCTCTCCGCCCAGGATAAGGCGCTGCCGCGGAATCACCTGTTGCGCGTTTCTCCCTGTCAGCAATGCCGCGAGGTGCGATGGAACGATTTTCAGAACATCGATGCGTTCGCGCTCAAAATACTCAGCGAGCAGGGCCTGATTTTCGATTCGATCCTTGGAGACAATGTGGAGGCAGCCGCCCGTAACCAATGCCGGGAAAATAACTGTATTGCCGAGGTCGGCGGCAATCGTTGAAACGGTGGCGTGATTCATGCCCGCCGTGAACTGCAAGCGATCGGAAACACCCAAAGTGTAATTAACAATGTTTCTGTGTTCGATGCCTACGCCTTTTGGACGGCCCGTCGAGCCGCTCGTGTAAATGACGTAGGCGAGGTTGTCGGGACGAAATGGAAGCTTACTTTGCACGAGCGCGTCATCACCGGACCAGTTGAACCGGTCCAGACAAACCACTGGTGCGGCGCAGGCCGGCAAATTTTCAACCAGGTGAGATTGCGTGAGCAGCGCCGCGACGTTCGCGTCGCCCAGCATGAACGAAATGCGGTCTTGCGGAAAGGTGGTGTCAATCGGCACATACGCTGCGCCGGACTTCAGAACACCCAGCAGACCCACGAGCATTTCGAGCGAGCGCTCGACGAAGAGCCCGATCAGAACATTCGGCCCTGCACCCAAATTCCGTAGATGGTTCGCGAGTTGATTCGCACGGTGATTCAGTTCGGCATACGTGAGCCTTTGGCCCTCGAAAACGAGTGCTACTTGACTGGGTGTGCGCGCGGCCTGTTCCTCGAAAAGCTCGTGCAAACCGCGATCCTTGCCGGAATACTCGGTCGCCGTGTCGTTCCAGTCGTTCAACAAATGCTTCGTCTCGGCGGCAGTGAGCATTGGCATTCTCGAAAGGCTTTGCTCTGGATCGTCGCCGATGGCGTTCAACAGCGTTATAAAATGCCCGCAAATGTGCCGAATAGTCTCTGGTTTGAAAAGATCGCTCCTGTAGTCGATCGCGCCCTTCAGTCCCTTCGCCGTGTCTGAAATAGATAGTGCAAGGTCGCACTTTGAATGCTCCACTGCAACCGCACCGCTATCCTGAAAAACAAACATTGCCTGAACAAGCGGGCCGCGGCCGGCGGTCTGTGGTAGATCCAGGCCAGATACGATATCTTCAAGCGGCAAGCTCGAATTAGCGAACGCGCCCAGGACGCAGTGTTTCACCTGCTGCAGGTGAGATCGGAAACTCAGCCCTTCTGCAAAGCGAGACCGTAGGATGACTTTGTTCGGTTCTCCGGATTCGCCTTTAGTGCTGGCAGGAGCAACAGTGCCAACCAGGATGTCGTCCTGGCCGCTATAGCGGTGCAGCAAAGTAACGAAAGCGGCTTCCAGGAGCATAAAAAGTGTTGCCTGCTCCCGTTTCGCCACCGATTTCAATCGTTCCGACAACTGTTTCGGCAGCTCAAAGCTTTCATTAACATCGGGAAAGGCAGGGACCAAGAGACGCACCTTATCGGTGGGTAATTCCAGAAACCATGCGGCATCCGACAGCTGATCCTTCCAATAGCCGATCTGTTCTCGACGCAACTTTTCGGATGGGCTTGAAACCTGAGTACTCATGCAAAGAAACTCCTGTTCACGTTCCATCTGGCATAGGCAGTACTGAGTTAGAGCCAAAATTGCGCTCTTTCAGCGCCAATTCATGTCGCTTGGACCGATGATTGCGACACTTTGTGACTAGAACGACTGCCTGAAACCCCTTGTAACGAGCCATCCTCCAGTGGGTTAGAACGAATCCCGGGATCGAGCAGCATAGGCTTCCCAGTACCCGAAACCGAAGGGAGCAATTCTCATACCGTTAGACTGCGACGAAATTTCGATTGTTCTATCCCTGAGTATCTGCATCTAATGGGGTTAGACAGATAGACCTGCGCTGGCAATAATTCCGAGGATGGTAGGGTTGGAAAGTAATTTCCACTATTAGAGAAGCAAGTTGCTTGAGGTGGAAGCAGAATAGGAGAATGTTCCCATTCGATACAGCAAAGTCTCGAAATACCGAGGTCCAAATCTGAATCAAGACAAATGACTTGAAGAACTGGTTGGGCAGACACAAAACTCAGCCAGCAAGGAGCTCGGGGAGAAACAGTAGTAATGGTTTTCACAGGGCACGGGACAAAAATGCTGTCTTTCGCCGAGCCCCGCGCCTGTAAAGCGCGCCCTTCTAAGCAACAACCCTATTCCCAATAACTTACGTGACGGTACATCACGCGAATAGCCGCGATAGTCATCCAACCTATGGCAGACCGCTTGCAACAAGGTCTATCGCCAGGTAATTCAGACTCGATGGGCCTACACCCGCTGCATGTGGGCGAGGGCGCGATGGGACATTTTCCGCGCCACCCGAGCGCAGGAGGAGCACAAATGGAAGACACTCATTCGAAGATTACGACTCCCGTTCAGAGGGTTCGCGCCGCTTCGCCGCAACCTTCCCAGCATAAAGATAGGATATTTCCACTCGTTGATCTGGTTTTGCCTGAGAACATTTTCCATTCCCAACTCACCAAGGAGCGGCGGCGTGCGGATCGTTCCCGCAAGCCATTCGTTTTGATGCTATTGGACGCACATCCGCAGAACGCGTCCGCCGCTGGGATTTTGCAAGAGGCCCTGACCGTACTGGCAACCGCCAAGCGGGAAACCGATTTGGTAGGCTGGTACAAAGAGGGCGCGATTGCGGGTGTCATCTTCACCGAAGTCAACGTGAATGGAGAACACGCCATTATGAAGATGTTACGAGGCCGGACCGAGAGAGCGCTGGCGCAACGTCTGGGCCCGGGTATTGCGGCTAGCTTCGCCATTTCCATGCATGTGTTCCCCGAAAGCTGGGACCCCCAACATTCGAGTTGGGCCGCTGATTCCAAGCTGTAACCGGACACTGATCGCGACATGGCGAGGCCTATGTTCTTTTAATCAAGCTCGTCTGAATCCGTTTGAAGTTCCAATTGATAAAGATAGAAAGCATGGGCAAAATTTTATCCTAAAGTAGAAGTTCACTTGACTCGATGGGCGTTCCTAGTCGGACAGACTATCGGCAGTGACTTTCATCTATATCAGAAAAAGCTACTTAGCTAGTTTTCATCGATCTATTTGTCCGGTCTCTAAGTTGCTTAAGACAGTCCATGCCGGTGTATCCCATGATGAGTTTGGCGACGCCGGCGCCGATTGCGCGTTTGGGCAATACCGCGAGCGGCAAGTCAGCTCGTATGCTGGCGAGGCGTGCAATCCGATGCAGAAAGTGAGAATGCGATGGCAGCACAGCGAGAACTGACCGTACAAGATTATATTGGGATGCTTCGGCGGCGTTGGCTTCTCATTGTGCTTCTCGCCTTGCTTGGCGGAGTGGGCGGGTTTGCTGCGTCGCGCGTATTACCGAAGCGCTTCACGTCTCAGACTTTGGTCCTTGTTCAGGAACCCGGTGTATCCGCGGACCTGGTTAAGCCCATCGTTTCGGACGATAACGAGCGCTTAGCGGCGATGCAGCAGCAAATCCTAAGCCGGTCCCGGCTCGAACCGCTGATCCATCAATTGGGTTTATACGCCGAGGATATCAACAGCAAACCGATCGAAGTACTCGTGGACAGGCTGCGGAGCGCGATAACAATTACAGCCATTCAGCCGATGGCGGGAACCGGAGCCAATAATCTTCCGGGATTCACCATCAGCGTCGTCTATAAAGATCCGCGCATGGCGCAGAAGATCTGCACTCAAATTACGTCGATGTTCTTGGAGGAGCACGTCCAAGAACGCCAGTCTCAGGGAGATCAAACAACGGAATTTCTCGGGCAGCAGCTGACCGATGCTAAATCGCGGCTCGATCAGCAGGACGCGAGGCTCGCGGAATTCAAGCGTCAGCATATCGGATCCCTGCCGGACCAGGCGCAAACGAACCTGAATCTTTTGACGGGCTTAAATACACAACTGGAGGCAGCCACACAAGCGTTAGCCCGCGCCGAACAAGACAAGAGCTTCGCCGAATCGATGCTGGCACAGCAGGACGCCTCCTCGAAAGAATCTCCGGAGGGACAAAGCCCTGACACTCTCCAGCAGCAACTCACCACTCTTCAATCGCAACTGACCACGCTGCGATCGAAGTATACCTACAACCATCCCGATGTTATTAAGTTGACTCAGGAGATCGCGAATCTCAAACAGAAAATTACGGAGACCGAACAGCAGGCACCGACTGCGGCAACCGAGAAGCCTGCGAGACCGGCTGTCGAATCCGCTCAGATACAGCAATTGCGTGCCCAGATCCATCAGTATGACCAGGTAGTCAAGGATCGGACGCAGCAGCAGGAAGAGATCCAGCAGCAGATCAAACTGTACCAGGCACGAGTGCAATCCACTCCGGCAGTTGAGCAGGAGTACAAGGAAATCACCCGCGACTACCAAACGGCTTTGGACTTTTACAACGATCTGCTGAAAAAACGGGATCAATCCGCCATGGCCAATGATCTGGAGCGCAGTCAACAGGGAGAGAAATTCCGCGTTCTCGATCCGGCCAATCTACCGAACGAGCCATCCTTTCCAAAGATGCCGCTGCTGACAGGCGGCGGATTTGCGGGAGGGTTGGGTTTGGGACTTGCCTTAACTCTATTGTTCGAGATGCAGGATACATCGTTGCGCTCGGAGCGCGACGTTGAATTGGCCCTGCGCTTGCCGGTACTTGTATCGATTCCGCCGGTTGGGCTCCCGGCAAAGGGCGCGGCGAATCAACCGACCTCGATGCTAGCGTCGGGAAAGCCAACCGCACACGCAAGCGCGAAAGTTTAAGTCTAGAGACGAACATCAGACGGACAGCAATTGTTTCCAGTGAAAGGAAATCATGAGTCGGATTCACGAGGCTCTGAAAAGAGCGGAGCGAGATCGAGCGGCAACCCAGCAGATGGATGCGCCTTCGAAGGACTCCATTGGCCAGCAGGTATCCACCCAGACAGTGCAGGTATCCAGGGAGCCGGAGCTACCGGCGTCAGTCGGCCCGAGCGATGGCAAGGTCGTGATGGATTCAGCCAAGCTGAAATTTGAAGATTGGCGGGCAAAGTGTCTCAGAGCAACTTGGAATCCTGATCCCAATTTTCTCCTGTTTTCCAGTGAGAATCCTTTTCCCGCAGGCGCCGAAAAATTTAGGACTTTGCGATCGCGGCTCTACAGGGTTCGCGAAAGCCAGCCCTTGCGCAGGCTGTTGGTATCAAGCGCGATCCCGGCGGAAGGCAAGACCTTCGTTTCCGCTAACTTAGCGCAAGTACTCGTTCGGCAAGGCGAATCCCGAGTGTTATTGATCGATGCCGACATGCGATCCCCACGCCTCCACAAGATTATGGGGGCGCCTTCCACGCCAGGTCTGGCGGATTATTTACAGGGCGAATACAAAGAATGGGAAGTGATACAGCGAGGCAAAGAAGAGGGCTTCTTCTTCCTGCCTGCTGGAAAACATGTCACTCATCCGGCCGAATTGATCGCCAGTAAAAAATTCAGAACATTCCTTGCCAATGTATCGGACCTATTCGACTGGGTGGTAATTGACTCTCCTCCCGCTCTTCCCGTGTCCGATGCCAGTGTCCTTGCGACGATGTGCGACGGAGTACTGTTTGTTGTGCGGGCGGCATCCACACCTGCCGAAGTCAGCGCCAGAGGTTGCCGGGAGTTGCAGGACGGCCACATCATTGGTGTAGTGCTGAACGGCTTGGAAAAAGAAGGCACGTCGGACCCGTATTATGGGTACGGGAGTACTGCTTATGGATCGATTGTATCCAATGGCCCCGAGAAATCGTCGTAGCCAGTTTCATCAAGCAAAGGACGTCTAAAGAATACCGGGCTTTCGGCTAAAGAATTCGGTGGACGATGGAATTGGGCAATCACGGATTCCAATTCGATGTGAAGAACCGAGCGTCTTGCCGAACTGGAAACGACCCGAAGTTAAGCGGCACTACGCTACCAGCAACGTGACGATCGCTCCGAGCGGCCGATATCTTTTTCCCACTGGGTCACCCGAGAAAACCGTAAGTCTTGCGGTCGAAATTTCACCACGCGCCCCGAATTTTCGTAACTCACGGCATAATATCGGTTTATGTGCAAGTCAATTGTCTAGATGGATTTTAGATAACTTGGAATTTATTTACAACAATCTGGCCAGGGAGTTCCGCTTGTGTGGCAGCCTTTTGCCAATCCATCCGTCGATGTGACAGAGCCGTTCCTGTTAACCGCTCTCCATTCATGCGGATAAGGGTACTGCAAGCGCCTATTTCCTCTCGTCCCGGCAGCCAACCGTGGCAGATGAATTGCTAAGAATGTAGGTTGTCGAGATTTGCATCCGATTCTCTTGAACTCTACCTGGTTATTAGACGCCAGGGAACACCGGCCGGCCCCGAAACGTCTGGATTTGGCACAGGCCTCGAATCAGCAACTGGAATGAAAAAAGAGGACAACTTCTGATGGCGAATTACCGCAACTCCAGGCTCTGGTGGACGTCGCCATTTCCGCAATTCACAAACGGCTTTGCTGAAAACTGCGCAAAGGAGCCGAGGTGATTACTACGAGCATCAGCCGAAAAGCTGTCCCACTGTCCTTCTCCCAAGAGCGAATTTGGTTCGGACAGCAGGGAGCGACCGAGAACACGGCCCGGAACCAGACCATCGCCATGCGCCGCAACGGTCCGCTGGATCTTAATGTACTTGAGCGGTGCTTGACGGAAATGGTTCAGCGCCATGAGATTTTGCGGACGACGTTTGAAGCCGTAGACGGCGACTTGCTCCAGATTGTTCATCCGGCCCCCGAAAGCTTTCCGCTGCGGGCGGTTGACTTGATCGCGGTTGCGCCCAAGGAAGCCGACGCGGAAACACTTCGTCTCGCTGAAGAAGACGCGCGCCGACCGTTCGATCTGACTGCGGGACCGTTGGTTCGAGCACTGCTGATTTCTCGAAGCAATCACCATCACCAGCTTTATGTGACCGCGCATCCGATGGTTTTGGACGCGGTGAGTGCGTATCAAGTTTTTCTTCCCGAGTTCAAGAAATTATATCAGTCGTTTTCCGCGGGTCAGCCCTCTTCCCTTCCGGAGCCCGCCGCCCAGTATGCGGACTTCGCCATCGAGCAACGCCGCACGCTATCGTCGCAAGTCGGCTCAGAGGATCTGGAGTACTGGCGGGAACAGTTGGCCGGCAATCTCCCCGCCAGTCAACTGCCGCACGATCGCCCAAAACCCTTGGGCGAGATATCCTGCCGAGCTTCCGAGCAGTTCGTGATGTCCAAAGAATTGACGGATCGGATCAAACGTTACAGCGCGGAAGCGGGCGAATCCTCTTACCTTGCGCTTCTCACCGGAGTCGTGGCGCTGCTGTATCGCTATACCGGTCTTGACGAGATCGTTCTTGGAAGTACGAGCCCGGGCCGGGGTAAACAGGAATTCGGACGGGTCATGGGCTATTTCGAAAACCCGCTTCCGTTGCGTGTGAAGCTATCGGGCAACCCCACATTCAGTGAGTTACATTCCAGGGTCGGAACGGCCTTCCGAGACGCACAGGCCCATGCAATTGTGCCTTTCTCTCAGATCTTGAAGGAAATTGGGAAAGACCTGAACGACACTCCCTTGTTTACCGTCGGCGTTTCGCAATTGCCGGGCATTCCGCGTGACAACTCCGAGTGGGATCTTTACGCAGCGGACCTTTCTCAGGGAAACTCGGCCACGGAACTGGACTTTTCAATCGAAACCCGTGGCGGCCAAATATCCGGGACGGTTTCGTATGCGGGGGACCTATTCGATCGCGAAAGCATCGCCGCTTTGGTCCAGCATTGGCAGAACCTGCTCGCGGCAGGCTGCGAAGATCCCAGTCGCCAGGTTGCAAAGCTGCCGATCCTGGCCGAGGACGAGAAAAATCGGATCTTGCATGAATGGAATAATACGCGCGTCGAGTATCCAAATGTTTGCGTCAATGAACTGTTTGAGCAGCAAGCGGCACGCACGCCGGACGCCCCCGCAGTCGTCTTTCAAGGCAAGCAACTCAGTTATCGAGAATTGAACGCGAAGGCCAATCAATTAGCGAATTACCTGCGGACGAGAGGGATCGGACCTGAGGTACTGGTGGGCGTGTCCATAAACCGCTCCCCGGAAATGTTGGTTGGGCTGCTGGCTATTTGGAAGGCCGGCGGCGCTTACATTCCGCTCGATCCAACGTATCCGCAGGAGCGGTTGTCCGAAGACTCCTCAGCAAAACTCCTGCTGACAAGCAGCAAGCACGTTCATTTGTTTGCGTCGGCGAAGGACAAGACAATTCTGCTGGATACCGACTGGCCGGCCATCGCAAAGGAAAGCAGCGACAATTTCGCCTCTGGCGCAACGCCCGCGAATCTGGCGTATGTCATGTACACCTCGGGATCGACCGGGAAGCCCAAGGGCGCGATGATTCTGCACAGCGGCCTGGCGAATTATCTGTGCTGGGCCGTCAAAGCATATGGCGTGACAGCTGGCGGCTCCGCTCCCGTTCACAGCTCGATTTCGTTCGATTTGACGGTCACAAGCATGTACACCCCCTTGCTGGCCGGGGCACACGTTGAACTCTTACCGGAGGACGCAGGAGCCCAGCATCTGCTGGCAGCGCTGCGTGGGCGGAAAAACCGCAGCTTGGTCAAGATTACTCCGGCTCACTTGCGGCTGCTAAGCCAGGAACTCAGCTCGAGCGAAGCCGTCGATATGACCAAAGTCTTTGTCATCGGTGGCGAAAATCTCCTGGCGGAGAGCCTTCGCCTTTGGCGAGATTATGCTCCCGAGACACGATTGATCAACGAGTATGGACCCACGGAAACCGTGGTGGGATGTTGCGTGCACCAAGTGCGCCCGGATGATCCCCGCAGCGGCTCCGTTCCCATCGGGCGGCCCATCGCTAACACGGAACTCTATATTCTCGATCGCCACATGAATCCCGTTCCTGCCGGAGTCATGGGTGAGCTCTACATCGGCGGGGCTGGCGTGGCGCGCGGATATCTCAACCGGCCCGATCTTACCAAGCAAAAGTTCATAAACGATCCATTCTCAGGCAGGAGTGGAGCTCGTTTATATAAAACCGGCGATTTGGCTCGTTACCGCAAGGATGGAATGCTGGAGTTTCTCGGCCGTATCGATAACCAGGTAAAGGTGCGGGGTTATCGCATCGAACTGGGAGAAATCGAGGCCACTCTGGCCGATCATCCTGGCGTGAAGTCCTGCGCCGTGCTGGCGCGCGAGGATGAGCCTGGGAATGAGCAGCTTGTGGGGTACGTGGTATCCCGTGAGAGCAAGGCACCGGCCGTGGAAGAGCTTCGCCAGTTCATGCGGCAGAGGCTGCCTGACTACATGGTCCCGGCTCAGTTCGTGTTTCTCCAATCCTTCCCTCTCACGCCCAATGGAAAGGTCGATCACAAAGCCCTGCCCCCACCGGGGAAGCGCCGCAGGGAAGCTGGAGACTCTGTCGCCCAGCAAAGTGCGTCCCAACCGTCTACTGCCGGTCGACAAGGCACTGCGACAGTCACCGGGGCAGACGACGGAGTCAATCAGAAGCTCAGTCAGACTTCCGCGGAGCCTCAGACGGAGACCGAGAGATCTCTCGCCACGATTATGGCTGAGATCTTGAATGTGGAAAGTGTCGGCCTCAATGACGATTTCTTCGAGTTGGGGGGGCACTCCCTGTTGGCCATCAAACTCGCCACGCGTGTGAAGGATGAATTGGGCATCGATATGCCACTTGCCACGCTCTTCGAGGCTCCCACAGTTGCTGCTCTGGCCAAGAAACTTCGTAAGGAGGAATGGAACCCTTCCTGGTCCTCGCTGGTTCCGATACGGCCGGCCGGGTCCAGGCCGCCTCTTTTTCTTATACATGCTCATGGTGGCAATGTTCTGGAATACCACCATCTAGTGAACGGCCTGGATCCGGATCAGCCCGTGTATGCCTTTCAGTCTCGAGGGCTTGATGGGACGGCTGTGAACGATTCATCGATTGAGACAATCGCCACAGCGTATATCGAGGAGCTACGAAGCTTTCAACCACAAGGGCCTTATTATCTGGCGGGCTTCTGCTTCGGCGGATTGGTGGCTCTGGAAGCCGCTTTGCAACTAACAGCCGCGGGACAAGCGGTGGCATCCGTCATCATGATCCAGTCGATGCATCCGGAGGCGATGCGCTTCAAGCGGGAAACCAACGCTCTCCAGCGTTTGTGGTATCGCATAAAAAAGCAAGTCAATTTGGAGATAGAAAATCTATCGAATCAAGGACCAGGCTATCTGATACAAAGGTCTCGCCGCGCCTGGGATATGGCTCGAACCAGAGCCGCCATAGCTTTCGACAAAATGACCGGCAAGCGTCCCTCGGACCCGTCTCGCTTGTCCATGATGTATATATTTGAAAGTCTTTCGATCGAACATAAGAAAGCAATGCATGAGTATGTCCCGCGTCCTTATAGTGGCGACGTGATTCTATTTCGCGCCAGCAAGCAGCTAGCTGGGCAAAACTCCGACGAATTCCTTGGTTGGAAACGCGTTCTCGGAGGAAATTTGGACGTTTGTGAAGTTCCGGGGCATCAGCAGACTGTGTTGCTCCAGCCTAATGTGTCGAAGCTCGCACAAGAATTCTCGAGTCGGCTGAAAACTGTCCAACTACGAGATAGAGGAGACTCATAAAGTGAAGAACCCACCTGATACCCGTGGCGCAGCGACAGTCTTGGAGTCCCGCCAACACTCCAATCCGAAATCCGCAAGGGTGCAAATGAAGTGCCCGTCGTGTGGGTTTGAATTAGGAGACTTCCCGACTGTCGAGGACAACTCGGTCAAATGTCCTAAGTGCGAGTACCGCATCTTTTGGGACGGGGCCTGCTGGGACGCTTGTGTCGATAAGAGCTATCCCAGATCCTTCGCCAGGCAATGGGTCTTGTGGGAAGAAGGAAAACTCGGGGATCCCAATCTCGTCTACGGGAACGAGCCCCAAAAATATTTTCGTGAATTGCTGGACGGGACTTCCCTGACTGAGGAAAATCTCCGATCCATGAAAATTCTTGAGGTCGGATTCGGTCACGGACGGACTTTGCAAAACCTCCAGAAATGGTGTCCCAATGCGTATGGGATCGATTTGGCAAGGCCGGCGCGGTCCTCGCAACTCCGCCCTGGGTCGGCCATATTCGGCAACTTGCTGAATATGCCTTTTGCGCCGGGGCAATTCGATTTGGTCCTTTGCCGTGGAGTTCTCCATCACACACCGAATCCCGCTCAATCGTTCGCCAGTATCGCAGCTCAAGTTGCCGACGGAGGCTTGTTGTTCTTCGGCGGCCACTATGAACCTGGAATCAAAGCCAGTCTGCAGCTGAGGAACATATTGCCAGGTTCCTGGCTTTACCCTGAGCCCGTGCTTCTGGGCCTGGCGAGCTTCTTCAGCGTGCTTCGTTCCGCACTCGAGTCCGTGCAACATAGAACGCTGAGCTTGAAAGAATTCCGGCGCTCGTACGCACACTACAAGCTCGACATTTTCGATGTGATGACTCCGCGCTGGTCGAGTCTTCACGACCAGAACGAAGTAACCGGGTGGTTCGAAGCGCAAGGCTTTCAGGTAAAGAGGCTGTCTCCCGGAGAGTATGTCGGAATCAAGAATGGCCCACGACGGGAAAGCTAACGGCGCCTTTCCACATGTCAGGAGCGCAATAACAATGAAGTCAAATTCGGTGCCAACCGGGTGTGCTTCGTCGAGAAATCACGATCGTATCGTTTCCGTACCTGTCATTGAAATCGATGCAAAGAGGAGGAAGGCATGAAGTATCGATTCAGCGTTTTGATGCCTGTTTACAACCGGAAGGAGTATGTCCGGCAGGCGATCGATTCTGTCTTGACCCAAACCTTCACCGACTTTGAGTTGATCGCGATCGACGACGGATCCACGGATGGCGCGGCGGACGTGCTGAAGTCGTACGGAAATCGCATCAAATTCATCCAACAAAAGAATCAGGGAGCCGAGGTCGCCCGGAACAATGGAAATAAGATCGCGGAGGGAGAATACCTGGTCGTATTCGACAGTGACGACTTCTTTTTCCCGTTCGCGCTCGAGATGTTCGACCGAATCATCCGGTACTTCGATTCACCACCCGTGATCACCGGCGCAACAAAGTATTTCCGGGATGGGCAAACGCTTCCGCCCGCGCTATTCGAGCCAAGCACGGTGGAAGTCCTGAAGTTTCCAGATTATATTTCGAAAGATATATCGCTTTCCACCAACAGCATCGTCATTAAGAAGTCGGTCTACGACGAAGTCGGGGGCTATCGAAACAGCACGCCCAAGACCTGGCACAATGACGATATGTATTTGTTGCTCAAGGCTGGGACATATTCGCCCTGCATCGTCATTCAGAAACCAGCCACATCCGCGTATCGCATCCACGGGGGCAACAGCGTCGGAAATGTGAATGCCATCTCCAACGGAATGCTCCGATTGGCAGCTCTGGAGCGCGAGGGACAATTTCCCGGAGGGCCTGAGCGCCGGGGCGACCGCTACGCCGTGATCGGCGGACGAGCGTCAACCTGGGCCATCCGATACAACTGGCGGAACGGGCAACGAAAAGAAGCGCTCAGATTGCTTTTTGGCACCGCCCCGATGATCATGACCGCGGCGTGGAGACGAGTGTTGAGGGCCTTCCGCAAGCCGCATAAACCGATTGTTGTGCCGGACGTGGTTCCGACCGAGTCATCGACTTCGGCAGTCGACCACATGTCGATGAGTTTTTAGGAACCCTTTCAGAGTTCATCCTCGTTCTGCATGGTATTGGCTGCTTAGCCGCGAGCTGTCCCTGATTTCTAGTCCACTGATCCGCAGCTTCATCATTTGAGCCGCGATGTTGAGAATTCGATAGGCGGCGGGCTGGGGTTTCAGACCGCGAGCGTGGATATTCGAGATGAGATTTCGGTTAGCGTCTGTGTGATCCATGCGAGGCTCGTACGCCATATAGGCGGACAGACTTTCCGCGGTGGCAAGGCCTGGACGCTCCCCGATCAGCAAGATAACCACCCGCGCATCGAGCAGTTCACCAATTTCGTTGAGAATGCCCACACGGCAGTGACGAATCACGAACGTGTGGCCGACGGACCAGCCTCGCGCTCGTGTCCCTTCATGCAGCAATGGCAAAAGCGAAGGAACTTGCGCTGCGACAGCGGTGACCGACAGTCCGTCGCCGATGGCAATCTGAATGTCGCAGCCTTGCGGGCAGCGCTTTACTACCTCTCTCCTGGACTCCTCATTCAAGCGCCGTCCCAGCTCCGGGCGTTGTAGATACTCGTCCTTGGAACGCGCCTGTGTGCAGACCTCGAACAGGTCCCATTGCTCGATGAAAGCCGCGCCAAAAGCGGATTCCATGTCGAGTTCCGCGCGAACGGCGTCTCGAGCGGCGGCGTGAGCTTCGCGCAATTCCAATTGGGTGGAAGTGCGATACGCGGCTCCTGCGCGGCCCACAAAAATGCGCGCGGGCGTGCGCTGCCGAATTTTTTGCAATGCCTTCGGGAAATCCGGCGCCAGGGGAGAATCTTTGTCGCTCGGCATCTACACCATCTTTCCCAAGGAAGATTCCAATCCTTGCAAGAGCTGGCGCTGTTTGGAACCCTCGAGCAACACTGGGTTGGCATCGCAAAAAATTCCCATTGACTGAAGCCACTCCAGAAATTCCGGCGCGGGGCGCAGATGGAAAAGTTTTCTGGCGGCGAGCGCGTCATGGTAGCTGGTGGATTGATAATTCAGCATCACGTCGTCCCCGGCGGGAACGCCCATGAAATAGTTGCATCCGGCTGCGGACAGCAGCAAAAGCAAGTTGTCCGCGGAGTTTTGATCGGCTTCGGCGTGATTCGTGTAGCAGACATCGCAGCCCATGGGCAGCCCGAGCAGCTTGCCCATGAAATGATCTTCCAGGCCGGCGCGAATGATCTGGCGCTCATCGTAAAGATATTCAGGTCCGATGAAACCCACGACGCTATTCACCAGGAACGGTTGGAAGACACGAGCGACCCCGTAGGCGCGAGCTTCGAGCGTGAGTTGATCCACGCCATGGTGAGCTTGCGCGGAGAGCGCGCTGCCCTGGCCCGTTTCAAAATACATCGCGTCCGAGCCCTTCCAGCGGACGTCGCGCCGCGAATGATGTTCCAGAACTTGTTCGCGGCCTTCGCGCAGCATTTGCAACGTGATTCCAAAACTGCGATTCGCCGCTTCTGTTCCAGCGATGGATTGAAAGAGCAAATCCAGCGGAGCGCCGTGTTTCATCGCGTGGAGCTGCGTGGTGATATGCGCTAGGCAGCAGGATTGAGTCGGCACGTTGTACGCGTCAATGAGCCGCGCCAGCGCATGCAGGATCGCACCTGTCGTCTCCGAAGAATCCGACGCCGGATTCACGCCGATCACAGCATCGCCGCATCCGTACAGCAAGCCCTCGAACGCGGCCAGCAGAATTCCGCCGATATCATCGACTGGATGATTCGGTTGAATGCGAATACCGAGCACGCCGCGTTCGCCCATCGTGTTGCGGCAGCGCGTCACATTCCTGATTCTCGCGGCGGCCAGCACCAGATCTTTGTTGCTCATGATCTTGGCAACCGCGGCGGCAATTTCGGGAAGGATGGCCCACTGTACCTGCTTCAGTTGCTCTTCGGTTGTGGCGTCATCGAGGATGTATTCGCGGAACTCTCCGACGGTCATGCTCTGGATCGATTGAAAACGCTGCTGGTCAAACGATTCCAAGAGCAACCGGCTGACTTCATCTTCGGAAGGATCGATGATGGGTTGTTGGACGATTTCAGCGAGCGTGAGGTCCGCAAGTTTGCGCTTCGCCGCGACGCGTTCGCGCTCCGATCGCGCGGCGATTCCGGCCAGACGATCGCCGGATTTTTCCTCGTTGGCCTTGGCCAACAGTTCGCGCAGATCGCGGAAGACAAAATGCTCGCTCATGAGATCGATCCGGTCCGGCAAAATCGACGACGGTTTAGAAAGTAGCACCAATCACATGACTGGGGCGTCAAAATCCTCTCGATAGTGCCACCAGATATCGGAAATCAGACCCGAAGATGCCAGGACATGGTGGATCAGCGCCAGGGCTTCGTCTTCGACACCTTTGTTCGGGACATGGAAGATCCATTCGAGAATCGTGCGCTTTCGTTCCAGCTTGCCGATCCAATCGGGATTCCGGTACGCAACGGCAAATTGGTAGGTCGCTCCGGCGATCCTGAACCTAACATACCAGCCGAAATCTTCGTGGCCGATCGTTGGATCGAAGGCCGCATCGCGTTGAGCCAGTTCGTTCATCAGCCAGTTCGCCAGATCGTCTCCGTACGAGCGAAGGCTGATGAAATGCTTCTTTGGAACCGTGGTGTTGAAGGCCGTACTCTGGAAGGAAACGAATGCGGGGGGCGGAGCGGCGACTTCAGACGGCCTCATGAACTGACTTCCGTGTGCGCTGAAGCATACCCTAACGAGAAGGCGTCAAAAATGGTGCCCAAGAGAGGATTCGAACCTCCACGTCCTTGCGAACACTAGACCCTGAATCTAGCGCGTCTGCCAGTTCCGCCACTTGGGCACAAAAGTGGGCATTGCGAGGCGAGTTCATTGTGCCCGTGCTGGGCGGGGATGTCAACGCGCTGAAGTGGCTACGGACGGAGGCTGGGCTGAAGCGATTTCATCGACGATAGCGCGTGCTGCGGCCTCGGGGTCGGGAGCTGCGGTGATGGGGCGGCCTACGACCAAGTAATCGGCACCTGCTCGAATTGCTTCAGCGGGGGTCGCTACTCGCGCCTGATCGTCCGATTTGTGCCTTCCCGTTCTTCCTGTGGCTCCACCTACTTCGGGGCGCACGCCTGGAACGACCGTTAGGAAATCTTTCCCACAGGCTCGGCGGATGGCCCTCACTTCCTGGGGTGAAGCTACTACGCCGTCCAGGCCTGCCTGTTTCGCTAGACGCGCCAGCTTAACGACTCGCCGAGGGGCCGGACCGGCGATGCCCACTTCGCGCAGGGTGCTGTTATCCATGCTGGTCAAAATTGTCACGCCAATCAATCTTGGGAGTTGGGACTTGGGGCCGTTGGATTTTTCCCGCGCCAACGCCGCCGCGCGCATCATCTCCAGGCCGCCGAGGGTATGAACATTCAACAGGCGCACGCCTGGCAGGGAGAGGGCGCTTGTCACCGCTCCGGAAACCGTGTTCGGAATGTCGTGAAACTTCAGGTCGAGGAAGATGTCAGGGCCAAGTTGGTGCAGCTTCTCAACGGCAAGAGGTCCCGCAGATGTGAATAAGTGTGTATTTATCTTAAACATGCCTACTGCCGGGGCCAGCGATTGGGCTAATTCTAAAGCAGGTTCAAGCGAAGAGAAATCGAGGGCGAGGATTAACCTTCGGCGGGCTCGTTCGATCAGGGACGTTTGGGCACCTCGAGAAGCTCGATCCGCATGCGGGAGACGCCTTTTTCCTGAATACCTAGTTTGCATGCTACCAGGTACGACACGTCCAGTTCCCGGTCGTCCGCAAACGGGCCCCTGTCATTAATTCGCACCAGCTGCGCAACATGGGTTGCCGGGTTGGAAACGCGGATCAGCGAGCCAAAGGGAAGGTCCGGGCTTGCGGCGGTGGCCTCGTACATATCGTACTTTTCACCGCTGGCGGTCTTTCGGCCATGGAATTTCGCGCCGTACCAACTGGTCTTGGCCGACCAAGTGCGAAGAGGCCTGATGGGCTTTCCAGGATGCGCCACCAGCGGGGCTTGAAGCCCCTGGGCTACGAGGAACATTAAAGGTAACCAGCGGAGAGCAGCCCAAATCATGAAGCGTCGGCTACGCATCCTTACCTCCGAGGGCTAAGGGCATGTCCAAAATGCTAACATGCTCCATCGCCCGATTCAAGGACAATCGACCTTCAACGATCCAATTAAACTATTGATAGAATTGATCTTATTTCTCGCACACCACTTTTCCAGCTCGCTGACAAGCCTTTCGCATGCGTCAGGATGAGAGAAGTTCGCCGTGCCGATCTGGACTGCACGAGCGCCTACGATCAAGTATTCCAATACGTCGTCAACCCTCTCAATTCCCCCAAGACCCACAATAGGAATCTTCACGGCCCGGCTGGCCTCGTACACCAGTCTTAGGGTGATCGGTTTGATTGCCGGGCCTGAAAGTCCACCCGTCACTCTGCCCAGCCTCGATTTGCGGGTCTGGACATCGACGCTCATCGCTTGGTAGGTGTTGGCGACCGTCAGGGCATCGGCCCCGGCCTGTTCCGCAGCCCGGGCAATCGCTGCAATATCCGTGACATTCGGCGAGAGCTTGACCCATAAGGGCCTCTGAGTCACCTTACGCGCGACGGCCACTACTTCGGACACCGTTTGAGGATCGCTTCCGAACTGTACTCCACCGTGGTCCGTATTGGGGCAGGAGATGTTGAGTTCGTAGCCCGCCAGGCCCTCCGCACCTTCCAGGACTTGGATTACGCCAGCGTATTCTTGCACCGAATATCCGAAGACGTTCGCGATGACTGCGGTGCGATATGCCCGCAGGGCCGGCCGCTTTTCGGCGATGAATGCGCGGGCGCCCACATTTTGCAGGCCGACGGCATTCAGCATGCCGGAAGGCGTTTCGCATAATCTGGGCGCTGGAGCGCCAGCGATCGGCTCGAGGGAAAGACCTTTGACGACGATGCCGCCGAGACGATTCAAGTCCACAAGGTGGGCAAACTCGACCCCATACCCCAACGTGCCGCTGGCAGCCAAGATGGGGTTGGAAAGGCGCAATGCGCCAATTTCGACGGAGAGGTCTACTGCGCCGGGCACAGTCACCTGGGGAATATTAGCACGCACCAGAAGACCCGGCATTGCAACGGTTGTGGAAAAATCCAAGGCGTTGCGGTTGGGAACTTCAGCTGTACGCCAGAGCGCCGGCGAGACGCCGGGACCACCGAAGGCACGCGTCTCAATCTAGAAGCGGTGATTTTTAATTCCTAGGAGGTGGATAGCTCTTCGTGAATCGGGCTAGTGAATTCCGGACCAATCGTCGGCCACCAGGATCGAATTGCTGGGGTTCGACGGATCGTATTTGACGCTGGCGGGCTGGCCGGCGGCAAGGCGTTCGAGGCAGAGGCGCTCTTCGAGGCCAGTTACGTCTTGCGCTGTTTCGTACGTGACACCGGATATGGAATAGCTATATCGAATCAGGCGGCGCAAGGCGGTTGTGCTGCGGACGGGCGACGCCACCGGACGGCGTGAAAACATCCCCGAGGCGGGCGCTGGCGGCGCGGACGCGGGAGTTTCGACCAACTCCACCACCAGGCCTTCCACAATCCGGCCAACTTGATTTAGTTGAAACCGGCGGCGCCGCTCCTCGTCTTCCGGACTTTCCGGCTTCCGCAGGACATGCTGCAAGATCACGGCGCCGGCGGCAACGACCACTGCCGCGGCCCCAACAGCTACCCGCCAATCGATTGGCCAGTACTTCAACGTGCCGCATTGCGCGCGGAAGCTGGCTTGAACACGTCGCCCAGCGTCTCGCGCGCTTTCTCCCAATCTTTCAAAAATCCCTCAAGTCCCCTGTCCGTGAGCGGGTGCTTGAAGAGCTGTTCAAATACCTTGAAGGGCATGGTGCCGATGTGTGCGCCCATTCGCGCGGCCGCTATCACATGCAACGGGTGCCGAAGACTCGCCGCCAGAACCTGCGTCGGATAGTTGTATGCCTGATAGATGTCCATGATCTCTTGCAGCAGCGAAAGCCCATCGGCCCCGATATCGTCGAGCCTGCCAAGAAATGGACTGACGAAATACGCGCCTGCCTTGGCCACAATCAGGGCCTGCGGCGCGGAAAACACCAGTGTCATGTTGACTTTAATACCTTCCTTCGAGAGGACGCTCAACGCGCGCACGCCGTCGGGTATTGTGGGGATTTTGACGATGATGTTCGGGTGCCACGTGGCGATCTCGCGCGCCTGGCGAAGGATGCCATCCGTATCGGTGGCCACGACTTCGGCGCTAATCTCGCCGTTTTTTACAAGATTGCAGATATCGATGACATGCTCGCGGAAAGGCCGCTTTTCCTTGGCAACCAGTGTGGGATTGGTGGTGATGCCGTCAATCACACCGAACGATACGCCCTGCCGAATCTCGTCCAGGTTCGCCGTGTCCAGAAAGAATTTCATTTATTATCTCCTGTGCCTGATCCACAACCAGAACGGCAGAGAGGAGCACCGCAAGGCTCAGACCGTACGATTCACAACCGGATTGCGCAACGTGCCAATTCCTTCGATAATGACTTCCACGACATCGCCGGCCTCGATCGGTCCCACGCCGGCCGGCGTGCCGGTCGCAATCACATCGCCCGGCAAAAGGGTCATCACTCGCGAAACCCAAGGAATTATAACTTCAACAGAGAAGATCATCGCTGTCAACGGGGAGAACTGCTTCCTGACACCGTTTAGCAAAGTCTGAATATTCCCGCGGGCAACGTCAAATTCGGTTTCCAGAACCGGACCCAGCGGACAAAACGTGTCAAAGCCTTTGGCGCGCGTCCACTGTTTGTCGAGAGCCTGGTAATCGCGCGCGCTGATGTCATTAAGACAGGCGTACCCGGCGACATAAGGACGAATGTCGCTGCCGTCCGGCAATTGTGAACATTCCCGCGAAATAACGATCGCAAGCTCGCCTTCGTGGTCAATCCGCTGCACGTTCGGCGGCAACACGATTGGATCCTCGGGAGCAAGAAGAGAGGTGGGCGGCTTGAGAAAAATCAAAGGTTCCTTGGGTGGAATATTATTGAATTCGGCGGCGTGATCGAGGTAATTCCTGCCCAGGCAAACGATTTTACTCGGCACGACCGGCGTCAACAGCTTTACGTCCGTGAGCGGCCATGACCGGTTTGTGACGCTCCAGCCCCCCACGATGTCGCCCGTGACTTCCCGCACTGTGTCGCCGGAAATCAGGCCCTGCAAAACTTCCGGGTGAGCGGACGCGCCAATTCTTTCCGGCGGAACAATTTGCGGCTGAAAACGGCAGAGTTTCATCGGGTCCTAATTTCCTCATTTGAAAGTGGAGGGATCAATTCGAGCGCGGCCGGACGACGGGGGAAGCGGCTCGTTCCAACTGCTCGATATGCCGCTGCCGAGCTTCCGCGCACATCAAAAACACCCAGTGGAATACGGAGACGAAGCCGTACGTGACAGCGCCCATTATATAGATATGCAACGCTCCCATGCGGCTTTCCAGGAGCGAGAAATGCATCTCCGTAGCAACATACGTAAATGTCAAAATCGTCCATGCCGTCAGACCGGAGACGAACATTCTCAAGGGTTCGAGGCGGAACCGCAACACAGGAATCAGCAACAAAATAACGGCGACTACGCCGGCGACGAGATTGCGAATGCTGGCAAAGGGTTCCAGCCGCGGCAGACGATTGGCGATCAGCAGCCAGGAAATGAAAACGCAGGAGAGATAAATACCCGTGAGGATGCCAATGCGCAGCGGTGCGTTGCGCAGCCACCAAAACCAACGTGAGCCCGGAAGCTGGGGTCGGGCACTCATACGGTCCTTTCGCGATTGCTGGCCTATGGAATTACACCCTGTACCGTGGAACTTTTCGGGCTTTCATTCCCTGCGCGGTCCACCGCTGAAACGCGATAGAAGTAGCGACCGCTGGGCATAACGGAGATATCACGAAACGTCGGACTCAGCAACAGTTCTCCGTTAATCCGTTCGCCGGGGATGTCTTCTCGGTCATTACGATAAACGTTATAGCCCGCTAAATCCGGCTCTGTACCGATTGCCCATGATAGTTCGACGTATGCAGAGGCCTGTGGGGTTGCAGGGACTATGGCGATTTCAAGGCCGCTCGGAGCCGCGGGCGGAAAGATATCGCGCGGCGTGACGACGGCAGGAGACGAGTCGGCGGATTCCACTGAATCCGAGCCAAACTGCGCCACGCTCCGAACGGTATAGATATATGTGTTGCCAAATTGAAAATCCATATCGTGAAACTCCGGCGCAGAGGAAGATCCGGCCAACTCGAGCGGAGTCTTCAATTTCGGCTGCGCGAGGTTCGGTGGAGCGGTCTCCTGTCCGGACTCCGTTTGGCCACGATACACGCGATATTGCAACGAAGAAGCGCCCAAAGGCGCGGCAGGTTCGGTCCAGCTTACGACCACCGCGGACTCGGTGACATCGGTGCGGATGCCGCGCGGACTTTCAGGCGGAGGGTAGATGTGGACGGTGAAAATATTCGAATCGTCCGAGGCGCGTGCCTTTGTCACTCTGGTGCGGACATTGTAGGCCAACGGAGAACCGGCCGGGCGTGCGAGATCGTCAGGCGAAAGAGGATCGTGGAAGTCGATGCGATTACCCGTCAGGTAGGAATCCACCCGCTCCGATGGGATCGAGTAGGCCAGACGCCAGGGCGTCTTTTGACTTGGAATTGCCCCAGGTGGAAGCGTGGCACGGTAGATTTCGATGGAGGGCATTTCAGCAAGGCCTTCTCGATCTTTGGATCGAGTGGGAAGATCGAAGGTTAAAACGACATCATTACCAGCTTGCCGCGCTGCCAGGTCTGCAATGGCGGCGGGAACAACGGGATGCCGGGCAGTCGGTTCGCCTGGCGCGGCGCAACCGGCAAGCAGCGCCAGCGCCCACACACCTGACGATAGCGCAAAGGTTGCGGCAGCGCGGCTCATCGCGTCATGCTCACTTCAGAGGATGTACCTGCTGAGGTCCTGATTCTTTACGATTTCGGCGAGTTGCTTGGTGACGTAGGCCCCGTCGACTTTTACGTTCTTTTTCTTCAGGTCCGGCGCGTCAAAGGAAATTTCGTCGAGGACTTTTTCAAGAATCGTGTGCAGGCGGCGGGCGCCAATGTTTTCAGTTTGTTCGTTGACCGTAACGGCGAAGCGCGCAAGCGTCGCGATGGCATCGTCCGTGAACATCAATTTGACGCCTTCGGTATCGAGCAGGGCAATGTATTGCTTAATGAGCGCGTTTTTGGGTTCCGTGAGAATGCGCACGAAATCGGCTTCGATTAGAGCCGTGAGCTCGACCCGGATCGGCAAGCGTCCTTGCAGTTCCGGAATCAGGTCGGAAGGCTTCGTGATGTGGAACGCGCCGGCGGCGATGAAAAGAATATGATCCGTGCGGATCATTCCATAACGCGTATTCACGGTAGTGCCCTCGACGATCGGGAGAATATCGCGCTGCACGCCTTCGCGGGAAACATCCGGACCGTGTCCGGTCTCGCGTCCCGCGATTTTGTCAATTTCGTCGATAAAAATGATGCCCATCTGTTCCGCGCGCTCAACGGCCGTGCGCGTGACATGGTCCATATCGATCAGTTTGTTTTCTTCTTCCTGAATCAGATAGTCGAACGCTTCCGCCACGGTCATCCTGCGGCGCTTTTTCTGCTGGCCAAAGAGTCCGGAAAGCATGTCCTTGATGTTGACGTCCATTTCCTCGACGCCCTGATTGGAGATAATTTCAAATGAGGGCATCGAGCGCTCGCGGACCTCGACTTCGACCAGACGCTGATCGAGCTTGCCGTCTCGAAGCTGGGCGCGGAGCTTTTCGCGCGTGCGGTCGGCCTGATCCCGGCGGTGCGATTCCGTCTGGATGGCGGAGGAATTGTCGGACTCCGTTGGAGCCACCGGCGAAGCAGGAAGAAGCAGGTCAAGGACGCGCTCTTCCGCGGCCTGTTCGGCGCGCTCGGCGACTTCGTCCAGTTTTTCCTCGCGCACCATATCGATGGATGTCTCGACCAGATCGCGCACCATGGATTCGACATCGCGTCCAACGTAACCGACTTCGGTATATTTCGATGCTTCGACCTTGACGAACGGGCAGCCGGCCAGACGCGCCAGACGCCGCGCGATTTCGGTCTTGCCTACCCCGGTGGGCCCAATCATCAAGATATTTTTCGGCAAGACATCTTCCGCCATTTCGGGCGTGAGCTTTTGACGGCGCACACGATTGCGCAACGCTACAGCAACGGCGCGCTTCGCCGCGGCCTGGCCGACGATGTACTTGTCCAGTTCGACGACAATTTCGCGCGGCGTGAGTTCATCGAACGACGGCTCGGGGGCGGCCTGAGGTTCGCGCTGTTCGCCAGGAAGATAGATCACCATAAAGACCGACCGCCTTTGCTTACGAGGTGCGGAATCGTATTCCCAAGCGTATCAAACAAATCATTCAAGGTTGTCATTCCAGCAAAAGGCCTTACTGACGCAACATGGAATTCCGAATCGATTTCGAGCCGCTGCCTCGTCAAGATTCCTGGTAGCGCCGGCGAGACGCCGGCGTTACCGAACCGGCCTCCATTTTCGAAACTCGCCGAAACTGCCCCTGTTGCTACAGTTCCTCGACCGTAAAATTCGAATTCGTAAAAATGCAGATATCGCTGGCGATTCGCATCGCCTCGAGCGCCGTCTCTTTTGCGGAAAGCTTCGTATGCTTGGAAAGGGCCCGGGCCGCCGCCAATGCATACGGGCCGCCAGAGCCGATCGCGCAAATACCGTCATCGGGTTCAATCACGTCGCCATTGCCGGATACCAAGAACGTGGATTTCGTATCCGCCACGATCAGCAACGCCTCGAGGTGCCGCAGCGCACGGTCTTTGCGCCACTCCTTGGCGAGTTCGACAGCAGACTTCGCCAGGTTCCCCTGGTGTTCCTGAAGCTTCCCTTCAAAGCGCTCGAAAAGGGAAAGGGCGTCCGCGGTGGAGCCCGCAAAGCCAGCCAACACTTTGTCACTAAAGAGGCGGCGTGTTTTTCGGGCCGTATGTTTCATGACATGTTCGCCCATGGTGACTTGGCCATCTGCGGCTACCACGACTTTATTCTCGCGACGCACGCACAACACCGTGGTGCCGTGTATCTGTGCTGAATTCTTACTCATTGGCATCAGAAGATTATACCGCGAGCGGAGGCCGCAACCAACGCGAGGGTTTAAAACGGTCGTGAATCGAGCCAACATTTTGCAGCGTCTGACCGGCGGCGTTTTTCATCGCCGAAGATGACTAGAGACGCCGGCGCTGCCGGAGAACTCAGACCTTCACTTCAGTGACCGGCACCGGAACCTCGGGTTCGACGCCGCGCCAGCCAACCGATTTGCCTTGCACCGCTCCCATCACCGCCCGGAAGAGCACGACGTACATCATCTGTCGATAGTAAAATCGCTGCAAAAGCAAGGGCCACAGCAGCGACCAGTCCTCGTGCCGCTCGAGCGTGAAGGCAACGATGCACGTCATAAAATCGATCAGCATGAATCCGATGAAAAATACGAGCGAACGCTGAACATCGGCCGCAGTCCAGAATTGCGGCAGATGAGTAAAGTGAAATTGGGACAGCCCGTACAGGATCAGCGATCCCAGGAAGAGCAGATCGATGACCGGCGAAAACAATGGCAATAAAAGCTGGAACAAAAACACATTGGGAAGCGCGATCCAGCCCAGCGTGCCGTACTTCGAGCGGCCCAGCGTGTCGCGATGTTTCCAGAACGCTTGCAGCGTGCCAAAGGTCCAGCGAAAACGCTGCCGGACAAGCGCGCCCGCTGTTTCCGGTGCATCCGTCCAGCCAATGGCGTCTTCCTCGTAATAGATTTTCCACCCGGCGCGGCGGATCGTAATCGTCAAATCCGTGTCTTCGGCGACCGTGTCAGCGCTGAAGCCACCGGAATTGTTAATGGCTTCGGCCCTCCAGGCGCTCAGCGCTCCGGGAACAACGGGAATGCAATTCAAAAGATCGAATGCCCGTTTCTCGAGATTCTGGCTCGTGACGTACTCGAGCGCCTGCCACCGCGTCAGCCAGCTGATCCGGTTTCCAACCTTGACGTTTCCCGCAACGGCACCGACTCTCGGATTCACGAAATGCCGTACGAGCTTGCTGATCGCGCTGGGCTCGACGGCGGTATCCGCGTCAATCGTAACGAGTATGCCGCTGGAAGCCTCGGCAAGGGCATGCGAAAGCGCAGCCGGTTTTCCGCGATTGGGCTGATGAATCACTCGGACGGCGGGATTGCGCCCGAATTGCTCATCCAGCATTTCTCCAGTCCCATCGGTTGAACCGTCATCCACAACGATCACTTCCAGCTTTGGATAATCGGACTCCAGAACGGAATTGACCGTGTACACGATCACATCTTCTTCGTTGTATGCAGGAATAAGCACACTGACGAGAGGTAGGAAATCGGGATGATCTGGTGGGGATGCGCGAAACTTTTCAATGATCGCCAGCACTCCCACAACAATCGCACGGCAGCTCACCAGACCGATGCCCAGAATGAAAATGAAGGCAACGCTCAGCCGGGACCACTCATAGAATGTGAACACCAGACCGTCAGCGTGCGCCACGAGCCGCTCGCGGAAAGTGAGCGGGGGCATTAGTTGCGCGCGCGTCTGGCCCAGCAGCTCGGATACGGGAACGATCTGAAATCCCGCCGCGCGAAGTCCATCGATAATTTCGGGCAAAGCCTCGACTGTGTTTCTTCGATCGCCGCCGCCGTCGTGCAGCAGCACGATGTTGCCGCCGTTCGCATGCGCCTGTTCGAGAACACGCTGCACGATTACGGACGCGGGCGCGGGAGGAACTCCGCCCGGTTCGCCCCAATCGTGGGGATCGATCCGCGCTCCCACAATGATGTATCCCCTGGATTGGGCTATGGGGAGCGCAGAAACCTCATCCGCGGTTTCGGGCTGGTGGTCGATACCGTACGGCGGACGGAACAAAAGCGTCTTCACGCCCAGCGTGCTGTTCAGCAGCCGTTCGGTGACATTGAGCTCCACATCGATTTGCGTGCGTGAAATGTCGTTCCAGCGCGGGTGCGTGTAGGTATGGTTGCCGATTTCGTGGCCTTCGGCGTACTCTCGGCGAATCAAGCCTAGATCGTCGTTCGCGCTGCTCCCGATCACGAAGAAGGTCGCCGGCGTCTTTTTCTGTTTCAAAATATCCAGAATCCTGGGCGTAAATTGCCGGTCGGGCCCATCGTCGAAACTTAGCGCGATTTTGTAGGGCGCGGCGCCCATTTGAAAAATGCGATAGGACGATGGAAGGCTTTCGTACTTGTCTTCGACGATGTCGTTCATCGACGCGTCGAAACGAATCGTACGCTTGCCCTTCTGTGGCGTATCGGCGAATTTCCATATATCGCCGTCGCCCTCAAGGATCAGATCGTATCCGGGAGGCATGTCCTCGAGTTTGGCTCGCGCGGCATCGTCGGGGTGAGTGACGTCCCAGATCGGCCAAATGGAGGGATCCTCCGTCCCAAGCCTCCACAGCGCGGTGCCTTGTACGCCAATGCGCTCAGCGGCACGAAGTTCGTTGTAGGCCGTTACACCGTCGAGCATCCAGACGCGGTGTACGACATCACGCTCGTCCGAGTATGAGTAGTCCGGGTTGAGCGAGTCCGCATCGAATACCACTTTCGCATCCGATTCCGTGGCCGTCACGATCGCTTCCTGAAAACTTTCCACTTTCGAATGTTCGCGGACCTTCTTCCGCGTGTTGATGGGCCAGTCGTAGGCGTAGTTCGCGACTCCCATCACCAGCTTTCGCGCCGGCACCAGTTTTGTGATGGCCTCGATATTTCTTACGAACCAGTCCTGCGCGGCAATGGGCCCTGGCCCCGAAGTAAGCCAGTGCTGATCGTAATTCATCAGAATCACCGCGTCGGCGGCCTTGCCGATCCCCGCATAGTCGTATATCCAATCCGCTGCAGGGAGGCAAACCATGAGCTTCAGATTGGAGTTGTGCAAGTTCGTGGCAAGCTCGGCGATAAATTGGCTGAAATCCTTCTGACTTTTCTCGGGAATTTCCTCAAAATCGATAACCAGCCCGGCGAAGTGGTTTTTTAAGATGTATTGAACCGCTTGCTGCGACAGGTGCTGACGAGCAGCGCTGTCTTTCAGCATGGCCGCCATTTCGTCGGTGAGCCAATTGGTGCCGTCGGAATTGTTCATCAGCGGCATCGTTGGAAGTTCGATGGGAGGATTTTGTTGCGACAACGTTTGCTCCCATGCCGCCAGCTTGGGATCGTCCTCGATGTCCAGTCTGCCGCTCGAGGTGATCGAGTGGAGCCGCTCAGGAATAAGCAAGTCGATGTCGTGGAAATGCTGCTGGAGCGCTGCGAGCGAGGTAGGATCCCAGCTCACGTAAAACGCCGCGCGCAAGGGATCGTACGTTGCCGGGATCTGCCCCAAAGATTCGATGCGGCGGTGACGGCCGGATCTTTTCAAAGTGATCTTCGCTTTGGTCTTCTCATACACTGGATGCAGCGCATTGCGGTTCGTGGGGAGCAACGGTTCGGGCAAACGTGGACTGATAAGAATGCTCACAAAAAACGTGATCACGAGCAGCGTGAAAATAGCTCCGCTGATTTCCAATACTCGGCTGGTGCGCCGCCACCGGCGGCGCTGCTCATCGTAGAATATAGGCTTGCGTGGTTTCATGCACTTAACTCAAGCCGGCCATGACGTGCGAAACAATTAATGAACGCACAAAACAGCCCACAACCGACCGGCCCGCAAACTCCGATCATACCCGCGCGGCACGGCCGCGTCACGACTCTTCGTATTTCCGCTTTCTTGGCAATCATGACCGCTGTAGTGCTGCGGATGCTTTTCATCTTCCGATTTCCAGCATCGGCCGGCGACAGCGAACTGTATCTTCAGCTTGCCTACAATTGGTTAGACCACCGCACTTACAGTTTATGGCTGAATGGCCATCTGGTTCCGACCGACCTCCGGATGCCGGGCTATCCGGCTCTGCTGGCCGGAATAGCAATGACAGTTGGACGCTCCCTACGTGCCATTTCGTTGTCCCAAGCTGCAATCGATCTCTCTACTTGTTGTTTGACGGCCATGCTGGCGGCGGGGTTAGCACCGAAGCAGGCACGCCGCAGGGTCTGGCTTGCCGCGCTCTGGCTGGCTGCAACTTGCCCATTTGTAGCGAATTACACGGCGGTTGTATTGACGGAGGCCTTGGTTACGTGTGTCGCCACCGCCGCACTCGCCTGCTTCGTCTGGGGGGTCAGGCGAATTCCACGTGGACCTGAATTCGTTGTCCAGCCGCGGCGGATCGCACCGCTCAAATTTGCCGTGCTCGGTTCATTTCTGACTGGCCTCGCGACACTGATCCGCCCGGAAATGCCGCTCCTGTTTGTGGCGGCTGCTTTGGTGTATGCGTTCCGAGTGTGGGGTGTTTTAAACATCCGCAAGTTGGCGCTGTGCGGCGCGGCGATGGCGGGGGCATTCCTGTTACCTCTTGCGCCATGGGCCACACGCAACTTCCTAACGCTGCACAAAGTTCAAATTCTGGCACCGCGATATTCAACGTTGCCCGATGAGTACGCGCCGGTCGGCTATTACGCTTGGGCAGGAACATGGCTCGAACGCTACCGCGACGTTTATTTGTCAATCTGGAAAATCAGCGAAGAACCGATAGACATCGAGGATCTCCCGTCCTCAGCCTTCGATTCACCGCAAGAAAAAGCTCGGGTCGCTGACTTGACCGACCAGTACAACATGAGTCCTGACCTCGAAATCTCGCCGGAGGTCGATGCCGAGTTCGCCAGACTGGCCAGGGAACGAACGAAGCGTCATCCGTTTCGGACGTATATCCGAGTGCCGTTCGAGCGTGCCCTTACGGTGTGGTTCACGCCGCGCACGGAATTGTTGCCCGTCGATGGAAAAGTATGGCCTCTTCGCGAACGATGGCAGGATGCCCCTGTGGATGTTTTGACTACGGCAGGTCTCGGCGCGCTGGGTTATCTGTACATCGCGCTGGCCGCTGGAGGGGTCTGGGTTGCATGGCGCACAGGTCACACCGACGGTGGGGCATCTGGCTTGCCGAATGACTCGCGAGATGCACCGAATCTGTGGGGTATTTCCCTGCTGCTGGCGTATCTGATGATTCGTACAGCGTTTCTTACGACAGTGGAAGCGCCCGAACCTCGGTACGTTGTCTCGTGTTATCCGGCGGTGCTGGCGTTGGCGGCGATGCTGTTTGCCCGCGCGCGTATTTTCCGGACACTGTAAATCACAAATCGGATTCAATCACCGTTCCTCCACCGGCTCGGGATGAATCGTGACTCGCGCGATCTGCGGAAACTTTTCCTTTACCCGGTCTTCCAGTGCGGCGGTGACGTCGTGGATTTGCGTGATCGGCAAGCTTCCATCCATGGCACAGTGGCACGACGCGAGAATCTTATGCTCCACCTGGCGCACGTGGACTTCGTGGCAATCCACGAGTTCATGATACTCATGCGGTAGAGTATTGATGTAGTTCTCGATGGCGCGCGCGAGGCCCGTCATCTCGCCGCGCTGGCCGTCAACCAATGCGATGTGCGTGCCGAGCGGCTCGATGTGAATGTTCACGATTGGGTCCGTGCGTTCGGGTGACATGGCCACGCCGGGCAGCCTCCGGATTTCTTCCTCGAGTTCGGTGGCGCGGCGATGCGCGTCACGCAAGCTCAAATACTCGGGAACTTCCATGTGCATTTCGATAAACAGCCGCCCGTCGAGCTGATCCGCGGAAATTTCGTGAACCGGAAGGCCGCGCCGCGCGGCTGTCGCGCGAATGGCGTCGAATAGGTGCTCGCCCTGGGCCGCGCGCGGCTCCATATGCACCATGACATCGGCGGGCACAATTTCAGCGACGCGCCGTTCGACGGCGTCGGAAATCGCATGAACTTGTTCGAAGCTGGCCGAGCGCGGGACGCTGATCGTGACATCGACGAAGTGCTGGTTTCCGGCGCGCCGCACACGGACGCGCTCGGTGGAGATCACTCCCTCGAGGCCCTCAACCGCTTCCTTGACGCGCGTTTGCAGGCCCGCCGGCGCTGTGTCCAGCAACGCGTCGAGTGTGCGTTTCCCGAGCCGCGAACCCACCCAGATCACGATCGACGCGACAACGAGCGCCGCGATGGGATCGGCGTTTTGCAGCCAGCTCACGCCAAAATGCTGGCCGATCCAAGCCGTGATCATGCCAAGAATTACGACCAGCGTGCTCCAAACGTCGGTCGAAAAATGGAGCGCGTCGGCTTCGAGCGCTTCACTCGGATATTCCCGCGCCACCCGCGATAGCGCTCGAGAGCGAACCAGATCGATGCCCATCGCTATCCCGAGAATCACCAGGGCCAGAGCGCTCGGCCTCAAATGGACTTCCTTGAACAGCAATCGCGCAAATGCTTCAACGATGATGTAGACCGAAGTGACCAGCAACAATCCCGTTTCAACGAACGCGGAAAAGCTTTCAAATTTGCCGTGGCCGTAGGTATGGCCGGAATCGGCAGGCTTGTCGGACACGCTCACCGAAAGCCAAGTCAGAATGGCCGCGATGAGGTCGAGACCGGAATGCAGCGCCTCGGAGAGTACACCAAGGCTCCCAGTGGCAACCGCGAGGAACACTTTGAGCCCTAGTAGTATCAGCGCCGAGCCGATTGAGCCGAGCGCCGCCATCTGCTTGATCGAAGTGGGCGACCGTGCGATGGGAAATCCTCGGATGGATTATACGATGGCGGCACGCGGACCGCGCGGTATGCCGCTGCAGGGGCACGAAAGCACGCGGTACCCCTGCAACTGACAAGCTCGAAATTACCGAAATGAAATTCGGGCTAATTCAGCGGCGGTGGAGGAACCAGCGGTAACCGCTCCGGCTCTCCGCGGGCCCCGCGAACTTCCACATCGTCAAACAAGAGCGACGGCGCAATCACCGAGGCGGGAACGCCGGAATCGGCGGCGCCGAACGCAGCCAGCGCGGTCCCGGAAAATCCTGCCTGCTGGCTCTGCATGAAATTAAACGGGGCGATGTCGGCGCCGACGCCCGCGATATTGCGCATTGCTCGCAGAGTGAGGCCAGTAAGCCGCGCGCCGCGGATCAGCAATTCGCTCCCGTCGTCCGCGTTCACGCGATATACGAGGAGGGGCAGACGGTCTCCGGTAGCCGCTCCAGAGGCCGCCCCCATCACGAGGTCGGAGAGATCCTCCTGTTCGCGCACGCCCAGGACGGGATTGTCCATCTCGCGCACGATGAGGCACCATTTATTTCCGTTCTGCTTGCAGGCGTCCATGAATTTCTTCTTCAACTCGTCCGCGGAAACCGCCGCCGAGGAAGAGAAGAATAAATTGCTGATCATTGGACGCGGTTCGGCCAGAAACGTCGAGCGGCCATGCCCGTTTGATTGGACAAGATCGGGACCCGGTCGGCGGGACATCAAAAAATTCAGCAGAAGGCCGTTCTGAACCAGTTGCACTTTTTCCGCTTTTACTCCCTCTTCATCGATCGCAAATGTACCGAGCAGATCCTGCCCGGCAAACTGTTTCGCGGTCGGATCGTCCACCATGGAAACGGTGCCAGGAAAAACCCGTGTTCCCAGCTTGCCGGTCCATTCGCTGCGGCCGCCGAGCCGATCCATCAATTGATCGAAGGACGATTGCATCGCCAGCGGCCCGCGCGCGCCGGATATCGACGGTCCGAGCATTTGTGCTAAGAGAGAACCCGCGGCCGGAGCATCGAACAGGACCGGCCCGTCGTAATCCGCGGCAGGGGCAGAAACACGCAGCGTGATCAATTGCTCGCCGGCTTTTTGAAGATCGCTCTGAACGGAATCGGCGGTGGGCAACTCGTCCGGGCGGTGACGATACACGGCCATAAAATTGTGCAGCGGCATGCCGTCTTCCGACTCCGTTTCGAGGCTGGCCTCGATCGCGGCAAGGCTGCGGTTCGCGCGAATCTTGGTGCCATCGCTTGTGAGCAGATAGTTCGTTGTGTAAATCAGATGGTAGGTGACGCGAGAGCTATACAACTGCGGAAACGCGCGCAAGACCGAGGAAACCGTTTTGGCTTCTTCCTCCCAGTTACGCGTGGACCAGTCCGGATCCTTCAGCGGCTCCACATTAACCGTGGGTTGCGCCGGAGAAAAATCAGGAATGCTGGGCGCCTTTGCCAGACGAGACATGAACGCCTGCTTCTTGGAAACGTTTTCCACCGCGGCTTTGAATGCCTGATCGGTTGCGAGCCACAGGTCCTGGCGCAAGGAATCGTAGTCGCGATCGATTCCCACCGTGCCTGTCGATCCGAGGAAACCGTTGAAGCCTTCGTCGGTGATGAAGTTCGAGCTGTCTACATTGTAGTTCCCGACGCGCACGTCCACGCTCATGATCCGGTTTTTCCCCGAGGTTGAGGAAATCAGCGCGCCGAATTCAGCGACGATCGTGCGGACATCGATATCCAGAACCCGGTACTGAATAAAGTAGGGCCGCACGGGTTCGTTCGTGTCCGGGATCTTCAGTTCGAGCCGCGTGCGTGCGCGGTCCAATTCATCCTGCATCGCGGCAAGCGTATGGTCGTTATCCGGTGGCGCGGCCTGCTGCGGCTGTGCAAGAGTCGATTTGGGAGCTGACGCAGCCTGCTTGGCCGGCGCTGCCGAGGCGGTAAGCGCCAGTGAACCTGCGACGAAAACAAAGATGAAACGCAAAAACTTGGGCGCAAAATATTTCATCGGGCGACTCCCTATGTAATTTGCTGTGTATTCCATTATTTCATCGCCGGTTCGTCGTGCGCGGGCGGCGGCAAAATGGGCGGCTTGTCCGTCGATGTTTCTTTCTTCTCCACTTCCATCTCGGAGACCAGCATGGCGGGTGCCGCCGCGGAAACCGGTACCGACCCGGATTCCGCGCCGCAATATCCATTGAATACTTCCATGGTGTCGCCGGTAGCCAGGATTTTGTTGAGCGAAATCAGCGGCGTCCCCCCGATATTCACGCCGCGAACCAGTTCGTCTGGGCGTCCGTCCGCATACACTTTGAACACGACCAGAGGTTCCTCATGAAATGCCTGCGGTTGTCCGCGGCCGGTAAATGTGAATCCTCCTGCTATATCGTCGATGCGCAGCCCGAAAGGTTTCCCCTGCCGCTTGATTTCCTCAACCAGTTTTTTATGCAGCTCTTCGTTGGTCACCTTGAGGCTGCTCTCGATAATCAGATTTCCCTGCCGCGAAACGGGCTGGGCGCCAATCTGGCGCCGCCCGTGGCCGTTTGAGTGGGGAAAGCCCGCCAGCGCCTGGCGCGACATCTCAAAATTTCTCAAGATTCCGTGGTCGACCAGAGTCACGCGCTCGGACGGAACGCCTTCATCATCGAACGGGTAGTAACCCAGCAACATCTCATTGCCGAGCTTTTTCGCCGTAGGATCGTCGTAGATCGATAGGAACGTCGGAACGATTTGCTCGCCAACTTTTTTAGCGAAAGTTTGCCCTTCATTGACATCTTTTTGGCGGAAACCTTCCGCCCGATGTCCGAACACTTCGTGAAAGAAAACAGCCGTGGCACGGCCCGTGAGAAGCGCGGGACCCGCGTATGGCTCGACCAGCGGCGCGGCTACCAGTGCTTCCAGCTCCTTGCGGAGCACGAGCCCCTGGGCGAGAACGGCCTTGTCGCTCGGAGCATCCGCTGGGTCGTTCCAGTCAAAATTGTAATATCGGTTGATATCCATTCCGTCCGGAGCCTTGCCCTGAATGAACAGTTCCAACCGGTAATGGATTTGCCCGAATTGCAGGCGCGTGCCCTCTGAATTAACCTCGTATTGATTCTGTCCCAGCGCGCTAAAGGTGACGATGGAATTCAGGATTTGCGGTGAGGCGCGGAAGGCGCGGGTATAGATACGAACTTTCTCCTCCCAGGGCTTGCGGTCCGGATGAACGGAAACTTCCGGGCCATAAAACACGTGCGGCTGCTCTCGTGAAAAATCGGGCGCATGCTCTTCGGCAGTTTGGCTCTGGACTTCCTTGCTTGTATTGATTTTGATCAAAGTTTCCGAGGCGGATCTGAATTGCTTGTCCGTCTCCAGCCACATCGCGCGGCGAAGCACCGCCGGATTATTGTCGACCGGCACCGACGTTCCATAACTGCTTTGCCCGCCCTGTGAATTCCCAACCTTATGAGTATTGTCAAGGTCGTAGCTGCCCACGCGTACCTGTGTCTCGAGCCAGTGGGAGAGGCTCTCCTCACTGGATAGCAGAGCCCCGTTCGAGCCCATGACTTCCGTGCGCTCCGTCGAAGTAAGCGTGTAGTTAAGAAAGTACGCTGCTGGAGTCGCCTTCGAAAGAATCGGCATCTCGCGGTTCAGCTCCTGCTCCATCGTTGCGACAATGGGTGAAGGCGTCCCCTGTGCGGCAGGGGTCGCGGACGCTTCGGGTGCGGGCTGCCGAGCCGGCTTGGTTGCCGCCATTGCGCTTAGAGAAAAAAACGCCATCATGCTTGCAACTGTGAATATTCTCACGGGGATGCTCCAGTCTGCTTGACTCGGTATTCGTCGGTAAAAGTTAATAGTGTATGCCTATGCGCGGCCAATCTCAACGCGCGCAAGCCACAAGGGTTCCTTATGTAACCATTTAAACCAGAGCGGTCAGATCTTCAATCAAGTTCCTTAGATGCGTCTAGTTGACTGAGCGTCGCCAGTCATTTCCCTACAAGGATTTGCATCCCGCGGGACTGGTCTATCTTAGACGCACGAGAATCGATTACGGTGTCGTGGAAAGAAAGGGTGGTAGCGCAGGCTTTGCGGGTGATGGAAAAACTCAAGAGTTGTCATTCCAAGGCATGCTGCGTGCCGAGGAATCTCTCTTGGATTTCCAATCGAAGAGAGATTCTTCGCTTTGCTCGGAGTGACACCCAATAGGGATTTTCGGGAAGCTGTGAAACCTGTGGTGCTGCAACTTCGAACGCGTCACTTCCAATGCGATCTGCAGCCTAAGCGGGCGCGGACTCGGTCGGCAAAGCTCGGACGGATGCCTTCGACCGTGAGTTCCAATATCTTCGCAGGTCCCCTACCAGGAAGAGCGATCCCGTAATGAAAATGACGTCCTC
>JBEKCU010000020.1:0-27383 GCA_050014735.1 Candidatus Acidiferrales bacterium | reverse complement strand
GGGAGCCGTGTGGACGCCTCGCGACTTCGGCACGTTCAGCAATCGCGTGCTGATCGGCAACTTCGGCAGCGGTAAGATTGCCGTATTCGACGGCTTCGACGGAAACTTCATTGGGTTCATGGAGGATCCGAACAACAACCCCATCGTGATCGACGGTCTGTGGTCCCTCATTTTTGGCAATAGCGCGCTCGGCTGCCCGAGCGTTCCGCCCACGGCACCGGCTGCGGACGTGCCGGCGAGTGGCCCATTGCCGAAGTGCGGAGCCGCAGGCCCGTACAATTCGTTGTTCTTTACAGCCGGACCCAATGGCGAGGCGAACGGTTTGTTCGGTACCCTGACCCCGGTCGCAACCGAATTGGGTGGAGATTTTGAATAGCTCGGTGCTAGTACCGTAATTCTTTAGAGACGGAACTCAGTGCTTGGTGGCTGGCGGACGGCCCTGGCGGGTTTCCCATGATTTTATACCGGGGACCCGATCCAGGGACGTCCGCTGGGCCGATTCACACATCTCAAATTCAGAAATGACTCAGAAATTTGGCGCGCCATGAAGGTTTTTATCGAGTTGCCACCGACAGGCTCTTCCGACGTATACTTACCCCCAGATTTAGCCTCCATGGATTCCGTTTTAATTATCGAAGACAGCCGTCCGATGCAGCGGACTCTACAGCGTCTGTTTGAGTCGGACGCTCTCGAAGTTCGGATTGCATCCGACGGAGTTGCCGGCTTCGAGAGTTTCCAAAAACAACCGCCAAGCGTGGTTGTTCTGGACCTAAAGCTTCCAGGTCTGTCCGGCAAGGAACTTTGCAGAACCTTCAAGACGCAAATGCCGTCTCTGCCGATTGTGGTGTTGAGCGCGAATGCGGAGGTTGAGGATAAGGTGTTGCTTCTCGAACTGGGCGCGGACGATTACGTTACGAAACCATTTAGTCCGAAGGAGTTGCTCGCGCGCGTGCGCCGCGCGATGCGCCGAAATGGAGCGAGCTGGCCGAATACGGCCCACGTTGCGGCACCTACCGACTCCCATGAGCGGTTTGCGTTCTGCGACATCGAAATTGACTTTACCAGTATGGAAGCGAGGCGCTCGGGGAGTCCCGTCAGCATGACGGCTCAAGAATTCAAATTGCTTAGATTCCTATCGCAATCGCCCGAACGGGTGATCTCACGAGAAGAGCTGCTGAATGAAGTCTGGGGATATCAGAACTATCCGTCCACGCGGACCGTGGACAATCATATTCTTCGACTTCGACAGAAGTTTGAGCCAGATCCCGCCAATCCACGTTTCTTTGTGACGATACACGGAGCAGGTTACAAATTCGTGCCCGGCAGCGGGAATAGCGCCGGCAAGAAGAATTGATTCCGTGGATGGAATTTCTTTATGGCCCGCTTGCGCCTGCAAACTCAACTTCTGATTTCGACGCTGTTGATCATCTGCGCCCTGACCGGGGCAATCCTTTTTATCATTCGTCAGACGGTCCGTTCCCAAATTGCCTCCCAAGTCAAAGACAGTACGGCAGCATCGGTGCACGAGTTTGAGACGATTCAAAGCCAGTTGCAGCTGCAGCTTTCACGCACGGCGGCCATGCTTGCGGAGATACCTACCCTTAAGGCCCTGATGACGACCCGCGACGCGCCAACCATTCAGGACGGCTCGGTACCGTTCTGGAAGCTGGCGGGAAGCGATCTGTTCCTCCTGGCGGATCCCGCTGGAAACTTGATGGGACTCCACGTCACGAGAACTGGAATGGACGAAAAGGGAGCCCAGGCGCACGTGAACAGTTCTCTGAAAGATGGGGAAGACTCGGCCTGGTGGTATGACGGAGGGCGTCTATACTGGGTGTTCCTCCGGCCCATCACGGCGGGTAGCAAGCCCAACGTCAAGCAGCTTGGGTTGGTCGTCATCGGATATGAAGTTGATTCAACGATTGCCGAACAACTTGCCCTCGTAGCCGACAGCAAGATCGTGCTGACCGCCAGTGGCAAAGTCATTGCATCCACATTCTCAAAGAACGAGGAGAGCGAAGTCCAACATCGAATTCTAGCGCACGACTTCGTGGCTGGTTCGGAAGCGAGTGAAACCACTCTAGGGAGTAAAGGATATCGAGTAACCTCTGTCGCGCTTCACCAAGGCGCCCCTTCGACCGTGGAATGCTATGTGTTTATCCCCCTGGAACGGCAAACGGCTTTTATTCGGAAACTGAACCAAACCATTCTTATCGTCGGCATCTCGACCGTAGTGCTGGCATTTCTTCTGTTGCGCTTTGTAGCGAGCACGATCACACGGCCGCTGGACAATTTGGTCGCCGGCGTCCGGGCGCTCGCCGCGGGGGACTACAACTACTCCATTACGCCGCGTGGCAGCATTGAAGTCGCGGAGCTTGGCGAATCCTTCTCGAAAATGCGCGGCGAATTGCTGGCTTCCCAGAGGAAACAGATCGAGACAGAGCGAGTCGCGGCATTGGGGAGAGCCGCCAGCTCGATTTCCCACGACCTGCGACACCATCTGGCCGCCTTGGTGGCCAATGCGGAATTTCTTTACGAAGCGGAAAAACTGAATCTCAACCGCGACCAAATTTATCGTGAAATTCAGGATGCCGCGGAACAGCTGACCGAATTACTGGATTCGCTTCGCGATTTGGCACGCGAGCGGCGCAATATCTCTCCTGTGCCCTCTCTCATGGATCAGACGGTGCGCAGGGCTATTGACGCGGTGCTGATGCGCCCGGAACTGCGCGGACGGTCGGTTTCCGTTCGCTCGTCGGGCGACATGACTGGAACTTATGACCCCCAAAAAATGGAGCGTGTTTTCTTTAACCTGGCAATGAACGCCTGCGAAGCGACGGCGGAACAGCAGGGCCGAATTACGATCGATATATTTTCCGGCGAAGATAACTTCGAGATTCGAATCGCGGACAATGGCCAGGGCATTCCACTCTCGGTCAGGAATACACTATTCGATCCCTTCGTTAGCGCGGGAAAATCCAACGGCACGGGCCTCGGTTTGGCGATCGTAAGCAAGATCGTACACGATCATCGCGGAACGGTAATCCTCGAAAGAACCTCGGAAGAGGGAACGGTGTTTCTGATTCGACTGCCACGCTTTCAACAATCGGTTGGGGAAATAACGCAGGAAGTGGCTCCGTAATCGACTGTTCATGGCTCTGCCTTCTGCGGCCAAATCCTTCCGCTTGTGCGATTTAGCTTCCATTCAGTCTGAACAAAAACGGGCCATGTTTTGCAGACAATATGAATCATTCGACAACAGCATGCCTTATGTATCGACTAAGATGATGCCGGCAGTGATAAGTTGACGGTAGATCGGGTGTGGGTGGATCGTCCATTTCTGTCCAAAACCGCAAGGGTTTTCCTGCCCAGACCACGGTAGAGGTGGAATTCCTACGTGAGCAAGATTCGTTTACGAACGAAGTTTCTTCTGTCACTCGCGACTATTTCCGCCGGGCTCACGGCCGCCACACTCATCACCGTCAGCTATACCGTGCGGAAACAGGTGGGGGCGAGCATTCGTGAAGAGTTGCGCGACTCCCTCAGCACCTATCAAAGCTTCGCGAGGCAAAGGGAAGATACACTGACGAGATCCGCCATCTTGCTCGCCAATCTGCCCAATGTCCGAGCGCTGATGACCACTGAAGACGCAGCGACAATACAAGATAGTTTCGCGGATCTGTGGCGTTTGAGTGGAAGCGATTTGCTCTTGCTGGCGAATCGAGCTGGGAATGTGGAAGCACTGCGCACCCTCAGCGAGGGTCTCAAATCCAGTAAGGCACAGGAACTTCTACGCCGTTCGCTGGACCGGGGAGAATCGCAGGACTGGTGGTACGGCGGCGGGCATCTGTATGAGGTCTGGATTCAGCCGATCTATTTTGGCGCTCCCAGCCAGAAAACGACCATTGGTCTGCTGGCCGTGGGCCACGAAATTGGCGAGCGCGCCGCAAAAGACTTCGGCAAAATCGCATCGAGTGAAGTGGCGTTCAATTTTGGAGAAACACAAGTTGCGAGCACTCTCGATACCTCCCAACAGCGACAGTTGGCCGGCGAGATTCACCGCAACCCGAAAAGCCTTTCCGGAGAAGCCGAAGAGGTCCAGCTTGAGAACGAACGATATCTTGCCGAGACCCTAAGTCTGTCTCCGGCTGGCAGCGCGGCAGTCTCCTTGACTGTGCTCAAATCGTTCGACAAGGCAACCCTGTTCCTCAGTGAATTAAACCGTGTCTTGATTGGCCTGGGTCTGATCAGCGTTCTTGCGGGCAGCGGACTTGTTTTTTTAATCTCGGACAGATTTACGAAGCCTCTGCAAGGCCTGGTTGCCGGCGTCCGTGCTTTGGGGCAGGGCGATTTCAGCTATCCGCTTGAAAGCAGTGGGGGCGATGAAGTCACCGAAGTCACCGATGCCTTTATCCGAATGCGCGCCAGCATGGAGAGCGCGCAGAAAGAGCAGAGGCAGCTCGAAGAACGGCTAAGACAAGCGCATAAGATGGAGGCGGTTGGCAGGCTGGCGGGCGGCGTGGCGCATGACTTCAATAATCTGTTGACCATTATCCGGGGTAACAGCGATCTGCTCATCGACCGCGAAGGATCGGACGATTTTCACCGCCGCTGCATAGCCAATATCCAAAACGCCTCGGGACGCGCCGTTTCCATGACACGCCAACTGCTGGCGTTTGGCCGCATGCAGGTGTTGCAGCCCCGGGTCATTGAGTTGAACACCGTGATTTCCGAGATGGGGAAGATGCTTCCCCGATTGATCGGTGAACACATCGAATACTGCTTTTTGCCCGAACCCAAGCTTGCGACCGTGAAAGCGGATCCAGGACAGATCGAACAGGTTATTCTAAATCTCGCCGTCAACGCGCGAGACGCGATGCCCGGAGGCGGTACTCTTTCCGTGCGAACGTCAAACATTTCGGTGAATGAATCCGAGGCGCTGAAACGTCCCCCAATGATTCCTGGCAAGTATGTATTGTTCTCCGTGACCGACTCGGGGCACGGCATGGACGAAGCGACAATACCCCACATTTTCGAGCCGTTTTTCACGACCAAGGAAATCGGTAAAGGAACGGGCCTTGGCCTGGCGACGGTCTACGGTGTTGTCAAGCAGAGCGGCGGTTTTATTTGGGTTATCAGCTCACCGGGAAAGGGCACGACGTTCGAAATTTATCTGCCTCAGGCCACTGGAGTCGCGGCAAAATCAGAAGATGCGGGGCCCTCGGACGTCCCACGCGGCAGCGAGACGGTTCTCGTGGTCGAGGACGAAGCGGGCGTGCGCGAACTCGCTTGCCAATTCTTGCGCGTCAAGGGATATACCGTGTTGGAAGCCAAGGATGGGCCGGAGGCTCTGGACATCGCTGGGCGGACTCCCGGAATGATCCATTTGGTCTTGAGTGACATGGTCATGCCAAGAATGAACGGCGGAGAACTGGCAGAACGCTTGAAAGCGATTCGCCCGGATATCCGCGTGGCGTTCATGTCAGGCTACTCCGAGTTTTCCAGGGGCGACCTGGGCCGCGGATTTCCGGATGCGCCCATTCTTCAGAAGCCATTTTCTCCGGCTTCTTTGGTCGAAATCGTGCGCGAGGGACTCGCGCGAACTCCGGTCGAACAGGCGGCAGAGTCGAACGAGTGCCACGTTACATAGCGTTACATAGATGGTCCTGAACTTTGCTGGCATTTCTCCTGGCCTGAAACGATTCGGAGCGTGGAAGGAGGCAGTCATGCACGGGAAACGCCACCGGGAAATTCTACTAACCGCCTGCATCGTTTTAATTTCAGTGTCGTTTGGTGCGCCCGGGGTTCACAGCCAGGAGATCCGTAAGGTGTCAGCTCCGAGTCCGCAGCCACTCGAAACCGTGCCGGAAAGCCGCTCCCTCTCGGAATTGATTTATGACCTGCAAGCGCAGGTGCAAACGTTGAATTTGCAATTGAACGATCTTCGAAACGAGCAACAGCGCACGAGTGAGGAGGCGCGCGAGCTTCGCCACGAACTCGATCTTATGAGAGCGCAAGTGGTTCCCGCGGATAAGGGGCTGGATCTCTACTCGAAGTCCGGCGTCAGAGATTTGACGGTGCAGCCCGTTGCGCCACCTTCGCCTGCCTCTCCTCAAGAGCCAACGGCTGAAAACCGTATTGCCAAACTAGAAGAAAACCAGGAAATTATCGAGGCCAAGGTCAACGACCAGTATCAGACCAAAGTCGAGAGCGGATCGAAATACCGGTTGCGGCTCTCCGGAATAGTCCTGCTAAATTTGTACCAGAATCACGGGCTTGTCGATAATCAGGACTTCCCGCAAATGGTGGAGCCACCCCAATCGGATCCGCTGTTCGTCTCTTCCGGGACGTTCGGTGGAACGCTCCGGCAATCCCAATTGAAACTTCAGGCTTTCGGGCCGGATATCGCCGGCGCGCGAACCAGCTCCGATATTCAATTTGATTTTGCGGGCGGGTTCCCGGACCAATGGAACGGCGTGGCGATGGGCCTCGTGCGTTTGCGCACAGGCACAATCAGGCTCGACTGGGCTAGTACCTCCATCGTTGCGGGGCAAGACAGTTTATTTTTCGTACCGCTCGCTCCCACATCGCTTGCAACCCTTGCAACCCCTGCACTGTCCTATGCCGGAAATCTGTGGTCGTGGACTCCGCAGGTGCGTATTGAACATCGCATCGCTTTGTCGGATGCATCGAATATCGTCTTGCAAGCGGGCATTCTGGATTCACTCACCGGAGACTTGCCTAGCGAGGATTACAATCGCTACCCGGCGTGGGGTGAATTGTCAGGGCAGCCTGCTTACGCGACCCGGATTGCTTGGAGTCATCGCGCTTTTGGCGAGAATCTCACGATTGGAGCGGGCGGCTACTATGGCCGCCAGGATTGGGGATTCGGTCGTACCTTGGATGGATGGGCCGGAACGACGGACGTCACGGTTCCCCTCGGGAAGAGATTTGAGTTTACCGGTGCATTTTATAGAGGCCGCGCGGTAGCGGGCCTCGGCGGCGGAATCGGTCAAAACGTGTTGCTCAACGGTTCGTTTATTGCCCCAGCGACGACCTTTTGGGGACTCGACTCGGCGGGAGGATGGACGCAGTTGAAGTTCAAGGCCACAACAAAATTTGAAATAAACGGCGCCGTCGGCGTGGACAACCCATTTGCAGGCCAAATGCGCCAGCACAAAGCGAATTCGATTTATCCAGAGTTATATACAAGAAATCTGAGCCCGTTCTTAAATTTCATCTACCGGATACGGTCGGATGTGCTCGTCTCGATCGAGTATCGTTGGTTGCAAACATCGGTGCTCGGCAGTAGTCCTAATAGCGCGGGGCACATCGACCTGAGTATGGGGTATATATTCTAGTGCGGTCACTGAAGACAGTCCGACGAGTGGGAAGCCTCGGTAGTCTCGTCGCCGCAGGTTTTTGTGTGTGCGCCTTACTTGCCCAGAATGCGCCGTCGACTGTCACCGTTAAAGTGGAGATCGAAAATCCGAAGGCGGGAAAGAAGCCCGTATCAGCCAGGGATTCTGGTGACGCGTCGAATGTGGTTGTCTGGCTCACTCCAATCGATTCCAGCGGCCCCTCAGTCTTGACAATCCCGCCTGCTCGTCCCGCGCCTCAAGTCGCGCAAACGAATAAGAGCTTTGACCCGCATGTCCTAGTCATTCAAGTGGGCACGGCTGTCCAGTTTCCAAACAAGGATCCTTTTCTTCATAACGTTTTTTCGCTTTTCGATGGCAAACGGTTCGATCTTGGATTTTACGAGGCCGGCTCCAGTAAGACGGTGCACTTCGACCGGGCAGGAGTCAGTTTTTTGTTCTGCAATATCCATCCGGAAATGAGCGCGGCCGTGGTTGCGGTTGACACGCCTTACTTTGGGATGTCGGACAGAACAGGGCGCGTGAGTATGCCAAATGTACCGGAAGGAAAATACCGATTGAGCGTTTGGTATGAACGAAGTTTGCCGGAAGACTTGAAGAGCGCGGGCCGCATCGTCACGATTTCCGATGCGGCAAGGTCACTGGAGCCCATTCGAATCGTGGAAAATCCGAATTTTACCCTCGAACACAAAAATAAGTACGGGCAAGACTACGTTCCGCCGGCGAATACCACACCCGGATACACTCGGCCCTGAAAAATACGTGGAAAACCGCAACACGCTAAGTCCGCTTATTCCGGAATGCGATGGCGCCCGCAGGCTTACTTTGCAAGCGGGTCCGGCCGAAGCTGAAATTTCACAAGGCCGCCCTTAGCGCCTCTGCCACCTTCCATGTGCCAGACAGAGTTCTCGCCGTAATCCGCATACACTGCGCGTCCCTTCCAGCCGGCTTTCGGATCGTCAATTCGCCCGTCCATGCCGCGTTGAAAGAACCCCATTGGGTAGGGAACTCGCAGCACCACCCATTGGCCGGTCTTGGGATCCAAGGCAAGAAGCGAATCGGAGCCGGTGCCATCGGCCATCGGGATGTTAATGCCCATTCCAAGTGTATTGAATCGATCTACCCAGTTAAAGTAGTGATGGTCCACTGCGATGTCATCGGTTACTCCGCTTTTAAACCTCGGTCCCGGCGATGGGTAGAGTGTCCAGCCCTCCGGGCATCGTTGCGCATCTGTTAAGCCCTGTCCGGTAGCCGCGGCACACTTGCGGCGATCGAAGCTCGCCATGTGGCCGCTGCCCAGGGCGCTCCAGATGAGTCCGTTGGTATCTATGTCGATTCCACGCGGCGAGAACGCCAGCACGTTAGGCTCTTTCGGATTGTTGAACGGCGGCTCATAGACTTCAGCGGCGCACGTCTTCGGATCGATCCGCACAATCCGGCCGGGAACGCCGGGTATAGCGCCCCAAACGCTGCTGTCAACCGTGCTCGGTGCCACGCTGTAAACCCCGCGCATGTTAATCCGCTGGTCGATGCCGTCGTCGAACTTTCCATTTCCGTTGATGTCGAAATAAGCTCCGCACCAACCCTGGGAAGCCGACAAATCGCCGGTCGCGTCGAGAACGCGCGTCTTCACCCAGCCGATCGTCTCGCTGCGGATGCCGTCCATGTAAATTGTCTCGTCCTTGTCATTCGCGAAAACGACGTGATGCGCTTCGGCACACGTATCGACGAGCTTGAAGGTTTTTGTTTTCGGATCGAATACCGATAACTGCCGGACACTGCGCGTTATCGGAAATAGCTTGGCGTAAGGGTTGTCCGAGCCTTCCTTGCAGAACGCCGGCACATTATCGTCCCGGCGAATTCGAGACGAAATCCACACGCGGCCCTTGCTATCCATCGCCATGGCAGCCGGGTCGGCTGGATCGTTCCAGTAGAGCTCATCGCCCCAGTACGGCGAAGGATTCGGCATGCTCCGAGGCTTGTTGGACTCAATCCCGTCATCGCGCACCGGGATTCTCTTCTCCTCGACGCTGTTCTCCAATGGATCTAAGATCAGAAATTTATCGTTTGCCCAGTCAACGCCGTAGATGGCGCCGCGTGCATTGGAAGTCGAAGTGCGCCAATCCGTTGATACCTCATCGTGCACAAAGCTGACCGCATCGCCCCACTCCCAACTCGATAGCACCAGGTTCCGCTCGATCCCCTGAGGCCGCGGTGGCGCAGGCGGCACTTCGCCCGCCGCGATCCGGCTCGTCCAATCGGAGTACATGGCGATGGCCCGCTCGCGACCGAAGCTATTGAAAGCCCCAGTCATGGACGCCCCATCCTGGCCAACCTGCACACGGTAGTCCCAGGCCTCCGCCGGCGATTTGAAGGTGCCGAGGCTCGGCGAGAGTTCACGCGTCGATTTGTCTCCCAGTTGGTGGCATACCTCGCAGCCTGTCTTCATCTGCTGGAGCCATTGAGCCTGTGTCTTCATCGCGGGGTTGATCCCATTACCTTGGGGACCGGTACCCGGAAACTCGCTTTTGTCGGGAACCTTTATGAGCGAATACCAATAATTGGGCGGGTAATATTGCGCGGCAGCCCTGGGGTTCGGAGCGATCACCGCGTCCAGCGCCAGTGTTTGCCCGGGCTTTGCATCCACAGGACGGGAATCCACCAAACCGTATCCTCTTACCCATACCTTGTAAGTTGCCTTGGGGAGCTCCGGAAGCAGATATCGGCCACGATCGTCGGTAACCACGATCTTGCGGAACTTGGTAGGCAAGTCGGTGGTCTCGGCGATGACCCAGACGCCAGCCTCGGGGCCGGTGCGACTGGTTACGACGCCCCCAATGTTATCGGCGCCCACGGTTACGCCGCCGGAGCCGGACTGGGCGAGCGCCGGGTTGGGCCGGGGATCGGCCTGCGTTCGAACCATGGCAACGGTTACGATAAAAACCAGCAACAACGATCCAGCAATCCGCGGAACCAATTTTTTCTTGGACATCACGTCGCCTCTCTCTAACTGGACTCTCATGTTCCAGCCGATGATGGAACACTGCCACCGTTTTCAATGTTTAGGCGTAAAGATATCGAAAATTTACAGGGGAATCCATCACAAAATCCGCTGTTTGCTCAGAACCAAGGAAATAGAGCGAGTTTGACTCGGTTTAACCGTGCTATGTGTGCAATGGAAGTAATGCCCGTGAGTAATTCGGCTGTCTCTGGACTCTCAACGAAGATATCTCCTCAGGCGACGTGGACAAGGCGTTGGTAAGAGACGAGGGTCTATTGAATATCGACACATGCCTGCATTTTGCGGTTAGTCACCGCTCGATGTGCTCAGCGTTGCGGGCTTTGACTCCCCAGGAGGTGCCGGTGACCATGTCACAGTGTGTGATCCTATCCAGGCCACGGCCTCCGATTCACATGTACTGCAACGTCCGTGTACATCCAATGCAACCTGTGCCAGGCAACTGACACACCACCACTGGTTCTTCATATTGCCCCCGGTTTCCACCACGCTGCGGCGCCGATGGAACACTTTAGCGGAGATGAGCAACGGCTGGGCCAGGAACAAGATGGAAGGAGCCTTTTCCGACGACCTGTGTTCTCTTGATTATAGGGAACAATGCCGAAAACGCTGGACTTATCTTGGCTGCGGTTATGGAGTCTTCCACGCTGATTTCACACTAAGTGTGCGACGCGCTTTGCGATGCAGGAGCTAGTAAATAGTTCCCACCGCGGACATTTTTTACCCGGGGTTGCGCCTTGCGGGCTAACTTCGGACCACGATAGCGGAGTCCACTGAATTTCGGAATCTACTTAGAGGATCGATGAAGGATACGATCGGCAATCGATCGTTTACCGACGCCGTCCTTGCCGGAATCGGCGTCAAGGAGGCGCAGCCGTTTTTGGGCCCTGGGATTCTCGGCGTCGATTTCCAAGACCTTCTCATAATGCAGGCGGGCACGCCAGGGAAGTTTCATCTCCTCATAGAGCGCGGCGGCCTGAAACCGCACACTCGTGTTCGACCCATCGATTTCGAGCGCCTTTTCGAAGTGTTCGATAGCTTCGCGCCGGAGCGACACTACCCTCGACAAGGTCCTGGCCAGGAGAGCGTGGTATTTGTCGGACTTCGGTTCCAATTCGGTCGCCTTCCGCAACCACAGGATAGTGCCTCCTGGATTTTGGGCTTTGAGACATTCCCGAGCCTTCTGAACACATTCCTCAGCCGTCTTCTGGAAATCGCTTTGTTGCCGTCGCAAGGTGAAGGTCGCGGACGAGGCCAGTCGCTCATCGTATTTCCGGCGCGCGGTCTCGTCCGCCAGAGTCTTATAAGCCAATGTCACCACTTCAGTTAGCCGGTGAAGAGGTTGAGTCCATTCGGCGTGATCCATATGAAGATCTGGATGAAATTTCCGCATGATGCTGTAATAACTTTGCCGGAGCTGAGTGCGTGGCGAATCGGACGTCATTCGCAGCAATTGATAATAAGTGCCCGTCTCGGCCAAGGCGATCAGCTCTTTCATCTCTCCCTCAAATGCTGTCACTTCGGATGATTTTGGCTTCTCGGGTTCCCGCCAATCGGCCGGTGGATTCGCAAGCCCCCAGATGTTTCCAGGCGCCTCCAGCTCGACGCCGACCTGAAATAGGCCCGGCAGAGTTCGCGACCGACGCGCCCAAGCCACGCGGGCCCGAAAGCCCTGAGAGGCTGAATTTGCCTGTTTATTGGGGATCTCCATCGTCAACCAGGAGTTCTTCGGGAGCGCATATCTGGAATAGAACTTACAGCCCTGGAAGCTCACTTCCAAGGTCACTCTACGCTCGGTGAAGGGCTGTCCGTTCGCGTCGATGCCCCTGACACCCACGAACACTCCGGCAGCGACCCGTGTGCTGCGCCGTTTTAGGATTTTCGGAGGAGGATGTGAGGTAGCCATGATCCGCTGGCCTGTCCATTCAACGATAGCATGGGCAAATATCGGTTTGGGGCTCGGGTCCGCAAGGAAGGTGCTAAAACGTAACGTAGCGGGGTGCGATATTCCTGACATCGTTAGGGTTGGGAATAATAGCCCTGACGAGTTCGCGCGGTCATTCCCGGTTTTGCGACGCGTATCTCTAGACGATGGTATTCGTTAGGCTGATCGCCAGGTGGCGGGTTAAAGGAGATTTCGTAGTAGGACGCTGCATCGGCGACGCATTTTTGCAATTCAGCAGCGACGTCGTTGTTGGAGCTGAGAGCGAGACCCCCGCTTTGGGTGGCGAGTACCTCTAGCCCCAGGTCGCCAGCGTGGACCTGGCTAGGTTTGCTAATTCCTTTAGTAAAGGATTTCCAATAGGACGTATGGATTCCGGTGTCCGCAGTCCCCAGAGGATCGACACTGTAAAGTGTAATCCGGGCTTGCTGGAGCTGCTTGGACAGACTCACAACATCCCCGAAGAGTTGCTGCTGTTGTTTCGTGTCGAGCTCGACGTTGGCGCCGGACAAAAGCGGCCAGCCCGGAGAGATCCAGACGATTATCGTGCGCCCGGGGTGCGAGGCCTCACGAGCCGCAAGGTCGTGGAGACCTTTAAGGGAGAGTTGAAAACGTTCGGCCGCTCCGTAGAATCCCGTGTCGCGGCGAATATTACGGAGGCCGACGGTGTACTGATCGAGTGAAGCGCTGAGCGCGTTGCCGTCGTTTGAGAAGCCCTCCTGAGTTTGAATGCCTGTATCGGTGAGGACGGCAAGTGCCGTGGGATGAGCAAGGTTGCCTCGATCGACGCGAAGGAATTTGTCGATCTCTCCGCGTTCGAAGGCAACGCTCTGGTAACCGGTGTTTACCGCATCCACGAGAAGAATGACCTCAGCCTGAGCCTGCCTGCCGTCAACGGCCTGGAAGGAAGCAAGGGGCTGCGGAACCTTGTTATTTAAGAGAGTAAAATCCTGCTGATGAAAACCACTTACGGGCTGTCCAGACTTCGGTGTCACAACCACGTCAAGAACGATCCTGCCGCTGCCAGGTTGGTTTTCAGGGCCCTGATGCCGCGCTGAAATCGCGGCGCTGCATAGCAGAAATGGGAAAATGAAAAGACTGAGGCGTGCTTTGATGAACATGAATACCTCCCTGCGAGCAACGGCCGAAGGCGCCTCCTGGGAACAGGCTTCACGTAAGATGCGCGCGAGGCACCAGACAGCTAGGTAGATTGATGCGAACTAAGGCCGATCCGGGTACAGCGAACTTGGCGCGAAATCGGGAACTTTAGCTTTCTGTCACTCTCGACAAATTCTCAGAAACCTCAAGTCCCAGCGCTATGGGATAATTCCAGGTAGGCGGCGCATGCGCAGATAACTCGGTTTACTGCGGATTCATCCTACCCATAGGCCCTTTTTTCGCCTATGACCTCTGTCCGCACTGGAGGGAGGCAATCATGGCAACCAGATCCCTCGTCGCTGCGGAACCGTTCCTCATCGCACAGGAATATGAAAAATACACGGAGGAGCAGCATGATGTATGGTCGGAACTGGTCTGCCGGCGCCTGCCGCAGGTGCGGGAATATGCCTGCCGGGAATACCTCGAAGGCTACGACATCGTTGGATTGGTTGACGATCGCCTGCCGGATTTTCGCGTCACAACCCAGCGACTGAAGCCCAGAACAGGCTGGAGCACCACGGCTGTAAGCGGCTTTCTTCCACCCGACGCATTTTTTGAAATGCTCGACGCGCGCATGTTTCCAACGACAACCTGGCTGCGAAGCCGTGACTCGCTCGGATACATTCCCGAGCCTGACATTTTCCACGATGTCTTCGGGCATGTTCCGATGCATGCCCACCCGGTTTTCGCCGATTTCCTGCAGCATTACGGCAGCGTGTGCGCGCGCATCGAGGATCCCGAGTTGCTTGAACGCCTCGGCCGCCTTTTTTGGTATACGGTTGAGTTCGGCCTCATCCGGCAAGGTCAGAAAATCAAAGTGTATGGAAGCGGGGTGATCAGCTCGCACGGAGAATGCACCAACGTGATCGAAGGCGGTTGCGAAGTGAGGGATTTCGACTTGGACGAAGTTCTCGAGACTCCCGTCAAGGTGGACGAGATTCAAAAAGTGCTTTTTGCTATCGAGAGCTTCGACCAAATCTATGAAGGAATTCGCGAAGCCGAAAAGCGGATTGTAAGAAACAACCGTCTGTAACCTGGAGGGGAAGGACCGATGCCCGATGAAAATCCCTTAAAAATCAAAAAGATTCACCACCTCGAATTTTGGGTCGGAAATGCCCGGCAAGCCGCATATTTCTATCGGAAAGGCTTTTGTTTTTCGCAGATGGCTTACAAAGGGCTCGAAACCGGCGACCGCCAACTCACCTCCTATGTTTTAGGTCAGGGGCGAGTCCGGTTCCTATTTACAACTCCGTTGAAAGCAGACCACTCGGCAAGCGAGCATATACGCAAACACGGCGATGGCGTGCGGGACGTGGCGCTTCACGTTGAGGATGCCGACCACGCGTTCGAGGAAGCCTTGCGCCGCGGTGCACGGGCTGCCGAAGAACCGCACGACGAAACCGATCGGCACGGTTCGGTCCGCCGCGCGGCGGTTCATACCTACGGCGACACCGTCCACTCTTTCATTTCGTACAAAGATTACGCCGGACCCTTTCTCCCAGGCTTTGAATCCGCGGAAATTCCAGGTGACGACGCAGGGATTCTCCAGGTCGATCACGTGGTCGGCAACGTCGAGCTCGGACGAATGGAGGAGTGGGCTGACTTCTACAGCCGAGTATTCGGCTTCCAGCGCTATATCTCCTTCGACGACAAGGATATCTCCACCGAGTACAGCGCGTTGATGAGCATCGTGATGTCGGACGACCGCCAGCTTGTGAAATTTCCGATCAATGAACCCGCTCCCGGACGAAAGAAAAGCCAGATCGAGGAGTATCTGGAAGCCTACGGGGGGCCTGGTGTACAACATATTGCGCTGCTGTGCGGTGATGTCGTGAAAACCGTCGGCAAACTTCAGGAAAACGGTCTGGCGTTTTTGAAGGTTCCGGAAAGTTATTACGAGGCTCTGCGCGAACGAGTGGGAAGAATTGACGAATCTCTCGATTCGATTCGCTCCCTTGGGATATTGGTGGATCGAGATCAAGAGGGTTACTTGCTGCAAATTTTTTCCAAACCTGTCGAAGATCGTCCGACGGTGTTTTTCGAAATTATCCAACGCAAAGGCAGCCGCGGTTTTGGCAAGGGCAATTTCCGGGCTCTTTTCGAAGCGATCGAGTTTGAGCAGGAGCGGCGAGGAAATCTGTAGGTGAATGTGGACACAAAAATAGGATCACATGGTATTACAGAAACAGTGTATCAATCCGGTTTTGGCAATGAATTCTCCACCGAAGCCGTGCCCGGAGCCTTGCCGCAGACACAGAATGCGCCGCAAAAAGCGCCCCATGGTTTGTACACCGAGCAGATCAGCGGCACGCCGTTCACCGCGCCGCGCTCGAACAATCGTCGGTCGTGGCTTTATCGCATTCGCCCGTCTGTTGCGCATCAGCCGTTCGAACCGATCGGCAATGGCCTACTTCGCAGCACTCCATTCGACGAGGTCCTCGCTCCTCCTAATCAACTGCGCTGGCAACCCCAGCCGATTCCCACGGAGTCAACCGATTTTGTAGACGGGCTGATTACGATGGCGGGGAATGGCGATGCAGCGACTCATAGAGGCGTCGCCATTCACGTGTACGCCGCAAATACGGCAATGCACGATCGGTTCTTCTTCAACGCCGATGGGGAACTCTTAATTGTGCCGCAGCTTGGCCGGTTGTCGTTGCGTACCGAGATGGGAGTTTTGGAAGTTGCGCCCGGCGAAATCGGGGTGATCCAGCGCGGGATCAAATTTCGAGCCGAATTGCCCGACAGGCAAGCCCGCGGCTACATCTGCGAAAACTATGGCGAACTTTTCCGCCTTCCGGAACTAGGACCGATCGGCGCGAACGGTCTTGCAAATCCGCGTGATTTCCACTCGCCGGTTGCGGCCTACGAAGATCGTTCCGGTGATTTTCGCGTGGTCGCAAAATTTCAGGGACGTCTGTGGGCCGCGCGGATCGATCACTCTCCGCTCGATGTCGTTGCATGGCATGGGAATTATGCCCCGTACAAATACGACCTCAATCGTTTCAATTGTATCAATACGGTCAGCTTCGATCATCCCGATCCGTCCATTTACACAGTGTTGACAGCGCCATCGGAAATTCCAGGCACCGCAAACGTCGATTTCGCCATCTTCCCGCCGCGTTGGATTGTGGCCGAGCATACGTTCCGGCCGCCGTGGTTTCACAGGAACTTCATGAACGAATTTATGGGCTTAATTCGGGGAGAATACGACGCGAAAGCCGAAGGGTTTGTCCCCGGCGGCGCAAGCCTGCACAATTGCATGGCAGGTCACGGACCCGATGCTGCTACGTTTCAGAAGGCTGTTGAAATGGATTTGAAGCCTGTCTATCTGGCCGACACGCTGGCATTTATGTTCGAGACGCGCTTCGTTTGCTGCCCAACCAAGTTTGCTCTCGAATCCTCGCATCTCGATGAACAGTACTTCGAATGCTGGCAGGGTCTCGATAAACGCTTTGAACCCTAAAACCGCGTTGCAACGCGCTGGCGACTCCCGCGAGCATGGACTGAAATGATTGCAATCCTAAATGACACTCACGATCCACAAATCAAGAGTTGGGTCGACTCCGCAAATCGACCTGGCACGGATTTCCCGCTTCAGAACCTGCCATTCGGAATTTATCGCCGGAGCGGAAGCGGCGACATACCGCGCATAGGTGTGGCGATTGGGGAGTATGTTTTGGATGTCGCCGCCTGCGACAGGGCCGGGCTCTTTCGCGGGCTTTCGCCTGCGCTCTCCCAGGCGTGCATGTCCAGCTCGCTCAATGAGTTGATGTCTTTACAAAGGCCGCAATGGTCCGCGCTGCGCAGGGAACTGCACAGCCTGCTTCGCGCCGAGGGATCGGACCACGGGAATGACCGCGAAGTTGTCGGGCGACATTTGGTGCCGATCGTCGAAGTGGAAATGCTCCTGCCGGCACAGGTTGGCAATTACACGGATTTTTATGCCTCGATCTACCACGCAACGAATGTCGGGAGCATGTTTCGTCCCGATCATCCGCTGACACCGAATTACAAGTACATGCCGATCGGGTATCACGGTCGAGCGTCGTCTATTGTTGTGAGCGGTACGCCAGTGCGCCGCCCAATGGGACAAGTCAGACCTTCTCCAATTGAAACGGCCAGCTTCCGTCCCAGCCGGCAATTGGATTATGAATTTGAGGTTGGCTTCTTCGTTGGAACCGGCAACGAGTTAGGCCATCCGATTAGCCTGGACCGCGCCGAAGATCACATTTTCGGTTTCTGTATCGTGAACGATTGGTCGGCAAGAGACATTCAGGCCTGGGAATCCCAGCCGTTGGGCCCGTTTCTGGCCAAGAATTTTGCGACTACGATTTCACCCTGGGTCGTGACACTCGAAGCGCTGGCTCCTTTTCGCGTGCCTGGTTTTCAAAGGCCACAAGGCGATCCAGATCCATCGCCCTACCTTTTTTCGAAGCGCGATCGAGAACTCGGTGGAATCGACATGCTCGTGGAGGTTCAGCTGAGATCGAAGGAGATGCGCCAACAGGGCCGCAATCCAATTCGCCTGAGCCGCGGAAACCTGCGCGATCTTTACTGGACACCCGCACAGATGCTTGCACATCACACCAGCAATGGGTGCAATCTACGCCCCGGCGATTTGCTGGCCACCGGAACCGTTTCGGGAGATTCAAAAGACTCAAGAGGGTGCTTGCTGGAATTGACCCGTCGCGGCAGCGAGCTATTCGAGCTGCCGACTGGGGAAAGACGCGGGTTCCTTGAAGACGGCGATGAAGTGATTATGCGCGCACGGTGCGAGTCATCGAACGCTGTACCCATTGGATTTGGTTCGTGCTGTGGAACCGTGCAATCCGCTAATGAATAGCGAACGGTGTCCCAACTGATCTAATTGGTGCCGTCCCGCTGGCTAAATGCATAAAGGATAAGTTCAACCCTGGTCGAGACTCCGAGTTTTTCGAAAATTCGATGGAGGTAGTTCCGTATGGAATGATCCTTGACTCCGAGTCTCTGAGCTATTTCGCGATTTTTTAAACCGTCAACAACAAGACGGACCACATCTTCCTCGCGACGCGTTAAAAGCGGCAATCCATCGGCGTTGCGGAATGGAAGCGGCTTGGTTTGGCCCAGCGCGTTCATAACATGTTCGAGATCTTCGTTGCTGGCCCAGATTTGTCCCCGATGTACCGATTGGATGCACTTGGAAAGAGCTTTCAATGAATGGTTGCGATAAAAAATGCCACGAGCACCATCACGAAACGCGTTAACAACACATTCTGGTTTTGAGCCGTGCAAGAGCATGATTGACGGGGTTCCGTGGGAAGCCCGGAGTTTCTGCAGGACCTTTGTACCGGCTTGTGGGCCGTCCTGAAGTTCCTCAGTGATTAGGGCGACGTGGGGTTTGCGTGTTCCCAGCTGGCCGATGACCTTCTGAGAACTTCCAGTCAGCGTTTCGACCGCGAACTCTTTTCGCCCTCGGGCGAACGCACTCCTCAGCAACTCACCCGTCATGTTATCGGGTGTGACGATGAGCACACTAATCGAATTCTTCGGGCGATAGAGGGATGGTGACATCCGGTTCCTCCAAACATAACGATCAAAACTATAGTTCGGGGGACGACCGAACGAAGGTTAAGTGACTCTCTGAATTCACTTGGTTCTAAATCTTGGAGCGTCACCTTACCATAATATTGAAACGGTTGGGAACTAAATTTTGCAACTCGAGGTGCACTCACTGCATGGCAAGCCCGCGGAGACCCCCGGGTTTCATGCATCGTTCGAATCAACAGAAAAGTAATCGTGAGCGGAAGTTTTTGTGGCCCGTCGGCGGTGATCTTACAGTCTTTTTCGATCCGGCGTTCATAGAGCTAGGAGGGTCCTATCCCGCAAGATATAAGGCACTTAGCTGGCAGGCGTCCATCGCGTTGCAATCCGTCACTCAAGCAGGGTATGGACATTTGTTCCTTTCCTTTCCGCAAATTCTTACCTAAGTGCGTGACCGACTTTAGTATCTATTTCGGGCGGATCGACAATGGACTGCATTGTCACAACAATTGGAGCTTTGTTGAATTCAAGACAAGTGCAAGAGAGCCAGAAAAATAATCTCGGTTCAAGAAAACAGAACGCCACTTGTGGACAATTCGGAAGTGCCCTAGTCTTCCCAAACCTTTTGGGGCGGCACCTTATCCCAGGAATGGGAACGAACACGCATTAAGACGATACCCAATAACTCGTTCGATCGAAGAAAAGTCATTCGCTATCGAATGAAAGCGAAGGTGATCTTTCATTGGAGCAAGTCCCGTAACGATCGATTCAGAGGTGAAGGCACGACACGCGACGTGAGCCTCGCTGGCGCTTACATCTTGACTGAGACATCTCCCCCCGTTAACGCGAGGGTGCAAATGGAAGTTATTTTTCCCGCACTGTACACCGAGTCCAGCACGAGGATCACAGCAGAGATGAAAGTCTTGCGAGTAGATCACGATATCGCGGGTGAAGTGGGAAGCGGTTTTTCGGCTGTTGGAAAGGGCTTTTCGGTGCGCGCAGCCTCGAAGAATTCATCGGGCCCGATCTCGAATTTCCTCACCCAACATGAGGGAGAGCGATGAGCGTCCGGCGAAACATGGTTTTGAATTTTCGAAGCTGGTTTGTTCAGGAAGCCGTCCGCACGAAACTGGTGGCCCTGTTGGCGCATTGGCTGGGCAGGCCGTAGCTACCGTCGGCAAGCACCGCCGAAATCGTTTTGAACAGGGAAATGGGACTGAAAGGGCGAAGCTTTGTCCATTTTACAAATAAACCTCGAATCGATGCTGGCAGGCTTCTCTCCGGCCCCCCCGGAACCACGGTGGTACGCGATTTATACGAGGTCGCGTTTTGAGAAGCGCATTGCAGACCTTCTTCAAGAGAAGAAGATCGTCACGTTTCTTCCGCTGCTTCAGCGAATCCACCGGTGGAGTGACCGATGGAAGAAGGTGGACGTCCCGGCGTTTACCTGCTACGCCTTTGTGCAAATCGTGGCGACAGCGGAGATGCGAGTCCGAGTGTTGAGCACACCGGGTGTGCTCGGTTTCGTCGGCAGGGAAGGACTAGGGACTTCAATTCCAAATGGAGAGATTGAGAGCCTCCGTAGAGTTTTCCGGGAGAAAATTCCCTGCACTGTGCACCCGTTCGTCAGCACCGGCAGACGAGTGCGGATCCGCGGAGGAGCGCTCGACGGAATCGAAGGAATCATGGTCGGACAGAATCAGGACCAGAGTCTAGTCGTATCGGTGGAACTACTGAGCAGGTCTCTGTCCATTCGAGTCCAGGGATACGATGTCGAGCCAATTTGGCCCGGTCACTCGTGAGTCGGCCCACTTGCTTCAGCAAAGTGAAAAATTCTCCAGGCAGACCGACTTAAACAAGTGATTCTTCCCGAGGTTTTTCGTTGATCCGCATTCTGCACGCCTATTTTCCCACGCGCACGCTAGTATTGTGGATTTCAGAAGCGTGTCTCATCTCGGTGGCTTTCCTGGCCGCGACGGTTGCACGACTGGGTGTTGGCAATGCGGCCTTCATGTTCAACTACCAACACGGGTCCTTGAAGATATTTGTCGTGTCGGCCGCCGTGATCGTTTGCATGTACTATTTCGACCTTTACGATTCGGCGATTTTGGGTAATCGACGCGAGATGCTCATTCGTTTGATCCAGATGCTGGCAACCGTTTACGGAGTGTTTGTTCTCCTTTACTACGTCTATCCTCCCCTGGAGCTGGGCCGCGGAATTTTCATCGTCGGACTATTGTTCGTCGCGATGCTGCTGGTTTTCTGGCGGAGGCTGTTCGTTGTGATGAACAACGTGACGGACTTTGCGGATCGGGCGGTGATCTTCGGAGGGGGTCCGCTGGCCGAACTCATTCAGCAGGAATGTGAAATGCGTCCCGAATTCGGGCTTCGCATCGTGGGTTGCGTCATGCCGATCGGGAACGGAAATCATTCTCCCTATTCCAAAGGCGTCGAATCGTCGAGGGACCTCTTCGGAATCGATACGGATGAGATTCTTCCGCGTGCGATCAAGACATATCGGGCCAATCGCATTGTAGTTGCGATGGATGACCGCCGCGGGAAGTTACCCGTCGAATTATTGCTCTCGATGAAGTGCCGCGGGGTGCAAGTCCAGGATGGCGTCGAAGTCTATGAAACCATTACCGGCAAAGTTCCCATCGAATCCATTCGGCTGGCTTCGCTACTCTTTTCACCAGGTTGCTACGCTTCGCGTTTTCACCTGTTCTACAAGCGGTTTGCTTCCATTCTGGTCTCAAGTATTGGTTTGCTGGTTGGCCTTCCACTGCTTCCGTTCATTGTTTTGGCCATTAAGGCTACGTCGAAGGGGCCCGTTTTGTACCGGCAAAGGCGGGTGGGACACGATGGCAAGGTATTTTATTGCTACAAATTCCGCACGATGCGAGCAGACGCTGAGGCCGATACAGGGCCCACCTGGGCTTTGGACGACGATCCCCGGATCACCGGAGTGGGAAAATTCCTGCGTCACGCGCGTTTGGATGAAATTCCGCAATTATGGAACGTATTGCGCGGCGATATGAGCCTCGTGGGTCCGCGGCCCGAGCGCCCCGAATTTGTCAGCGAACTGGCTCGCGAGATTCCCTACTACTACTTGCGGCACTCTATTCGCCCGGGCATCACGGGATGGGCCCAGATTCGTTACAGATATGGGAACACCGTGGAGGATGCGAAAGAGAAGCTCCGGTACGACCTCTTCTATATCAAGAACATGTCCGTGGGTCTCGATCTGTTGATCTTTCTGAATACGATCAAAGTCATCATTTTGGGGTCAGGCGCCAAGTGAGTTTGGATGGCATTTTTTGACGTTCGACTATGAGAGCTGAAGAATTCCGTTCGGAACTGAAGGCGCGGTTAGACAGTCACGCCAACGACGTGCTGCTGCACGTTGTTGTCACCGATGGCAATCCCGTAGCCCTGACGGGCGGCGACATTCTTCGTGAGAGCCGGCGTTTAGCGCAACTGTCGTCCGCGCTCGCCGGACAGGTTGTATTATTGCTGCTACCGCACTCGGTTGAATTGTTCTTATTGCACATCGGGCTGATTTTGACGGGACGTGTTCCAGCGATCCTTGCCTGGCCCACCAGCCGCGTCGATCCGGAGAAGTACCAAAGGAACCTGTTGCATCAATTCCGGAATCTGCCTGCCGAGGAACTCATCACAATTCCCAAGCTCGCCGCGAATCTTGGTTCAGCGCTGCCGTACCGCGTCGTCGGATGCTCCATCGAAGGCATCGAACGATGGGAAGAAGCGTTTTCGATTCCGCTGCCTTTGTCAGAAGGCGGCGACGCGAGTCTGAGCGGCGTACCATTCCAGGATTCAGGAGAGGCATTGTTCCTGCAGTTCTCAGGGGGCACGACTGGCGCTCAAAAAGCGGTCGTTATCACCACGCCGATCCTGATTCGCCAGCTTGAACGTTTGCGCGACGCTCTGCTTTTCTCCTCGGCAGACGTTGTAGTTTCATGGCTGCCGCTGTATCACGACATGGGCCTGATCGGTTGCCTGTGGCTCCCGCTGTGGAACGCAGCGCCGTCCGTGCAGTTCGCCGCCAGCGACTGGCTCCTCAATCCCGGAAGATTGTTCGAGTTCATTGAACGTTACGGCGGCACATTTTGCTGGCTTCCGAATTTTGCGTTTTCCTATCTGGCGGGCCAGCGAGAACGTATGGCTGGGCCGTATTCGTTGGAGCATGTACGCGGTTACATCGATTGTTCGGAGCCGGTTCGGTTGCATAGCCTTCGAGCGTTTGTCGAAACATTCGCCGACTGGGGAGTTTCGGTGCAGCAAATTCAAGCCTCTTACGCCATGGCGGAAAACGTGTTCGCTGTCACCCAAACGAAGCTGGGGCGCGAACCAAGCGTGATTGCACGCGCGGCGCTCGTAAGAGCACAGGACAGTCCGCCGCGCGCGTTTGAGTTCATGGATGACGTGTATGTCTCGAGTGGCGAACCCCTCGGCGGCATGCGGGTTCGGATTGTGAATCCGAAAGGCGTTATTTGTGCGGAGCGCGAAGGCGGGGAAATTCAGCTTTGCACCGAATCTTTGTTTGCCGGCTATTGGGGCGCTCAAGGCTTCACGACAAGCTCATTCAGCTCTGACGGATGGTACGCCACAGGCGATTTCGGTTTCATGGCCGATGGGGAGTTGTACGTCATCGGGCGATTAAGAGACATCGTGATTGTAGGGGGCCAAAATGTTTTCCCTGAGGATGTCGAGAACCTCGTTCATAAGGTCTCTGGAATTCACCCAGGGCGAGCGGTCGCGTTCGGAATCGAGAATGCTCATGATACAGAAAGTCTGATCGTGGTGGCGGAAATGAAGGGCGTTTACGATCGTGATCGCGCGGCTGCTTTGGAAAAAGAGGTTGCAAGACTGATCCTGACAGCGATCGGGATTGGGCCAGGGCGCGTCCGTGTAGTACCTGAACGCTGGATCGTGAAAAGCACGGCGGGCAAAATTTCGCGGCGGGAGACTCGCGCGCGCTACCTCGGCGACCTCGCGCGATCGGTCGAGACCCGGGTCGCCGTTGCGGAGGCACGTTGAGCATGGACCCTAACGCCGTCCGAACCGCTGTGCGCGAGGTGGTCTCGGAAATGATCGGACACCGCGTCCAGGATTCGGAGCCCCTTGTGTCGTCTGGCCTCATCGACTCTCTCTCCGTCCTGAAATTGATTACCCGACTCGAAAAGAAGCTGAGCGTAACGATTCCTCCGGCAAACCTGCAGCCGGACGACTTCGACAGCGTGGACCTGATCGTCTCCACGTTGGAGAGAGTGAGCCAGTAAAAGTGCGTCGAATGATCTCAGCGAGCGGCGTCCTGGGGTGCACTTTTGTGATGTTGGCGGGGCTTCTGCACTTCAACCCGTTTGAATCCATCTGTGACGCCATGGATAAATTGTTCGGCGCTCCGCCGAAATGGACACAGGTGACAAATTTCTACCGTGACCCGAAAACGCAAGAGATTACTCATGGAGACGATCCGACCGACAGTCTGGACAAGCTCAAGCAGTATTGGCATGACTTCGCGGGAGCGGGCAGGGTTGTTTTCGTTGGGAATTCGCAGATGCACAGCATCAGCCTTGCGTCCGGCGAACTTCCCAGCACCTCACCCGAAAAGACCTACGTCGATCTGGTAATCGATGAGGCTCAGCGAGAACGGCCAAACGAACTTCTCTACCGTCTCTCTTCGAGCGGAATGAGTTACCCAGAGGTCCTTTGGGAACTCAACTACATGCTCGACGATTCGGACCTTCGTCCCAATAGCGTGATTCTGCAGATGAATTACCAGGCCCTGTGGACGGGTGGGATTCGTGACAGCTTATTGCCCATGCTGCGCCATTCCTCATTTCGAAGACGTATTGAAACGCTCGCGGCTTCCGGACGAGCCGATGCGGCAGCCTATGAGGATGCGCTGCACCGGTATGACCGTGTGGAAGTCCAGGACAAAACAAAACACGAAGCAACGCGGGATTCCGGACTGACGGCGGCGTTCAACACGCAGGTTACTCCAGGATATGAGATGGAAACACGAGTCCGGGATTGGCTGAACGAAGTGGTGCCGGAACAACATCGTGCCGACTTACAGGAATCGTTCGACAATGTTCTGTATCGCGGTCGGCTCTATTTGCTGCACCTGAAGCCGAGCACAGCTCGTTCGATCAGCGGCTCACGGCTATCGGCTGCGCAATCCGCCGTGGATTCGATTGCGGCACTTTGCACGGCCAATCATGTTCGGTTGCTGCTCTTCCACGCACCCGTAAATCCAAACGTAATGCTTTACCGATCCCCGGAAGATCGTGAAGCTTACCGGCAGTTTGTCGCGGGCGTTGCCTCCCGCTACCGATTACCCCTGTTCGATTTTGAAAATAGCATTAGCGCCGAGCATTGGGGGCATTTGCTCAACGGCCCGGATCCGTTGCACATGGGCCGCGCGGGACAACAAGAGATGGCGAAGCTGGTTTTCCAAGCGATGAACTCGGTCGAAGTGAAAAATTAGGTCGATGCAGTTCAACTCCTACTCTTATCTGGGATTGCTTTTCTGTGCGGTGTCGGTGTTTTGGGCCTTGCCGCCGCGGATACGCCGCGTGTATGTGCTGGCACTTTCCATCGGTTTCTATGCGACATGGAGTCCAGTTTACGTGCTCGTGCCGCTTGTGCTTTGCATCGGTGTCTTCCTCATTGCGCAAAAGTGCGTATCGGGATCGCACGCACGTTCGTGGTATTGGGCCGGGATCAGCTACGGCCTCGCGTTCCTAGTGGCATTCCGCTTCCACGATCCGATCGGCGCCGCAGTGACTGCGCTGGAGAGCGCTTTCCGGGTGGCGCCCGCCAGAACAGCGATTCAGGTTGCTGTGCCATTGGGCATTTCGTTCTACACGTTTGAAGCGATCAGCTACTTGATTGACGTTCGTCAAAAACGATCGATGCCGAATCGGTTCAGCGATCTGCTCCTGTTCGTTATGTTCTGGCCTCATGTGATCGCAGGACCCATCGTCCGTTTCCGCGAACTTGCGCCGCAGCTCGGATTTGAGAAAAAGTTTGAGCTTTCCATGCTGCTTTCGGGAATGGACCGGCTCGTCTGGGGCCTGGTGCAAAAGAATCTTCTCGCCGACCCGCTCAGCCGATTTGTGGACGAAGGATTTTTGACCCAGATCTCACGAGCGAACACATGGCTCGACAATTGGTTTTTGGCCGTAGCCTTCGGTTTGCAAATCTACTTCGATTTTGCGGCCTATTCCAATATGGCGATCGGGGCGGCGAAAATGATCGGCATCACGCTGCCTGAAAACTTCCGATTCCCATATCATGCCAAGAACCCGGCGGATTTTTGGCAGCGCTGGCACATGACCTTATCGCGCTGGATCCGTGACTATCTTTTTTTCCCAATCAACACCCGCTTCCAGGGAGCGCCGCTGCCTCTCTATGTGAGTCTGCTGGGAATCATGGCTCTTGTGGGACTGTGGCATGGAGTCGGCTGGGGATTTGTCCTATGGGGAGTGCTGCACGGCTGCTATCTGGTGACGTACCGGATCTGGGACGCGACGCGGCAGAATCGGACACCTGAAGCGCAGCCTTCGCGCCTGTCTCAGGTCGTTTGGCAAGGAGTGACACTTCTAGCCGTGGTTAGCGCGTGGGTGCCGTTCCGTGCGAATTCGTTGCGGCAAGCGGCCGAGATGCTGCGGTCGATGTTCTTCACCTTCAATCCGCGAATCAGTTTTTCTCTGAACTTTTATCTGGTGACTTTGCTGGTTGGCGCTGTTTGCATTCTAGAGCCGTACCTGCGGGATTGGATCTGCGGATTGGATGCGGTGGCAGAGCATCACCTGAGGCTGGCTTCGGCTAACACATTCCTGCTGCGTCCCGCACTCTATGCGCTGGGATTGTTGTTGTTCATTATTTTCGATGGACGAGATGTCCAGTTTATTTACTTTCAGTTTTAGGCTGTCCTAATAAATCCAAAACAAGGGGATGCGGGCCATGAGAGAGGATTTGATTGCTGCGTTGAGAAAAATGATCGTGGACGATTTGTTCGTCGAAATCCAAGAAGACCAGATCGGATTGGACGATGGGCTGCGAACCGTGATCGGACTCGATTCGGTAGGCTTTGTCGAGCTTCGAGTAGTATGCGAGCAAAAGTTCAACATCGAAATTAACGACGATGACTACACCCCCGAGAACTTCACATCCATTCGTCTGCTGGCAGGCTTGATTGACCGCTTGCAGGCCAAGCGGGCCGCTGCTGCCTAAGAGAAGTTAGCAGATGGGCAAACGCATAGCAGTCACCGGAATGGCCTGGCTCACCGCGCTTGGTGACGATTTGGAATCGGTGTGGCAAGCGATGCTCACC
>JBEKCU010000019.1:0-27491 GCA_050014735.1 Candidatus Acidiferrales bacterium | reverse complement strand
TGGCTTGCTTGACGTATGGAATCGAGACGCGCAAGGGCTTCATCCTGTTGACCGGCGAAGTGGGAACCGGTAAAACGACCCTGATTAACAAATTGCTCGAATGGCTCCACAAAGAACGAGTCTACACAGCATTCGTTTTCAATCCCCGGCTCAGCGTTTCCCAATTTTTCGATTTCATGATGGCTGACTTTGGCATCCCCTGTGAATCGCGCCAAAAAGGGCAGATGCTTCTGAAGCTCAACCAGTGGCTGCTCGAGCGCTATCAGGCGGGAGAGCGCGCCGTGCTCATCGTGGACGAGGCGCAGAACCTGTCGCCGCAGATGCTCGAGGAAATCCGTTTGCTCACCAACCTCGAGACCTCCACCGAGAAGCTATTGCAGATCGTCCTTGCGGGTCAGCCGGAGCTGGAACAAAAACTCAATCAGCCCCAGCTTCGCCAACTCCGCCAGCGCATCACACTGCGCGCCAAAACACGGCAGCTTACGGTCGAGGAAACGCAGGGCTACATCCAAGAACGGCTGCGGATCGGCGGGGGCGACAATCCCGATGTTTTCAGTCCGGAAGCAGTCGCGGCTGTGCACCGCTATGCTCGCGGGATACCTCGCGTAACCAATCTGCTCTGTGAACACGCTTTAGTGAGTGCGTTTGTGGACCAGAAGAATCCAGTGACGCCCGAAATCGTTGAGGAAGTCGCGCGCGATTTCGATTTGCACGTGGTCGATCCAACGCAGCAAGCGCCTGCTCAGCCCCTTGCCCCAGCCTTTCCGCCAACAGCCAACGGCGAACAGCCGCCACTGATCGAATCGCTTCTACAGGCTCTGAATACGCTCGTCGATCGGTTGAACCAGGCTGAATCCGCCACTGCTACGGTTGAATCCGAACAGGAACGCAAACCCTAATATTTTAATAGGTTGCAATGGTAGGGGCACGGCATGCCGTGCCCCGGCAAAACCACAAACGATGTTTAAGGCAGCACTTGAGTATTGGCTGCAAAGCCATTCGGATAGAAGTGGACTCCGGTCACAATCGCCACGGCGCGGCTTCCAAACCAGATCGTGTTGTCGTCGGCGACGTGGAATTTGTTGATGCTCTGCCCCGGTTGCGGCATCGGGTAATAGCTGAATTTTTTCGTCTTCTGGTCGAACTTAACGATCGCGTTGTGATTGGCGTCGCCCATCCAGACATTATCTTCGTTATCCGGCCAAGCGTCGTAAGGCTGTGCCCCGTTGTAAGGAATCTTGTATTCGGTAAGCTTGCCCGTTCCCGGGTCCAGACTGCCTAGAATACCGGAAGTATATTCCGAGACCCAGACGACTCCCTTGGAGTCCACGCCGATTCGGCGAATCTGTCCCCAGGCATTCGGCACTTTGTATTCTGTCACCGCTTCGGACTCCACATCCCACTTGTTGATCGTGCCTTTTTGCCAGCCAGCTCCCCACATGTTGCCCGATTGGTCGACCACCATTCCGTACAGGCCATTGTCCGGCGTCGGCGTTGGGTACATGTGGATCTTGCCTGTTTTCACTTCGAGGCGGCCGAAGAGCGAGCCGTAGATCAGGTCAAAACAAACATTGCCGTCCTTGTCGACGACCACCTCATGCAACGCTCCTGCTTGCTCTGGCAGCGAGTACCTGATCTGCTTTCCTGTTACTGGGTCGAGCTCGCCCATCCGCCCAGTTTTCAATTCCGCCCAGAACACGTGGCCTTCTTTATTCACGCCAATCCCATCGGGATGCACGTACGCGTCGCCCTTAATTGGGTAGTTCTTCCAACGGTCCGCGCCTTTTTCTTTCGGGTCGAGCCTGAGCAGGGAACTGGAGGTTCGGGAACTGAACCATATATTGCCGTCCAGAGGTGAAATGAACGAGGACCCCATGTGGTGGCGCGTTCCTTCCTTTGGAACTTTGTATTGAGCAATCACCCCATCCACCATGGGTGCGCCGATGACATCCCCACCGGGTGCAATTGGCAGGTCCTTGGGAATATCGTAGGAGACGTAAACCGCCTTGGAAGCGACATCTTCATCCATCACGATGGGATCGACGCGGAGCCTCTTTTCGGTAGCTCCGGGTCCGAAGTGTGTAACCAGGTAGTCCGCCATCAAATCCTTCTGCGTTTTCGTGAATCGCGTGCGGCCCAGCGCTAGGACAAAGGCGTTGTAGCCGGGTCCCGTTTCCGTCATTTGCTCGATGCCCTCGATATATTTCTCTCGAGTGAATTTCATCGTTCCGAAATTGTTGAAATTTTCGGCGTGGCAACCAATGCAATTTTCCCTGATCAGGTCGAGTCCCGGTCCCGGCGGATAAATATCGTCCATGCTGTTGACGTACTCGATTTTCTTGGCAGGGTCCGGAGCGGTTGCATCCGTGTGCTTTTTGATCGCGAGATCTGCCGTCTGGCTTCCGCCAGCGGCAAGGAACACCGGTATTTTCGGGGAATCGTAGCCGGCCATTTGCACCGTCACTTCGTAGTTGCCAGGCAGCGCTTGCGGTACGGTGTACTCGCCCTTTTTTGTGAACACCGTGTACCAGAGCCGAAGATCCAAGTTATGGGCGGCGACTCGGAAGGCAACGACCTGTCCCTGATCGGCCGTCACCTTTCCGGTTATCGTGCCGCGAGTGGCCTGTTGGGCCGAAGCGGAAACAGAAAAGCACGCGAGCATCATTGCAACCGTCAGGCTCGGCGCGAGGTTTCGCAGAATGGCATTGTTCGTCTTGCTACGCATAATATTTCTTCCTCTCAATTTACTTTCATCGTCAAATGATCGATAAGTGTTGCGTACGCCGCAAGCGGGGAGCTGAAACGAACTGAGTTTATACCACTTACTTTTTCGTCGGAAGCATTTTTCAATTGAAGCAGGCCGGGGAGGTAAGCACGCCTCGACGGTCGTGACTCAATTTCGGTGAACGTTTCAAAACCGAGAATCGGTTTTCGTGGCGCCGGCGGCTGTCGTATTTGTTCAACCTGCAAGACCGGCCGACGAGACGCTGGCGCCCCAAAATATCGCATGTTCGAGGTGAAGCCTGGGCTCCAATCGATTCGGAACGCTTCAAACTGCGTCGCTGCCGCCTCGTCTCTTCATTTGATTGAGCAGTGCAATGCGTATTAGTATGGCGGCTGTCGATCACCGATAGGCCCAACCATTAAATTCGCTTCGTAGCTTACTCGTAGCTTGGAGGAGAATCATGAACCGAAGTCAGCGTCTTACGATTGGGTTTCTTTTTCTGTTTGTCGCGCTGGTCTTTCTCTCGTCGCGAACGCTGAACGCCCAGAATGCCCGGTTCCACGATGCCCCTGCGTCAGCGGATCAGATGAAGAATCCCTATTCCGGCGACGCGCACGCCGCTGAAATCGGGGGGCTGCTTTTTTCGGTCCACTGCGTTTCCTGCCATGGTGCACAAGGCCAGGGCACTGGAAATATCCCTGCGTTGAAAAGCGCACCAGTACAGGCAGCAAATGAGGGTGAGCTATTCTGGTTCATCACTCAAGGTAGCCCGAACAATGGCATGCCCTCCTGGGCGTCGATGCCGGAGGACCGACGCTGGCAAATCGTCACCTACTTGAAAGCAGGCGTGCCGGCAATTGCTAGAAACGCAAATTCGCCTGACCTGGACGCTAAAGCTTTAAGTGCTAAACCTCCGGTGGCGCCTTTTACGGATTTTCGTTACGAGAAGCCCGGTACGTTCCGCAAAATCACGCTTAAGGATCTACCCGCACCATGGGCTACGAGTTCGGCGGGCAATGGGGTGAAATTGGTGCCGCGTCCTGCGAACATGTGGCCAAAGGTTCCCGCCGGTTTTAAGGTAGATCAGTACGCAAGCGGGCTGAACGATCCGCGCCTGATTCGAACGGCTCCCAACGGCGATTACTTCGTCGCGGAAAGCTATGCCAACGATATCAAGGTTTTTCGTGGAATCAGCGCCGATTCCAAGCCCGAACAAGTCGAGGTGTTCGCTAGCGGCCTGAATAAACCCTACGGGATCGCGTTCTATCCACCCGGGCCCAATCCGCAATGGGTGTACATCGGAAACACCGACGGAATCGTCCGGTTTCCCTATGAAAACGGCGAAATGAAGGCACGCGGCCCATCGGAGCGCATCGCCGATCTTCCCCCCGAAGGCCATTGGACGCGCAGCATTGAATTTTCTCTCGACGGCAAGAAAATGTATGTGGGCGTCGGTTCAAACTCCAATGTTGACGATATCGACCTGTCACCGAGCGAGAAGAATCGGTCTGACATTCTCGAATTCAATCCGGACGGTTCCGGGATGCGCGTCTACGCCTTCGGAATTCGCAATCCCGGAGGGGGGCTTGCAGTAAATCCAAAGACCGGTGAGTTGTGGTGCTCAGTAAACGAGCGCGACGCCCTGGGAGATAATCTCGTCCCCGATTACATTACGCACGTCCAGGAAGGCGGGTTCTACGGATGGCCCTGGTGGTATATGGGAGGGCATCAGGACCCCCGTCACGAGGGCAAACATCCTGAGCTGAAGTCAAAAGTTATTGCCCCGGACGTGATCCTGCAACCGCATAACGCATCGCTCCAGTTAACCTTCTATACGGGTCACCAATTCCCAGCCGAATACAGCGGCGACATCTTCGCCTCCGAGCACGGCTCCTGGAATAAGTCCGTCCGTGTTGGCTACGAATTGATTCGGGTGCCGCTACACCAAACCGGTCGCGCGAGTGGCGAGTACGAAGACTTCCTGACGGGATTCGTGCTCGACAACGGAAACGTCTGGGGCCGGCCCGTCGGGGTTGCGGTCGCGCAAGATGGCTCTTTGCTGGTTAGCGACGATGGTTCGAATTCGATTTGGCGGATCAGCTACACCGGCAAGTAAACCGGAAAAGTTTTCTCCGTGCCCCTGCGTGTTCTCTGTGCCCTCTGCGTTAGGGTTTTTTCGGCTCGTCGAAAAACCACTAACACAGAGTGCGCGGAGAACACAGAGGACACGGAGACATCTTGCTTCGCCGGCAGCGCTACTTCGCCAGCGGATCCGGCCGCAACTGAAAATGCGCTGCTTGAGGATACGTTCCTTTTCCACCTTCGATATGCCAGGGATTGCGCACTTCGTTACCGACCCACAGCCCGCGGCCTTTCCACCCGGCGTTGGGATCATCGATTCGACCCGCGAGGTTCCGTGCATTGAAGCCGAGCGGATAAGGTACCCTCAAGACCACCCACTTTTTGGTATCGGGCATCAGGGCCAGCATCGCATCGGAGCTCGTACCGGTGAGCATGGGCACGTCCTTGCCGAGGCCCAGCGTGTTGAAGCGATCAACCCAGTTGCCATAGATGAAGTCCGCGGTTCCTCCATCGGTGATGCCCTTGAGTTGAGGCCCGGGCAGGTCGTATAGCGTCCAGCCTTCGGCGCAGCGTTGGAGATCTTCCATGTTCGAGGGCGAAGTCTTGACACACTTGCTGCGGTCGAAGCTGGCCAACTGCCCGCTTCCCATCAGGCCGGTCCAAATCAGGCCCTTGCTGTCGGAATCGATGCCTCGTGGGTAGTAACCTAGCTTGCCTGGGGCTTTCGAGGCATTGAACGGGGGCGCATACACTTCAGTTCGGCAGGTCTCCGGCGGATTCGATCCCAGGTCAACTCGTACGATTTCGCCAGGCGTTTCATTGATGGCGTACCAGACGCTCTTATCGACCGGATTGTATGTAACGTAGTAGCCAAGCTGCGGGATCGTTTTGTCGATGCCCTTATCGTACTTGCCGTTGCCATTGAGGTCGTAATAGGCCGGGCACCATCCTTGCGCCTGTTCATCGGTGCCGCCTTCGTCCAGCACGCGCGGCTTGATCCAGCCCATGATGCCGTAGCCGGCCCAATAAATCGTTTGGTCGGCGTCATCGGCAAAAGCCGCGTGGCGATTGTTGAAGCACGTATCGATCAGCTTGAACTTCTTAGTCGCGGGATCGTAGTATGCCAACTGGCGTTGGGACAATTTGTTGAGCGGAAAGTATTGCGTGTACTTGTTGTTTGCGCCTTCCATGCAAAACGCGGGAGGTTTTTGCTGCGAGCGCCAAGCGTAGGCGATCCACACTCGACCCTTGCTGTCCACATTTTTGACGTGCGAGCCGCCGCGCTCGTCCCAGATAAGTTCGTCCCCGTAATACAGGGACGGCCTCTCCATCGTCTGATTCATGCGGTGGAGTTCGTCCGGGTCGCGGAACGGCAAATGAATGCTCTCGACGGTATTCAGCTTCGGATCGAGCTTCATGATTAGGTTATTGTTGAAATCGTTTCCCCACACCGGGCCGTACCCGTTCACGGTCGGGTCGCGCTCGTCGGTTGTGTACAGGTCATGCATGAACGTGGTGGGCGTACCGACATCCCACTGCGTCACCACAATGTTGCGCTCGATGCCGGCCGGCCGCGGCGGCGCCGGGGGCACTTCTCCGGCAGCGATTCGATCCGTCCAATCCGCAAACAAGGCCAAGGGGCGGTCATGTCCCAGACCATCGATCGCACTCAAGTGGCTGGCGCCTAGTTGTCCCATTCGAATGCGCTGGTTCCACTTTTCTGGCGTCGTGTCGTATGCGTCCAGCACGGTAGAAATTTCTCGCGTAGCTTTGGTGCCCATCTGATGGCATAGGCCGTTGCAATTCTTGATCGAGGCGACCCAATCGGCCTGGGTTTTAAGCACATGGGTTTTAGCCGGTGTATCGCCGCCCATCGCGCCCGAACTGGCGGGCACGTTCACTGTCATCGGGAATTCGCTCTTCGCAGGCACCTGCATCAGCGAAAACCAATAATTCGCCGGATAATACTCAGCGGCTGCCCTCGGATTTGGAGCAATCACAGCGGTCAGAGCCAAGTGCTGCCCCGGCCTGACCTGGGACACTGTCGGCCCATCCACCAACCCATAACCGCGCACCCAAACCTTGTATTCCGCCTTCGGCAAATCGGGAATCAAGTAGCGGCCCTGATCGTCGGTAACGACAATCTTGCGATATTTTGTCGGCAGATCGTTCGTCTCGGCGATAACCCAGACTCCGGCCTCGGGCCCCTCCGAACTGGTTACGACGCCTCCGATATCGGTCGGATTTATGGAAACGCTATTCGCCTGAGCCTGTGACTGCGCAGCTCCTCCTGGGTTCGGGCGCGCGTCGGTGCGGGAAAGCCCGCCGCCCAAGATCGCCATCCCGCTCAAAACTAAAATTAAAGGCAGAGCGCGTTGTATCCACAATTTCAACATGATATTTCCCCTTTATTGGGCAAAGTGAGCGGTTGCATGTCGTTCCCGTAATTTCCGATCCAAACTTTCAGATAGAATAAGTTATACACCCGAGTTACTTCGAAAGTGAATCGAAGTTATCCTGGCGAGAAATTTTCAATGGTTGCGATTGTTGAAGTTCAATCGAACAAATTAAATCGCAGAATACACCAAAGGGTGGAGATTCCGTCACGCCAGGTAATTTTCTTGCCTTCGGCATAAGTGCGGCCGGCGTAGGAAATTGAAACCTCGTAGATCCGCCACGTGCCTTTGGAGATTTTGGCCGTGATCTCCGGCTCGAAACCGAAGCGGTCCGATTCAAGCTTGATGTTCTGCAAGACTTCCCTGCGAAAGACTTTGTAACAGGTCTCCATGTCCGTCAGCTTCAGGTTAGTAAAGACGTCGGAAAGCAGAGTGAGGAATTTATTTCCGCAGTAATGCCAAAAATAGTGGACCCTTTGCGGGCCGCCCAGAAATCGCGAACCATAGACAACGTCCGCTTTGCCGTCGAAAATCGGTTCGAGAAGCTTTTCGTAATCTTTCGGGTCATACTCGAGATCGGCGTCCTGCACCAGGACCACGTCTCCCGAGGCCGCTTCGAATCCGCGGCGCAACGCTGCTCCCTTGCCCGCATTCTGCGGCTGAAACAGGAAACGGATGTTGTCGAGCGAAAGACGGGACTTGCCGTTTTGAACGGGAACTTCACGTATGCCGCTGGACTGCGCCTTGTCCAATTCCTCAAGCAGCGCCCGCGTCCCGTCCGTCGATTTGTCGTCGATGACGAGGATTTCCTTTTCAATCGGCGAAGCTTGTACTCGCAGCAACACTTCTTCGATAAATGCTCTCTCGTTATATACCGGAATAACGATGGACACCTTCATTCGGATTCACACTTCTCCGTTATAAATTTGTAGTTCGGACCCATTTTCCCCGTGCCGCAATTCTCACGGGAATCGGAATCATGATTCAATACTACGGCATGGAACGCAAACGATTTAGTCCACCCGTTGCTCATCAGATACGGTCAAGGTTGGATTGCGTTTCGTGATTTGGCAACTGCCGGATGGAGAATAATTAGCGGGGGCGACTGAAACGGAGGCAGGGGCGGAGGCCCGGATGCTAAGCGATAATAATTTACCGTGCTTCTACTGTGTGGGAGGCTCGTTGCGAATAATTTCGTAGCGTTCGATGACTGCTGCAACGCCCACTCGAGACGATCCGTTTTCAGGCTTTTTGTCGATGCGGACCACTTTGCCCATTGCGCGAATGAAGACTTCCGAGCCTCGCGTTACTTCCGAAGGCAGTGTAAGCGTGATGTCCAGTTCGGCGCCCGCGCCAAGGTCCTGGTCAATTGTGAAGTAAACGCCGCGTGTGGAAATATCGCGGGTTTTACCGCTTCGCGAGGAAGTCTCTTTGTCCACAGGAACACGAATGATGACAGGCAGGGACAGATCATATCTACGTGCTGCTCGACGCTCGGTCATCTTCCCTGAACCCCCAGTATTCGATCGATGCACACCAACCCATGTCACTTACAGCAGCAAGTCGGATTCCAAAGTGAAAGCGCAGCCACTTGACCGCCCGATCTTCGCAATTGGACAGAGCCAACAAACTCCAAATTCCGTGCGTTCCCGACAGCTAACTGCCTGAGAAAAAGAAGTTTGAATCGAAATGACTTCCCGACCTTCGTTGCTAGAATAACATATCAGGGCTCAAAAAATGCGTTGTATCCCCCAAAAGATAACCCGAATAAACGTGCCGACTCACAAAAACTCTCTAATCGTTTCCCCAACTAGAAGCCAATGGTTCCAATTCTTGTGCCAACTTCTCGATTCCTCGGAATGCCGAAGGCATCTCTGGATAATTCGGAAAATTCCCTATCCCAAATACGCAATGTGTTGCAGTCAGCGTCGAAGCTAACGTTGTCGCCCGGCGGGTGCCAGACCTGTCGGTAGCGGTTCGGCGCTGGCCGATTCTTTGCCTTTGGGGGCCTCTTTGGAGGCTCCACGGGGCGAGTGATTCGTATCGAGCCCAAACTGGCGAATCTTGTAGAGCAGGGCCTTGTAGCTGATGCCCAGCATCTTTGCCGCGTCTTTACGGCACCAGTGCGTTTTCTCAAGGGCGTCGGCAATGGCTTCCATTTCAGCTTCGTCCTTCAAGCTGCGCACCAGGGCTTTCAATCCCTGATCTCGCGCGGGCGCCGCTTCCTCGCGAGGGGAAATACGCTGGCGAGTCGCGGACATCTCGAGCAATTCCCGGAAGCTGCCTTCGTCGTCCTCCAAAATGACATAGCGCTTCACGAAATTTTCCAGTTCGCGCAGATTTCCCGGCCAGGGATAGCGCACCGCGGCTTCGAGCAAATGCTGGGATGGAGTCACCGTTTCCTTGCTGAATTTCTCACTGTATTTCTGCAGGAAATGGCGGAACAGCAGAGGAATCTCCGAGGCGCGTTCGCGCAATGGGGGCACATTGATCGAAAGCACGTTCAGGCGGTAGTACAAATCCTCGCGGAGGCGGCCCGACTTCATTGCCTCCTGAATCTCAACATTGGTTGCGGCCAGGACCCGCACATCCACGTCGATCAACTGGCGCCCACCCAGCCGTGAAAATTGGTGATCCTGAAGGACATGCAAAAGTTTTGCCTGCAGGTGGGGACTCATCTCCGCGATTTCGTCCAGGAAAATGGTTCCCTTGGTGGCCAGCTCGAACTTGCCAGGTTTCGAGCGCACCGCTCCGGTAAAGGCACCTTGCTCAAAGCCAAACAACTCGGATTCGAGTAGCTCGCCAGGAAGCGCCGCGCAATTCACCTTGATGAACGCCTGATTCCTGCGCGTCGACCTCATGTGGATCATGCGGGCGACGACTTCCTTGCCCACGCCACTCTCGCCATAAATAAATACAGGCACATCGACGGGCGCGATTTGAAGAATTTGCTGGCGGATGCGCACCATTTGCGGACTGGCGGCGAGGAAGCAAAGATCTTCGGTAATGGTGTCGCAATATTCCCGCAGGGCCTTGTTTTCGGCGCGAAGTTGTTGCTTTTGCCGGCACTTCAGCATCGCCACGTCGAGTTCGGCCTTTTCGAACGGCTTGGTCAGGTAATCCTGCGCTCCCAGGCGGATGGCTTCCACGACTGTTCCGACTTCGTTCGAGCAAGAAAGCATCACGATATTGAGCGACCGGTCGATTTGCATGAGCTGCTTCAGGGTATCGAGGCCGTTCATCTCCGGCATCAAGACATCCAGAATGATGAAGTCGGGACGATCGCCGCCTTCGATCTTTTCGATCGCTTCCTGTCCCGAGACGACTGTTTCGACCTGATAGCCATCGACCTCGAGCAAAGTGCCCAGATATTTTCTTATGCTGGGTTCATCGTCTACCACCAGAATTCGTTCTTTTTCGGACATTAGCCCCGCCTTCTTCACTTCGATCGTTTCGTCACAAACTGTCTATCGGCAAAAGGAACGTAAACGTGCAGCCACGCCGAGGTTCGCTATCCACCCAGATTTTCCCGCGATGAGCCTGCACGAGGCGCTTGGCGATCGCCAGGCCCAGCCCCATCCCGGAGGATGTGCGATCCACGCGAACAAAATCCTCGAAGATCTCCTGATGATGTTCCGAGGCGATGCCCGGCCCGGAATCCGACACCGACACCTTGATGCTGTTGGGAGATTGCACGCGTTCGCGGCGGCGTTCGAGCGACTGTATCTCTTCGGCCGAGCGGCGATCCCAGAAGTGGAGTTCCGCGCGCAAAATGACATGACCGCCCGCCGGAGTATGCTTCAGCGCATTGTCCAGCAGATTGGCGACGGTTTGCTGGACCTTCTGATAATCGAACTTAAAGATCGGTAGATCGCTGCTCAGCGTCGAATCCAGCCGGACATGCTTGCGCACGAAGGCCTCATGCCACCGTGTAGCCAGTTCGCCGAGGCAATCGCGGAGGTCGTTCTCTCTCAGGTGAAGAACGAGCTTGCCGCTCTCAAGCGCTGAATAATTCAGGAACATCGAAACCAGGCGAACCAGCCGCTCGCAACTTTCCTTGGACTCCTGCAAGATGTCTCGCTGCTTATCGGTCAGCTTGCCCAGCGAACCGGATAACAGCAGGTCGTAGTAGCCCTTGATTACCGCCAGAGGAGTCTTCAATTCATGCGCGGCGGATGCCAGGAACACCGTCTTCTGGCGGTTCACTTCCTGAAGGCGCAGATACGCGGCGAGCAGGTTTCTGTAAGTAATCTCGCGCTCTTGCAGCAGTTCTTGGACGGTGTGTTTCGGCGCGCCAGCCGAGTCCACCGTTTCGCGCTTCTCGATATTTTCAATGCGGACAACGAGCCAGTCTGCCTCAGGTAGCCACTGAATACGTGCCACCGCCTCACAGATAGGGAAATCGAATTTCGCATCGATTTGCTGCTTGCCGCGGTCGATCTGTTCTTCAATCGCCTTCGAACTGATTTGCAGAAGGTCGGAAAATAGATTCAGGTCCGGTTGGAGAGTGAGCCCATTTGTAGCTAACCGTTGCTTTCCCAAGGAGTTGGCTAACAGTATTCGTCCGGTCCGGTCGGAAATCAGAATCGGTTGGTCCAGCAGATCGAGAAGGTTTGCGGCCACGCTCAATGGCAATGCTTCCCCGGATGGCGATTCAACGACAGGACCACGTCTCAACGTACTCTCCTCGGACACCTCTCCGCTCGATAAAAGCGGGAGAATTCCATTTTGATTCACTTCGGTTTACAAGCGGGGGACTAGAGGGATATTGTCAAAGCGCATCCGCACTGTCAATGGTAAATGGGTCCTATTTTGCACATATGTAGGAAACTAGTTGCCAGGAATGAAAAAGAACCGTGTGGAAAATTAATTCCAAGTCCTTGAAGACAGCTATAAATATCTTTAAAACAGAGACTTATGAGATGCTCAATTTGTCATGGAAGCTGGCAAGCGATGTGCAGGGTACGTTTAGGTACTAGACCGAAAGTACCAGTCTTCTTGTCATGGGAATTCGTTTTCCCAAGCCAAATTTAGAGTGAAAGAGATGGCATGCGCCTAACCCCTGCTGAGCGCCGGCGTTCGCAACGAATTCATTTGCAGATCCCCATGTTCATTCGTGGGATGGACGCAGCCGGTTCGGAATTCCTCGATCTCACAAAGACTCTCGACATAAGTGCGACAGGAGCATATTTGGCAAGTCCGAGATTGCTCCGCGATAATCAGCTATTGAATCTTACAATTCCAGCGCCACCCTCACCAACATCGACCATGCCGGCTGAAACACCACCGATCCAGGCACGCGTGAGACGTCACCATTCCACGGACGGTGTCCATTTGCTAGGCGTCGAGTTTCTGAAAGCGCTGGATTGATGCGTTATCGAAGGCGATAGAATGGAGACATTTCATCGGAAACGGATGTAATAAAAATGGAAGGAAAGAGTATGCAATAGTTTGCGTTCCGCCGGCTGATGCCGCTTTAGATTTGCTGCCGGCAATGTTCGACACCACTTAGCGGCTGGAAATCAATAGCTTGGGAGGGGATGCATCTACTGTAAGATTGGTGGCTGTTCGATGGCAGTCCCCGTGCACTGAGTCATCTGATTCTAATCTCGGCGCCCGTCCCGCGCTGAGGCAACCTGTGTCTACAATGGAATGTTAATGCCTCACCCTGGTGAGCCCAACCCACCGCGCTGGTCTGCCGAGGATGCCTTCCTCGAATTGCTTACAGATACGCTCGAAAGCATGGAGAGGCCCCCGCGAGGGCAATTCTTACAGCGATTTTTTCGTTCGATCGCGCACGTGGAATTGACGGAGACGCAGGCGCTCGATTTCTGGGAGCAGTCACAGACGCGCAGACGAGAACTTTCCGAGAGCCTAGGCAAACGGGTCGCGCTACAGGCGGCGCTTGTCGATGTATTGGCTTCCGCGAATCTGCTTCGCCTGCCCATTTTGATGGAATATGAGGAACTTCGCAAACTTCAGATCAATGCCGCCACCGACCCTTTAACCGGCCTCTATAACCGGCGTTTTTTTGACGACTATTTCGAGAAGGAACTGAATCGATCGATCCGCTATTCCCATCGCCTCGCTCTTGTCGTTTTTGACCTGCACCGATTTAAGGAAGTCAACGATCGGTACGGACATCCGCAAGGGGACGTCCTCCTCCAGATTGCGGCAGCCACGCTGCGAAAATCCTTGCGGACCTCAGACTATGCATTCCGCATCGGCGGAGATGAGTTTGCGCTCCTGCTTCCACAATCCGACACGGAACAAGCTGCAGTCTTGAGCCGCCGCTTGCGCGTAGCGTACGAGACTGCCATCGAACCGTTGCACCTGGGGATACGTCTTGCGTTGGATTATGGTTTGGCTGTCTATCCTGACGATGGCGAATTGCAAGAGGTCCTGATTCGAGTAGCCGATGAGAGGCTTTATCAGCTTAAGAATGGAGGGCGTCCGCCTGACGCTCCCCCAGCCGCAACCGCGCCCCCGGCAGCTCCCGAAGAGAAGAAAGACGTTCCAGCGCCGCCGAAGCCTGCGATGGATTTGCCCTCTGGCGACTTGAGTCAGACCGTGACCGCAAGCAATCGAGCTGCTGAGCGCAGGCGATGGGAACGTGTTTCTCTCGCCTCAACCCATGCCTACGCCTTGATCGGCGAAGGGGTCGAGCGCACGGCACGCGTGATCGATTTAGGTTACGGCGGTGTGGCTCTTGAAACATCCAAGCCAGAAGAACTCGGGGACGCGTTCAACGCTGTGCTGCACGTGCCGATTCTTCCCCCGGTACGAGTCAATTTGCGACGCGTTTATCAAGGGCAGGGCAGCTCCGGCGCAATGCGCATCGGGTGTTCGTTCGTGACTTAAGAGTCCGTGTGAGAATTGCAAAAATCAGAAGTTCAACCGCGTTCTCACACGCCCTCTTGAGCCTGAAGTCGAAGGCCGCAACGTAGGACCTCCAGCGGATTTCATTTGGCCACTTGTTGTCTCAGCGAGCGCGCTCGAAACAGAAGCGCCTGCTGCACGCGAGCCAGGCCCAGCCCCCACCGCAACTCCGCCTGTCGGGTGGAATCGCCTTGCGCTACCAGCCGAATGACCAGGCAGAATCCACGTTTCTTCAGAGCCGGAAAATCGCACACGAAAATCCGAAGCACGGCCCGGACTGCATCTCCCTTTTCGCGATCGAGGAGTTCTCTTAATCCAGCCCCAATCTCGGCGAAACGCTCTCGGTCAAAATTGAAAGCGGATTCCGCAAACACGAGACTCGTTTCGGAAGCAAATTCATAGTTACTGTCCCCGGAGATTGCGGCGGGTGAATCGCATTTGGTGGTTGCGCCCGCTGTTGCGAATAGCGATTCCGCGCCGTTCAACGCAGTAAGAAAGTTCCGAAGCGGTAGGTATCGACGGGCAGAGGCAATCCGATCGACAGAGTGCGGATTCTCTCGCAAGTCTAAATAATTTTCATGCGGCGGAAAGACGAGCACCGGGCCATGGTCCTGGGTATCATCCGCATACTCAACACGCATGGTCGAAACCCTATCGTTTCTTGTATTTGCGCACAAGCAGAATTATGAGCCGCGCGGCGATTTCGTCTACATGCCGGGCGTTTTTGGTAGCGTCGGCGGAGTCTTCGCATGTTAGGAAATAAAAATCCGCAGGCGAGAATGCGCTACCGACTCCTAGTGTTGCTCGTTCGATGTCTCTGCTGGCAAACTACGTCGTAATGAACGAGAATAGAGCCGCCGCACGGGCCCGGCATCCAAGCTGTGGTAATTAAACCGGAGTTGTAAGAATTGAACCGGGGCGAGACCGACCGTTGTTCAATTTTTGGCAGACTGAAACACATGGACCACGAAGAACACGAACCGAAACTCTTTAGCCTTTCAGAGGCCGAGCGCGCCCGGCGTCAGGTCGAACCTTTACTCATCGAAGCGATGGAAGGTCATCGCCAGATGGAGGACCTCGACGAAAAATTGAGCGCCATCTCCAACCGAATCCTGGTCATGGGGGGCGTAACGATTGACTATGACGTTGCAGCGCGCATGCGCTCCGATCACAATCGTACGATTGCCAAGGTCAGGGACGCCCTGGAACAAATTCATGCGACCGGTTGCCTGGTGAAGGACCTGGATACCGGGCTAGTCGATTTTCCCGCCGTCTTGAAAAATGAGGAAGTCTATCTGTGCTGGCGGCTGGGGGAAGACCGCATTCGTTATTATCATCGCCAGGACGAAGGTTTTGCCAACCGGAAGCCGATTAACCCGGAAGATACCGGCCCTCAGCACCCGATTCATTAGAATCGTAACTCTGCGCCGCCTACCGCGCGCCTCGGAAGGAATCCCGTGAACGAAAAACCTGAAGGCCGTCTCGCCCATTCCGCGAGTCCTTATTTGCGCTCAGCCGTGCACCAGCCTGTCGATTGGTACGAATGGGGCAACGAGGCGTTCGCCCGCGCGACAGCAGAGGACAAGCCAATCCTGCTCGACATCGGGGCGGTCTGGTGCCACTGGTGCCATGTGATTGACCGCGAAAGCTATGATAATCCTCAACTCGCTGCGATCATCAATCGACTTTTTATTCCTGTAAAAGTGGACCGCGATGAGCGGCCCGATGTCGACGCGCGCTATCAAGCCGCGATCAGTACGATTTCAGGGCAAGGCGGCTGGCCCCTGACCGGATTTCTGCTGCCCGATGGACGCCCATTTTTTGGGGGCACGTATTTCCCGCCAGAGGATTCCATGGGACGTCCGAGTTTCCGCCGCATTCTCGAAGCCGTCGCCGCAGGTTACCAAAACCGGCGCGCCGAAGTGGAAGAGGCTGCATCCAAGCTTGCCGAAGCAGTGGTGAAAGCCGAGACTTTCACAGGTGCTCGGGGCAAGTTCGATTCGCGCGTGGCGGAAGATCAGGCCGAGTCGATCGTAAATCTGTTTGACGCGCGCAACGGGGGATTCGGACGCTCGCCAAAATTCCCGCATCCCGCAGCTATCGATCTTCTGCTCGAACTTTATCAGGCCAGCGGCAATTCGCGTTTGTTGCAAGTCGCTTCCGTGACTCTCGAGAAAATGGGTGCTGGCGGCGTTTACGACCAGATTGGCGGCGGTTTCCATCGTTATTCGGTGGACGAGCGTTGGTGCGTGCCGCATTTTGAGAAAATGTCGTACGACAATTCCGAGCTGTTGAAAAATTTCGTGCACGGATATCAAGTGACTCGCGAACCATTCCTACGGGAAGTTGCCGAGGGCATCATCGACTGGACCAACTCTGTGCTTTCCGACCGGACGCTTGGTGGATTCTACGCCAGCCAGGATGCGGACCAGACCCTTGACGACGACGGCGATTATTTTACGTGGACGCTGGACGAAGTCCGCGCGGCACTTACATATGAAGAGGCCCGCGTCGTTGAACTCGTCTATGACGTCGAAGCGCACGGCGAGATGCATCACAATCCAGCGAAAAATGTATTGTGGACTGCAAGGTCCCTAACCGATGTGGCGAAATCAACCGGCGACGCGGACATGGTTTCTGTCCGGCAAACTTTAACGAGAGCGAAGGAAAAACTTCTTGCCGCGCGCGCGGCCCGTCCCGCGCCGTTTGTGGACGCCACGCTTTACGTTGCATGGAACGCGATGTTCGTCTCGGCCTATCTCGATGCGGCAGGCGCATTGGGCGGAGAAAAGGGCGCACAGTGCCGAGCCTTCGCGCTCAAGACGCTCGAACGAATTCTCGCGGAGGCGTGGACCGACGACCGCGGATTCGCGCATCGCGTCGGAGGCGCGCGCCTCGACGGGTCGCTGGATGACCAAATTTTCACCGGAATTGCGCTGCTCGATGCGTATGAGGCGACGCTCGATCGGAAATATTTCGACGCCGCCAGGCGCGCGGCGGATTTCGCCATCGCGGAATATTTTGACGCCGAGGGCGGTGGCTTCTTCGATCGCGCTTCGGGAGCAGCGCCCATGGGTGGGCTGGAAGTCCAGCGCAAGCCGCTCCAGGATTCGCCCACGCCAGGAGCAAATTCGTCCGCGGCAATATTACTGGATCGTATGTATGGGTACACGGGAGACGCGAGCTACTTGAGGCGCGCCGAAGCGACGCTGGAAGCCTTTGCAGGCATCGCGCCGCAATTTGGAATTCATGCATCGAGCTATGGGCTTGCGGCAACCCTGCACGCCCGGCGGCCGTTCGAGGTGGTCATCACCGGCAACAGCGATGACCCGCGGGCGGCAGCTCTCGAAAACGCAGCACATTCGGTATACCGTTTCGGCAAAGGGGTCCTGCGCGTGACTCCTGAATGTATCGCCGCCGGAGCGCTTGCTCCCGCTCTGGCTGAAACGCTCCCGCATCTCCGTGCGGATGTCGCCCAAGCGCTGGTCTGCGTAGGAACGTCATGTCGCGCTCCGGTCGCTGATCCCGAAGCGCTTGCGGCGCTGCTCACGGAAAAATCGGCTCAAGTTTCTGCTGACTAAAGCGAATCCGATGACTGAAAATAAGATTGCCCAAAAAGAGAAGCGCAGCTCTGTACGCTATAGGCCGAAGTCGGGGACTCATATTGTCTACATGGAAGGATTTGCTGAAGTCAAAGACTTGAGCGTGATCGGCATGTTTGCCATGGACCCAGATCCGCTTCCCGCTGGAACGGCAATCAAGTTCGTGTTTCGACTTGGAACCGACGATATCCAGCTTCAGGGGACCGTTTCGCGCTGCGAGCCGGGGCGAGGAATGGTGATTCTATTTAAGGACATAACGCCCGAGGCGAGAAGGCGTTTGAGGATATACATCCATAGCTTGGATTCCACAACTGAAAAACCTGCACGGTAACCTGTTTAAATCTATGTTAGCGAGTGCGCCAGAGGAACGCCAAGCGGTTCTCAGTCCTCGCCCTCCAGCTTCCGGACGCGAACCTCGATCCCGGTGCCCTTGAGCGCGTCGGCAAAATCCTCAGGCTTTGAACCTCGATAGTGAATCGGATACGCAATTTTCGGTTTGAACGCCTTCGCGCACTCCGCAGCTTCGAGGGGCGTCTCTGTCCTGGGCGGATTCATCGAGAGAAACGCGACGGTGATGTTTTTCAGGGCCTTCATTTCCGGAGTGCATTCGGTATCGCTGGAAAAATAGACGCGCGTGTCACCGAAGTTCAGCACGTAGCCGCTTCCCACACCTTTATGATGATACGGTTTTCCCGGCTCCGATCCGTTCACGATGTTGTACATGGGGACGCCCTCGAAACCGATGCCCATGACGGTCTTCTTCTCTGTATCGCTGATCGGCTCGATAACACCGCAGGCCGGGGCGCAATTCAGCGTGTCGGTCGCAGCGGGAGGCCCAACGATAATCGTGCCGGGTTTCCTCAGTTTGTCGATCATCGGCCGGTCCAAATGGTCGGCATGTGTATGCGTCACCACAATCAAATCCGCCTGCGGCAGCCCTGTGTAATCCGCCTGACTCCACGGATCGACATCGATCACTTTCCCGCCAATTTGGAGCATCACGCTGCCATGATAAAGCGGCATGATGGTGAGATCGCCTTGAGACGTGTGGATCACATCGGCCTGCCGATTGGACTTATTGGCATGAAGAAGCGCGGGCAAGATCAGAAGCAACGCGGCGACAGCAACCAAACAGCGGGCGTTTCCTATAAGTCTTCGCATGTGGCGAACTCTCCAATATTTGAAAAGATCAGCAGATGATTAGCAATATATATCACTTTTGCGCGCGAAAGGAAGATCATCTCGCAGTTCGGTTAGTGAGCGATCCTTCGCAGGCCTAATCTATCATGCAAACGGTCTCACGACTCATCGGGCTTCCTCAATCGCTGCCCAATCCAACTCCCAGAAATTCTCGCAACCGATAAATTCAACACCGATTCGCAGACCGTCATTTTCCGAAGCGCGCTGCCACGCAACCCGGGCCTCTGCCTTTTGCCCCGTATCGGCTCTCAATACCTGGATTTTTTCGCCGGTTTTTGTGGGATGGTTGCACCGCACCGAGGCGCCATACTGGCTGAGGAGTACGGTCTCGGTATTTTCTTCCCAGGCGCCGCCCAGCTTCTCTGAAATGATTCGCACGGGGATTGACGCAGCCTTCCGTGGGCTGCGCCGCAGATGACATCCCAGTTCGCTAGCCGATAAAATAATATGGAGGAGCTTCGCCCGCTCCAGATTGTCGAGATTCTGCGCCGTGTGCTCTATCTCGTCCGCTTGGCGGGTGCACTCGTTGATGAAGCGGCGCGCCGATTCCGCGTCTGCCTTGCTTAGGCCGGGCCCTTTTTGCTTTTCGTCATACTCATCGAGCCGCGTGTAGCATGAAGAGATGAAGTGATTCCGGCAGAGCGCTTCGCCCTCCAAGGATGCCGCGAAAGGCTCTTGGCAGTCCGTGACAACGCAATTTTCGGTTCTCGTCATCTTGCGATCCGCTGAACTTGAAACGTGCGGCCCGATTCTACCTTTGCCAAGCACCGTAGGCCAGTGGCTCTTTCATTATCAACCGCTGATTTACCTAGGACGCGGGGATTGAATCCGCGGATGGGGATCGCTTTCTCAGAAGAGTTGCACCGACTAAGCCCCTGGTCAACTCCACGACGCCGCCTTGGTCCTGTAGTATGCGGGCGACGGATCATAATCGTTTCGGTAGCGTCAGCTCGGGTTCTTCTCGGTGTCCTCGGTGCCTTGTACGTTAAAGCTCTTCAAGAATTAGCACAGCGCGTGTCCGCCACGCCGTGTTCCTCTATGAACTCTATGTCGAATTCCGAGATCGTGAATATTCCGAAAAGTTATCGATAACAGCTGCCCCCCGAATGTAAAACACCTAAGTCGAAAACGCCCTAGTAGTAGAAAGGACGCAGAGGGACACCAGGAATATCGGCAAGACGGGACTACCAACAGCGTTCGTCACACTCAAGCCTCGCCGGAACTACCCCACGTTGTCTATCGTCACTTCGCCAGCGGATCAGGCCTCAGCTGGAAGTGCACAGCCTCCGACCTCATGCCCTTTCCGCCTTCTTGATGCCACGGGGTTCTCACTTCGTTTCCCGCCCACAAGCCTCGCCCTTTCCATCCAGCGCTGGCGTCGTCGATACGGCCAGCCAAATTGCGCGTATAGAAACCAAGCGGATACGGAACACGCAGCACGACCCATTTGTGGGTATCGGGCATGAGAGCCAACAAGGAATCCGATCCGGTTCCCGTGGCGATCGGGACATTCGCTCCTAGTCCCAAAGTGTTGAATTGATCGACCCAGTTGCCGTAAAGAAAGTCGCTACTGCCTCCGTCGGGTATATTCTTCATTTGCGGACCGGGCACGTCATAGAGCGTCCAACCCTCGACGCAATGTTGCCCATTGAACGACTCCGGGCCGGTCAACACATTACATTTGCTGCGATCGAAGCTGGCCAACTGGCCGCTTCCCGCAAGGCCTGTCCACACCAGGCCGTTACGATCGATGTCGATACCACGCGGCAGGTATCCAGCTTTGCCGGGCATCTTGGGATTGTAGTATGGCGGCTCATAGTATTCCGCGTGGCAGGTCTCGGGAGGATTCGAACCGATATCCATGCGCACGATCGCGCCGGGAACTTTTGTGATCGTGTACCAGATGCTCTTGTCAATCGGGTTGTACGCTGTGTAGTAGCCGGAAACCGGAATCAGCTTGTCGATGCCTTTCTCATACTTACCGTCGCCGTTGATGTCGAAATAGGCTGGGCACCATCCCTGTGCATCTTCGTCGCTGCCTCCCCGGTCAAGGACACCGGGCTTTACCCATCCAACCACCGAAACGGTGCCAACCCAAAAAATGGTTTCATCCGCGTCCTCGGCGAACGCGGCATGGTGATTGCTAAAGCAAGTGTCCACCCACGTTTCCTTTTTCGTTTTGCCGTCGTAATACGCCACTTGGCGCCCGGCAACATTTAACGGGTAATATTTCGCGAACTTGTTGCTCGATCCCTCCTTGCACCACGCGGGATTGTTTTCTGGGGCGCGGAATATGGTCCCCATCCACAGGCGTCCTTTTGTATCCACGTTCTTGACTTCCGTCTGTTCTTTCTCATCCCAAATCATCTCATCGCCCCAATAAAGGGATGGGTACGCCATGGTTGCCGTTGCGTGGCTGCCGCGTTGCAGCGAATCGGGACCGTCCCGAAGAGTCAAGTGTACGGTATGGTCCGCATTAGTCTTGGGATCCAGGACATGCAGGTCACCTGAATTGAAATCTCCCAAGTACACCGGGCCGTAGGGATTCGAATCCGGGTGCCTTTTATCCGTCGTGTACATATCATGCGCGAATGTGATGGGCGTTCCCATATCCCACGTGGTGACCACTAAATTGCGCTCGACGCCCGCCGGTCGCGGAGGCGCGGGCGGAACCTCTCCCTTGGCGATTCGATCCGTCCAGCCGGCAAGAATCGATTCGGCAGGCTCGCGTCCCAGAGGAGCGAGCATGCCCAGCATGCCGTTACCGATCTGTCCCATCTGAATTCGATGATCCCAAGCCTCGGTGCTTGAGTCGAATGCGCCTAGAGCCGGCGAAATCTCGCGCGTAATCTTGCTTCCCATCTGGTGACAGATCTCGCAATTCTTGACCGTCGCGACCCAGTTCGCCTGCGTTTCCACCACGGACTTTTGCGTCGGTCCGCTTCCAACGGGATCGGCCGCTTGCAAGCTGCCGAGTCCGCGGGAGTAGGGAAGTGGTTCGGAGGTTATGGAAGCAGTCATCGGGAATGCGCTTTTCGGCGGAGGTTGTAGCAATGAAAACCAGTAATTCGCGGGATAATACTGTGCCGCAGCTTGCTCATTCGGCGCTACCACAGCCGTCAATGCCAAATGCACTCCCGGGGCTGCATTGACCGCTCCGGAATCGATCAATCCGTACCCGCGCACCCACACTTTGTAATTCGCCTTCGGCAGTTCCGGCAAGAGATAACGGCCACGGTCGTCGGTCACAACGATCTTACGAAACCTTGTCGGCAACTCCGTTGTTTCCGCAATGACCCAGACGCCCGCTTCGGGCCCCTTCGAACTCGTCACTACACCACCGATATCGTCAGGGTTGATGGAAACCTGATCTGCGGCCTCGCGAGCCGTTGCATTCGGCTGGCGTTGAGCGTGCGTCGGGATGATTGCGGCCCCCATAGCCAAGCCGCAAGTCAGCATAAAAAAGATTTCATATCGCAGTGCGTTCATTTTGCTCATCGCATCTCCCAATGGCCAGCCGAAAAAATCCAGGTCTTACGCCAATTCTTGTTTGTAAGTCTGTACAATCGCTATCCGGGTCTCAATTCGATTGCGCGCCGGTTCGGCCTACTTCGCCGGGGACGTCTTCTCCAGCGGGTTGGTTACTTCTTTATCGTAGATCTGGTATTCCCGCGGGCTGCAAATGAACTCCATAAAATCGCCCTTTGCCACGCGGTGATAGTATTTGCGAAATCCTGGCCATGATTTGTCTCCCCACGCTTTCGGATCGTAATACGTCATATCGATCACCATCCGGTCGTGGTCCACGAGGTGGAAGCGCTCCACCAGTCGAAAGGCGTCGCTTTTGGAGTGGCCGATACTCTGGCTGAGCATCGTCTTGCTGTTATAACCGGTCGTGTCCACGACCAGATCGTTTCCCTCCCAGTGGGCGATCGAATCACCCTCGTATGTTGGATCCAGATGCTTCGGGTGGTCGCGATTCAGCCAGAATGTGCGCCACTCGCGGTGGTATTCGAACATTTGGAAAATACGGTCGCCGTCCGCGGTAAAAATAAGCTCCATCGAGCCGTTGCGAGGATAGTCGTACATTGCCGGCGTGGATAGAGGTTCGCAGTCCTTGCCAGGGTATTCGCCATCGGGGTCGTTCGTCTTGACGCCGTAGATGTCTTCCGCATAGCAGGGGCCCGCGCCATTTGGGCAGCGAAACCCTGGTTTGTCCGCGCCGGGCAGAAGCTTCGTCCCAACCATGGCATTGTGCGAGATCGATTTGTAAAGTAAATGCTGTTTTGCCCAGTCCGTTAGAGGCGGTTCCGGTATCTTTTGGTCTTCACTAGCAAAATTCTGAATTTCTCGGGTGCGTTCATCCCCTAACCAGGGGCCGGAGAGGTCTCGTGGGTCGAACTGCTGGCCGTTGGTCGCTCCGGCCTTCGGCGCACCAGGAGTGGTTTGGGCTTGGGCGTTGAGAAACGGTGAGACAGCCAGAACCGAAATCAAAGTGAAAATTGAATAGAAATGCCGAAAACTCATGCCAACTCCTCAGTGTTTAAACTTATAAAGAACGCCTTTATTAAGCCCCGAATATCTCACAAACTCGCCCGAGATGACTCGCGAATTCGATGGGAATCGATAGATTTCGGGGGTTGTCGCAGTTGTAAGGGAACCACATCTCGTGCCCCTACGGCCGATCCACTGACTCGCAACTCCGTGAGGGCATCCACGACTTAAAGTTTCCAACTGGAGCGCCCCGGCTACAAGCCAGGGCGCCCCAAATCTTGGTTACTTCGCCAGTGGATCTGGACGAATTTGGAAGTGCACCATCTGAGGCACCTGACCTTTGCCGCCCTCGGCATGCCAGATGACGCGCGTTTCGGTGGAGGCCCAAAGGCCCCGTCCCTTCCAGCCAGCTTTCGGATCGTCAATCCGCCCGTCGATATCGCGCGTATAGAGTCCCATCGGGTAAGGCACGCGCACAGTGAACCACTCCTTCGTCTCCGGTTTGAAAAGCAGTAAGGAATCCGAGCCTGTCCCAAGCACAACCGAGACATTCGGGCCGAGTCCGAACGTATTCATGCGGTCGACCCAATTGACATAGTGCCAGTCCGCTTTGGCGTCGGTTCCCTTGAAACCCGGGCCGGGGATCGGATACATGGTCCAACCCTCGGGGCAGTGCTGGCCGGTCGCCGTAGGGCCGATCAGCACTTTGCATTTTCGGCGATCGAAACTGGCAAGGTCACCGCTGCCCGCCAGTGCGGTCCAGACGATTCCGTTCGTGTCCACATCCACGCCGCGCGGCGTGTAGTGCAACTCGTTTCCGTTTCCATATTTAGGATTGTTGAAGGGAGGCTCGTAAACTTCCGTGGCGCAAGTGCTGGGCGGATTGGGCCCGGCAATCGCACGAACAATTCTGCCGGGCATCGGTCCCGGTGCTGTATACCAAATACTGTTATCGACCGGATTTATTCCCATTCCGTAGCCGTCGACAATTGGCAATCGGTCGAGTTTTGGATCGGGTGTGTCACCCACGACGGTGAACGGGCCAGTCTTGCCATCGCCGTTGTAGTCAATGATCGGAGCACACCAGCCTTGGGCTTTTGCCACATCATGCGTCTTATACCAGACTTGAGTCTTAAACCAGCCCAGTCCACCAGTGCGCAAGGAGAAGAAAAGGGTCTCATCTTTGTCGTTGGCGAAGACCGCATGACTTTGTCCAAAGCACAGGTCGATCGATTCAAATTTGTTAGTCTTGGGATCGTAGACAGCCAATCCCCAACCTGGAGGGCTTTCCCAGGGCATGCGCACACCTGTATTCTGCAGCGTATCCTGGAATCGGCCCGCGCTTATTTGAGTCTTTGAAACTTGGCCCGATTGCCACGCCTGAGCGTAGATATTGCCCGCACTGGCCTTGCAGAAATTCGGAGCCTCCGGCGGACGGTTTTCCACACTCACCCATAGACGACCGGCTTTATCGATTTGCGTGTTCTTTGGATTTAATGGATCGTCCCAAATGACTTCATCGCCCCAATAAGGGGACGATGCGGTCAACGTCTTCGGAGACCACGTCGGCATGTTCTTCCTGTCCGCTTCATGCGGGAGGGGAATCGGGATCGTGCTGGCCGTGTTTTCCTGCGGGTCGACAGCGACCAGATCGCCTCCGGACCAATCGCCGTTATAGACGGGCCCGTTGGGATTCACGTGCGGATTCCATCTATTCGTGGAAACCTCGGAGTGAAGAAAAGTTTTCGGCCCAGCAACATCCCAAAGAGTAAGAACGACGTTACGCTCCACCCCCACCGGTCTGGGAGGAGTGGGTGGGACTTCTCCGGCGGTAATTCTGTCGGTCCAATTCGCGAACATCGCAATGGCGCGGTCATGCCCGAGCAAATTGAGCCTTGCCAGCATGTTTCCGCCGACCTGGCTCGACAGGATACGCCGCTCCCAAGCCTTTGTGGTGCTGGGAAAAGTGCCAAGATTTACGGGCATTTCGCGAGTTAGCTTGTCACCCAATTGGTGGCAAGTCTGGCAACCCGTTTTTATCAGATCGATATAATCGCCCTGGGTGGCGATCGTCTTGTCGCTGCCTTCGGAGACCTTCATAGGGAAAGCGTCCTTCGGCGGTATGTTCAACATGGAAAGCCAATAATTCGGCGGGTAATACTGAGCGGCGGCGCGCGAGTTCGGGGCCGTGACCGCCGTAAGTGCCAGAGTTTTACCAGGCGCGGACTGCACGGGAGCCGAATCCACCAGCCCATAGCCGCGCACCCACACTTTGTAATTCGCTTTTGGAAGATCGGGAAGCAGGAATCTGCCTCGATCGTCGGTCACCACAATTTTTCGAAACTTGGTTTGGAAATCGGTCGTCTCCGCGATCACCCAGACGCCAGCCTCGGGACCTTTTGATCCGGTTACTACGCCGCCGATGTTATCGGCGCCGACGGTCACGTCGCTGGCTTGAGGCTGAGCGAGAACCGCGACGCTTCGAGGTCTGGCTGCGGAGACCAGACCGAGACCGCACAGAAGCAACCCCAATCCCACTAGTCGGCAGATTAATTTTGATTGCATCGTTTCTCCTTATGACACGCTACATGTTTTTCGACAAGCAGCAGCAAACGAATTCCATGAAATTCAGAGGCATCGCTTCGGCCGTCCATAACGCACTACGCCCTTCAGCACGAACTATTTTTTGTGGAGTAGTCGTTTATGCCCCGATCGTTTATGGACGATCCTTCGTCAGGTAAAAATATCCCACTTTGTTATTCGGATTCGATCCGTACCACATACGACCCTCCGAATCGCGAAAGAACTCTCGCATATAGATCTCCGCGTGCGGAAAAGGATATTCAGTGACCTCGCCTGTCTTGATATTGAATCGCCCGAGCACGTCCATGTCATTCGAGTTGTACCAAAGGTAGCCCTCCGCATCGAAACCCAGCGCGTACGGCGTCGGATCGGGTCCCGGCAGGGGGTATTCCTTGAACGTTTGCGTGCTGGGATCGAATCGAGCGATTTTCCCGGCGTTGTATTCGTCCATCCAAATCATTCCATCGGGCGCGATTTCCATGCGACGCGGTCCGCCGCCAGGCGTCGGCGAATCCCACTGCGTGACCTGCATTGTCTTACCGTCGACCTTCCCGAATTTGCTACCGAACAGGCGCGTGAACCAGATGTCGCCATTTTGATCCTGCCTCACATCGTAAGAATCTTTCACCTCTTCAAAGCGGGTGAATTTTTTTGTTTCCGGATCGAATTTTGTGAGGGGCGATCCGGTGGTCCATACGTTCCCGCTGCGATCCAGGCGGATTGTGTGCTTGGATCCTTTTGTATCGGGATACTCGGTGATTTCCCGTGTGGCAGGGTCCCATCGGCCAAGTTTATTGGAGGCCTGCTCGGCAAGCCATACCGAGCCGTCCGGCCCGGGCACAGCGGAATGAATGCTCGCAGTACCGATGTTAGGAACGGAAAAATCTTGCATCGCCCCCGTTTTCGGATCGAGCCGGGTGATTTTGTTGGCGTTTCCAAAATTAGGAATCCACAGATTGCCGTTTTTGTCCGGGGCGGCGCTGAACGGCATCCGGCTCGGACCTGGCATATCGTATTCGACGTACACAATATTCAACGCGTCCTTGCTGAAAGGCCTCAGCGTCGTTTTATAACCTGGCACGTCCGCCGGAGATTTCGGCAGGACGGAGTCGGGCCCGAACATGCTCGTGAGATACGCGGAGAGATCGGCGGCATCCTGATCGTTGACGCGGGACGCCAAGATATAGCTCATCGCGGTCCTCATATATTGCACCCGGTCGCGCCAGCCATCCCCATCGCGCCTCACAGCAGCCATGCGGCTTTGGAAGGAATGACAAACCGAGCACGAATCTCCAAAAAGTATGTCCTTACCTCGTCCCGGAGGAAGGAGTTGTTTGCCCTGATACACCGAGATGTCGCTCCAGTGAACTTCACCTGTCTGAAGAGCGAAATCGAACGAGGCGTTCTGATCGGCGGTGAGGTTCACGCCAGTGCGCGGATCGCTGCGAAATCCCACAGCGTTAATCTGCACGCGATATTCTCCCGCCGGCAATCTCTGGATTCGATACTGCCCGCGGCTGTCGGAGAGCA
>JBEKCU010000018.1:0-28157 GCA_050014735.1 Candidatus Acidiferrales bacterium | reverse complement strand
TAGGGTACATACCGGAGGCCGCCTACAACGATACCTGCACAAACCCGATCATTTATGGCGCCTTCGGACTCGGCGCGGAAGCGGCCTGCAACAATGTCAACGTTCAGTCCGATGACCTTGTAGATCTTGGCGGTGGGGGCGGTGGCGTGAGCAATTGCACAACGCCCAACGGCCCAGGTCCCGCAAACTGCTCGGGGGGGTGGGGAAAACCATCCTGGCAAGTGGCCCCGGGTGTGCCTCCCGACGGTCTCCGCGATCTCCCCGACGTCTCTTTGTTTGCCGGTGACGGCACGATACAAAATTTTTATGTCTTTTGCGAATCGGATTACGCAGCGTATCAGTGGAACACTGCTCCGGCCCCATGCAGCCTGGCCAGTCCCTACGAGGATTTCGTAATTGGAGGGGGCACGTCTTTCGCCGTGCAGGCGTTTGCCGGGGTTGTGGCTTTAATCGACCAGAAGCAAGGAGGCCGCCAAGGCAACCTAAACCCGTTGTTGTATTCATTAGCCGCAGGACCGTCTGCTTCGAGCATCTTCAACGATATAACGTTTGGAACCAACGCCATGCCGTGCATTCTCGAAACTGGCGTCACCGGCTGCATTATAAATCTCAGTGGCGACGCGGTCGGAGTGCTTAGTGGCTACAACGCGGGTCCCGGCTACGATCAGGCTACAGGGCTGGGGTCGGTAAACGTCGCTAATCTAGTCAACAATTCGACATCTCCCCTTCAGATAACGACTACGTCGGCTTCGTTTTCGACCGGGATTGTGGGGACGGCGTACTCGCCGGTAACTTTGACTGCCACGGGCGGCGTCCCTCCTTACACGTGGAGTATTACCTCAGGCGCCCTTCCCGCAGGATTGACCTTGAACTCCGCCACAGGATCGATTTCGGGTACTCCGACAGGGAGCGGAACTTACCCTTTCACTGTTCAAGCGCTGGACTCACAAGGTGACACGGCCACGGCCAGCCTCAGCGTCACGATCAATGCGGCAGTCGCTCCGACAATAACCTCGCTTTCACCGCCGAGCGCGACGGCGGGAAGCCCAGGGTTCACGCTGACGGTGAATGGCACAGGTTTCGTCAACGGCACGAGCGTGAAGGTGAACGGCAGTGCGCGAGTAACTACGTTCGTGAGTGGAACGCAGGTTACGGCTGCGATCCTGGCCTCGGACATCGCGACAGCCGGGACGTTGAGCGTGACGGTAACCAACCCGGCGCCTGGAGGCGGCACCTCGGGAGCGGCGAGCCTCACCGTGAACAACCCAGTTCCGGCGATCGCATCGATTTCGCCGTCGAGTGGGATGGAGGGTGGGGCGGCGTTCACGCTGACGGTGAATGGGACAGGTTTCGTCAACGCGACGAGCGTGAACGTGAACGGCAGTGCGCGAGCAACTTCGTTCGTGAGCGGAACGCAGGTTACGGCTGCAATTCTGGCCTCGGACATTGCTGCAGCCGGGACGTTGAGTGTGACGGTGAACAACCCGGTGCCTGGAGGCGGCACGTCGGGAGCGGCGAGCTTCACCGTGAACAACCCAGTTCCAGCGATCGCATCGATTTCGCCGTCGAGTGGAACGGAGGGCGGAGCGGCGTTCACGCTGACGGTAAATGGCACAGGTTTCGTCAGCGGCGCGAGCGTGAACGTGAACGGCAGCGCCCGCGTAACCACGTTCGTCAGCGGGACGCGGGTTACGGCTGCGATCCTGGCCTCGGACATCGCGACAGCCGGGACGTTGAGTGTCACGGTGAGCAACCCGGCGCCTGGAGGCGGCACGTCGGGAGCGGCGAGCTTCACGGTGAACAACCCAATTCCGGCGATCTCGATGTTTTCGCCAGCGAGCGCGACAGCCGGTACAGCGGCATTCGCGCTGACGGTGACAGGCCTGAATTTTGTGCCGACTTCAGTAGTGAACTTCAACGGCAGTCCTCGGGCCACAAGCTTTGTGAGCGGGACGCAGATAGTGGTGTCGATCTCGAGCACGGACATCTCTACCGGCGGAAGTTTCCCTATCACGGTAGCGAACCCGGCGCCGGGTGGTGGCATCTCAGCGACGGCGACCTTTACCGTCAACAACCCAGTTCCGGCGATCACGACCATTTCGCCATCGAATGGGACGGCGGGTGGGGCAGCGTTCACGCTCACGGTAAATGGCACAGGTTTCGTGCCAACCTCCGTGGTGAACTTCAATTCCGCTCCACGGACAACGACATTCGTTAGTGGAACGCAGGTTACGGCTGCGATCCTGGCTACGGACATTACGACGACCGGGCTGAAGAGTGTGACGGTGAGCAATCCGAGTCCGGGAGGCGGCACATCGACAGCGCTAAATTTCTCGTCGATCGGCGGACCGATACCGACGATTACGTCACTCTCGCCGTCGATCGAGACGATAAATTCCCCGTCGAACGTGCTGGTGAACGGAAACCAATTTGTTAGTGGAGCGACGGTGAACTTTAACGGTAGCTTGGGGACTCCGCAGTCCGGGTCACCTACCGAGCTGACCGATATTTTGCCGCCTGCCAACTTCACATCGCCGGGGTGGGACCAAATCACAGTTACCAACCCCGGCCTTGAGGTTTCGAACGCGTTCGTGCTCACCGCGAACAACGGTGGTATTTCCCCCATAATCGGGACCCCGCTGAATTACGTGCCGGTGACGCCGTGCCGCGTGGCGGATACGCGCAACGCGGTTGGCGTATTCGGAGGGCCGGCGATTACTGGAGGAACCTCTCGCGACTTTGTGATTCCCAACAGCGCGTGTGGAATTCCATCTACGGCGGCGGCGTACGCGCTCAATGTGGCTGTGATCCCGTCAGGTCCGCTGGGGTATTTAACGCTGTGGCCGGTGGGACAAACACAACCGAACGTGGCCACTGTTAGTTCGCTGGACGGGAGTGTCAGGTCTAACGCGGCAATTGTGCCCGCAGGGGCGGGTGGAGCGATCACCGTGTTTGCTTCCAATGCCACAAACGTGGTGCTGGACATCAGCGGGTACTTCACGGCAGCTACATCAGCGCTGACATTCTATCCGGTGACACCTTGCCGAGTGCTGGATACGCGAAATGCTGCGGGACCGCTGGGAGGGCCGTCTTTAGCCGGGAACACGAGTCGAACGTTCCCGATCGCGTCGGGTGCGTGTAATTTACCGGGGACTGCGCAGGCGTATTCGCTCAACCTGGCTGTGGTGCCGAAGGAACCGCTTGGGTACCTGACGGCATGGCCAACGGGGCAGGCGCAGCCGCTGGCGGCGAATCTAAGTTCGGTGACCGGAACCGTGACTGCGAGTGCGGCGATCGTTCCGGCGGGGACGAGCGGATCGATCGATGTGTTTGCCAGCAACAGTACGGACTTGATTATCGACGTGAACGGGTACTTTGCTCCGCCGGGAACAGGAGGGCTGTCGCTGTACAACTTGCCGCCTTGCCGCGTGCTGGACACGCGACAGTCGTCGAACGGGCAGACGGTTCCCCCATTCACCGGAGAGTTGGACGAATCGCTCATCGGAAACACGACCGTCGATGAGTTTGGCAATATCACACAAGCCAGTCAGGCCACCGACTGTGGTGTGCCGGTTGGTGCGCAAGCCTATGTGATGAACGCGACTGTGGTGCCGCCGGCATCGTTCGGTTATTTGACCATGTGGCCGCAAGGGACGACGCAGCCGCTGGTGGCGACCCTGTCAGCACTGGATGCGGCGGTAACGTCGAACCTGGCGATTGTGCCGACGAACAACGGATCGATCAGCACGTTCGCATCCAACCCGACTCAACTCATCATGGATCTATCCGGCTATTTTGCGCCGGCGAGTCAACCGCCGGCGATCATCAGTAGCGCGATAGGAGCGAATTTCGCATCAGGGCGTTTTGGGTCGTTTACGGTGATTGCGAGTGGCTTCCCGATGCCATCTCTGTCGGAAAGCGGTACGCTGCCGCCGGGAGTGACGTTCAACTCGGCGACCGGAGTTCTGAGTGGGACGCCGACTGCCTCCGGAACATTCCCGATAACTTTCACAGCTCAAAATGGAACACTTCCCAACGCTACGCAGAGCGTCACGATGACGGTTACACCCGCAAACTAGGAATGTGGGCTAGCGAAATATCTGTCCGCAATCGTCCAGAGGAACCGCCTCTTCCTGGCCGGATATTCCACGTACTGAGAGTCCTGAAATCGATTGCCGAGGTCCAGCCCTAGCTAGCTCCATTGGAGATCTTCCCTCAACCGTATGTGCTTCGTAACGTCGGTGACAATGCCGCCAACCGTATGGATTTTCCCAGCCGCATCGAAAAGTGGAAATTTATGGACGATCCTTGATGTGCGGACCGTCTTCCTGCTGGGCTACTTCCTCGAATTCAATTGGCACATCCGAATGGAGCACGCCAAGGTCAGTTGCTTCGAAGGCGCATTCCTGCTGTTGCGGGAACACATAACGATCCCTCTTGCCGCGAATCTATTCGCGATCGACGCGGAGATCTATTTCAAATTCTCGATTAGCGGACAGATTTTTATGGTTCACGATCATGAGTTCGCTTGTGATTCTTACCGCTGCGATTATGTTCGTAACGCACATAGGTGTGTGATCCACATCACTGCGACGTTGAACCATGGCAAGCATACTTGCGCGTGTATGGGAGGTATCGCCATGAAGCGGAAACTTCTGATCCTCGCGTTGGCTGCAGGTTCACTTGCGGTGGGAACGGTTTCGGCGCACCACTCGTTTGCCGCGACCTATATGGTCGATAAGAAAGTATCGGTCGAAGGCAAGCTGGTCGAGTTCATGTACCGAAATCCACATTCCTTCGTGAAAGTGGAAGCTCCCGACGACAAGGGAGAGATGGTGACGTGGGCGGTCGAATGGGGCGGTGGCGCGCAGTTGAGCCATGACGGGGTAACCCGAGACACTCTGAAACCCGGCGATCATGTGATCATTACCGGGAATCCGGGCCGCGATCCGGCTGACCACAGAATCCGGATGAGCAGCATTACGCGTCCGGCGGATGGCTGGAAGTGGGAGGGAGTCATCCAGTAGTGTCTGTCGCTCGGGCCGAAGGCCGAGCCGGGAAGAATCAAGGGTGCGTGGAAATCAGAACGGCCCGGCCTTCGATGCTATTTCATAATAAAAGTCATTGAGTTGTTTGTTCGAAGGCGATTGGTGTAATCTCCGATCGTGAGGCACCACTTCGTTCACGTCCGGCAATTGATTTCGGAGCCAGTAGAAAGACTGGTGTCGAACGAGCGTGGTTTTGATGGATCGGTAAGTTCAGGGCGCCTGCCAAAGGATTTTATGCAGGCGGAGGAGTAGATTCTCAAGTGTCCATTCACACTTTTTTGGAGTGGTTGGGCGGTACAAGCTTCAGTCTCGGGCTACGCGATTCCACGTATGCCGAACCGATCGTCGAGACGCTTCACGTCTTGACTTTGACGGTGTTTCTTGGATTCGCCATCTTGTTGGATCTTCGGCTTCTCGGCGTTTCGATGCGTAAGCGCCCGGCATCGGAAGTGCTCGATCAGCTGAATCCCTGGCTCATTGGGAGCTTGATCGTGTTGAACGTTACTGGGGTTCTTCTGTTTTGCGGGGATCCGGTTGCGTTCTACAACAGTATTTTCTTCAAGGTCAAGATGTGGATGCTGCTCGCGGCCGTGTTGAATGTTTTGCTTTTCAACGCGACGGTGGGCCGGAAGATCAAGCAGTGGGAAATGGATTACAGCACGCCTGGCCGGGTCAAAGCCGCGGCCATTGTTTCCTTGGTTTTATGGATTGCGATCATTGCCACGGGACGTGCAATCGCGTATTCTCTGCCGCCCCCATGAGCCCCTTCGAGGAGGTTTGCGTAATATGTCTGGAATTAGCGAAACTGTGATGTCTTTTTGCCAGTGGGCGTCTAACTCGTCTTTCGGTCACGGCGTGCGCAACTCGGCGTGGTTGTTTCCTTTCGTGGAGATTTTCCACCTTCTGGCGCTGGGGTTGCTGGGCGGGACGGTGTTGATTGTGAATCTTCGCCTTCTCGGCGTTCGCTTCCAGAAAGGGCCGGTTTCCGAGCTCGCGCGCGATGTACAACCCTTGATGGTGGGGAGCCTGGTGGTCATTCTGGTATCGGGATTCTTTCTGTTCTCTTCGGAAGCGGTGAAGATGTTTGGGAACGGCCCGTTCCGCATCAAGATGATATTTCTTGTGCTCGCGATGCTATACACGTTCACCGTATATAGAAAAGTGACGATGTCCGACGAATCTGAAATATCGCCGGCATTTCGCAAATTGGCGGCAGTACTTTCGCTGGTGCTCTGGTTCGGGGTTGGACTGGCGGGGCGGGCGATCGGGATCATCTAAGCGCGAATTTGAGGCGATTGCAAGTGCCGAGGACTTGATTTGGCGGCGAGTCGTTTTGCATTTATTTTTACCGTTTTTTAGCCGCCTTTTGTTTCCTTCCGGGCCATAATCGTCGTAACGTGGCCAAAAGATAGCTTCTCTTCGGAGATTGGAACTGGTACTGTGCCCGGGATAAGTGGGGAACCAGCAGGCCGCCGAGGGGGATTTTTAACATGCGAAGTATTTGCGAAGCGCTTCAACACAGCAAGACACTGCTGACCATTTTAGGTTGGGCGCCATTCGCTGCCGGTCTCGAGGTAATCCATTACGTTGGAGTGTTCATCATGGTGGGGAGCTTCGTGCTCGTGGATTTGCGCGTAATGGGTCTGGCGGCTCGTAAGCGGGGCGTCGGGGAATTTGCAGCTCAGCTCTTCCCATACGCGTGGACCGGAGTGGCCATGGTCGCCCTATCGGGCTTTCTGATGTTTACGACGAGCGCCGCCGATTATTATTCCGATCCCTCGTTTCATAAAAAGATGCTTGTGACGGCTCTGGCCCTCATCACTGCGGTGATCGTCCAGATCGGCGCCCCTCGGTGGGACCGGATGTCAAGCATCCCACTAACGGCCTTTAAGGTCGTGGCGTTCATCTGTCTGGTCTCGATGTTCTGGGCGATCATCGAAGGGAACTTAGTGCCGGCGGTTTCCGGCATTGGCTAGAACGGGAAGAGCACGGTCTGAAGAAATCCAGAAGTTTGAAGATACGCCAGGAGTCCGGAAATATGCTCGATACGGTTATGATCCAAAGCGGACCGCTTTTGGAATTTGGTAATTGGCTGCAGAACAGGCAGTTTGCGTTGGACATCGTTGGTTCCTCGTGGGCGTATCCTTACGTGCAAGCGTTGCATTTCTCGGGATTATCGTTGTTTGTGGGAACTAACTTAGCTTTGGATTTCAACCTTCTAGGCTTATGGAAGGGTCGGGAAACCGCCTCCGAGCTCTGTTCAGGTCTGATTTTGTGGAACTGGATCGGATTCGTGATCGGGATTGTGGGCGGGTTTCTGCTGTTTGCCGCTTCCGCGGCAACCTACGTCATTAACCCTGCTTTTCGAATGAAGTTAGTCATTCTCATCCCTGTCGGACTGATTCTCCACATCGTGGTCCAGCGCAAAGTGTTATACGAATGGAGCAAAATGCCGGAAATGCCGAAAATTGCCAGACTCGTCGGCCTGATTGAGCTGCTTTGCTGGCTCTCGGTTGCTACTGCCGCCGTACTGATTCCATACATGGATTGATCCCTCCAAACGCGCTAGAGTATGCTCATAGCCCTACACGCGACAGATCTCGCGGAAAAGGGCAGCTTCAACCCCGAACTCCCGATAGTCGAGACTGGCAGCGACCTCCGTCACGAAACATGCCTTTCAAGCGCTGAAGCATTTTTTTACTACCGGCGTTTGTCGCCACCACGGTAACGTCGCCCCGTATTTCTGATGGCAAAGACGGTGACATCTGTGTACAAAAAAGGCTGGCCTACCGCCAAACGGAATTTCTCTCCTCGTCAAGAACTATGGTTAAAAATGAAAATCAATGACTGCCCGCGACGATTCCCTGCCGCAATAGTCAGGATTCTGATAGTTTGAGGCAGGATTCTGCAAGACCTGGGCACTAATGGGGACTAGAACTCGTCTATTATCAATTCTTAGCGGTTGCATTCACTAGAAGTATGGAAAATTTTAGCCGCGTTTGGTCGGTCATCGGATCGATTGGCTGTCAGCGGCGCATCGTCTCCTTTTTTACAAAGGGCCCTACGAGATCGCGCCGTGATCGAAAGGGACGGGTGTGAGCAAATGACGATATTCTCGAAGAGTAGAATCTTTGCTGTCGCGGTTGCGGCGTTGGTATTTGTTCCAATACACGGCTTTGCCCAAGTGGACATGTCTGGCGAATGGCAACAGAAGCAGCATGAGGATCAACCGGAGCGTGGGGCAGGTCCGGAAATAGGAGATTACACGGGGCTCCCCGTCAATGCCGAGGCCCGTGCAAGGGCAGATGCCTGGGACGCGGAAAAGTGGACACAGCCGGAACACGAATGCGAACCCCATCCAGCGGATTACGCACCACGCGGACCGGGCAGCATGCGGATCTGGGCGGATATGAACCCGCTCACCATGCAAATCGAAGCCTGGCATACGGAATTACAGTGGATGCAGCCTCAACGAACCATCTACATGGATGACCGCCCGCACCCTCCCGAGAATGCCGTTCACACCTGGCAGGGATTTTCGACAGGGGAATGGCAGGGCGACATGCTGAAAGTGACCACTACCCATATCAAGGAGGGATGGATTCGGCGAAACGGACTTCCCCGTAGCGATAAAGCCAAGCTTGTAGAGTTCTACGTCCGCCATGGCGATTATTTCACGCTGGTCACGATCGTACATGACCCGGTCTACCTGACCGAGCCGTTTATTCGTACATCGAATTGGATTCTCGATCTTGGCTACGCTCCTCCGCCATCGACCTGCATCCCTGCGATAGAAATCGAGCACCCGAAAGGGTGGGTAGCCTATCACTTGCCGGGACAGAATCCTTTTTTGAGCGAATACTCACAAAAGTACGGCATCCCCCAAGCGGCAGTGGAGGGCGGCGCGGAGACGATGTACCCGGAATATCAGGAAAAATTGCGGAAGATGACTCCTGTACCTGCACCAAAAGACACCAAACCGGCGGGGAGCAAATAATAATGTATTCAGGGGCCCCGTCTATCCTGCCACGTGTTTTGAGACGCTTGATTTTAGTCCTTGCCGTTGTTATTCCTTGCATGACATCGAGTGTCTTTGCCCAGGAGTACCGGGAGTTTGGCGGACTGTACATTTACCATGTGCAGGGACGCGTCTACATGATTACCGGCGCGGGCGCGAACGTCACTGTTCAACTTGGGGACCTGGCCACAGTGGTAGTGGATACTGGGACGGCTGCGATGGGAGACAAGGTCCTGGCGGCGATTCGGAGCCTCTCCACCAAACCCATCGAATTCATCATCAACACCACGATTGACGACGACCACTCCGGGGGCAACGGTGCTGTCGCAAAAGCTGGGATGAAGGAGTTGGCCGGGGCCGCTGCCGACAACCGGGCAGCCGGTGGCCGGGACGCCGGCGGCACGATCGTGGCGTATGTCAGCGTACTCAATCGGATGATCGATCCAGGCAAAAGTAAAGCTGTCTATCCGAAGGCCGATTGGCCGACCGACCCGTATGACAGCAATGACTGGAAAATCTTTAACGATGAGCCGATCATCCTGTATCACGCTCCGGCGGCCCACACCGACGGCGATACCTACGTTTTCTTCCGGCGTTCCGACGTCGTCAGCGCTGGAGAACTATTCGTTCCTTCACGGTTCCCGATCATCGACGAGGAGAAGGGCGGAACCATCGACGGGATTCTCGATGCGTTAAATAACATGATCGACAACATCCTAGTTCCCAGGGAAAACGAGGAAGGCGGCACGTTTGTAATTCCGGGACGCGGGCGCATTTGCGATCGGACCGAACTGGTCAATTACCGCGATATCCTGACAATTATCCGCGCTCGAATCGCGGACTTAATCAAGAAGGGCAAGACATTGCAGGAAATCAAGGACGCGAAACCCACGTTCGGCTTTAACGCGCTGTATGGCGCTGACAGCGGCCCGTGGACAACGAACATGTTCATTGAAGCCGTTTACCGCAATCTTACAAAGGGCAAGAATCGTAAATGAGCAGAGTTGGCATCATCGTTGCAACGTTGTGGATTGCGGTTGGACCATTCGCTGGTTTAGTCTCGGCCCAGAACCGCCCGGCTCCTGCGCCCGTTGTTGCACCCAAACAAGCAGCACTCGTGGATCTGACCGGATACTGGGTGGCCATCGTTGACGAAGACTGGCGCTGGAAAATGGTCACACCGTCCAAGGGTGACTACGCCAGCATCCCTCTCAATGCGGACGGGAGGAAGGCAGCCGACGCCTGGGACCTAGACAAGGATAACGCCGACGGGAATCAATGCCGCGCATACGGTGCGGCCGGGATCATGAGGGTGCCGACGCGATTGCATATCACGTGGGCTGACGACAAAACGCTCCAAATGGAAACCGATGCGGGGATGCAGACGCGCTTGTTTCATTTCGACGGTTCTAAATGGAGCGGCGGCGACCCTACTTGGCAGGGAGATTCGGTAGCAACATGGGAAAAGCAACTCCAAACTCGGGGATTCGGAGCGCGATTCGGAGGCGCGGAGCCGGGGAAGGGCGGCACACTGCACGTTGTGACGACGCACATGAAGCCCGGCTACTATCGAAAGAATGGCGTGCCGTACAGCGAGGATGCGAAGCTCATCGAATATTTCGACCGCATCGAGGACGACGGCCAATCGTATTTGATCGTGACAACGGTGGTTCAGGATCCGAAATATCTGAACGATCAGTTCATAACGAGCGAGCAGTTTGCGCTTGAGCCCGATAATTCCAAGTGGCATCCCATGCCGTGCTTTACGGATAAACCCCTGCGCTAGCAAAACATCGCAGGATCTGGGGAGTCCCGCAGTGCGAAGCGGGAGAAAGATTCATACTGGTTTTATAAGTACGCACGTGATATGGCAACGAACCAACTGGGTGGTTGGGAACTAGATTCAGGGGGCTTAAGTCAATGTCGGTTAAATGAGGAGGAAAATATGGGTGGTCGGAATCTGAAGTACATTGCTTTGTGTTTTTGTTTTCTTGTAATTTCGGTTTCATCCGTTTTCGCACAGACAGCAGGAACAGGCGCGCTCACAGGCACGGTGAAGGATGCGAGTGGCGCTGTAATGCCGAACGTCACGGTTACGGCGACCAGCAATGACACGAATGAGGCCAGAACTGTAACGACGGGCGCGAACGGATCGTACACCATCTCGTTGTTGCTCCCCGGTTCATACCGCGTCAAGTTCGAGGCGCCCGGATTCAAGACAGTTGAGGTTCCAACGATCACGATCATCGTGTCGGAAACGGGAGCACTCGATCGTAACCTGGAGGTCGGCGCTCAAAATCAGGTCGTCACGGTTTCGGGCGAGGTGATGGCGGTCCAGACGGCAACATCCACCGTAGGCACGGATATCAGCGCCACAAATGTACAGGCAATTCCGCTGACCACCCGAAACTACACTCAAATATTGGGACTTGCGGCGGGAACCAGCGCAGCCGTGAACAACGCCTCCGCTCTTGGCAAAGGTTCACTCAATATCGCCGTGAACGGCGCACCGGCCACCTCGAATAGCTTTCAGATGGATGGCGCCAATGTCGTGAATTCAAATGGCATCGGAAATGTGCAGGAATCGGGTTCTTATTCGTCCTTTGGAATCCCAAGTCCGGATGCGATCGAAGAATTCAAGATCCAAACGTCGGGTTACGACGCGGGCTACGGACGCAATTCGGGCGCCAACGTCAACGTGGTCACCAAATCCGGCACGAATGACATTCATGGGACTCTTTTCGAGTTCTTCAGAAATACCGTTCTAAACTCCAATGATTTCTTCCTCAAATTCAATGGCAAGCCCCGTCCGGCGTTGGACCAGAACCAATTCGGAGGGGTCGTCGGCGGTCCGATCAAGAAGGACAAACTCTTTTTCTTCGGTTCGTATCAGGAAACTCGGCAGAAAAATGGGGAAACCGGTTCTGCCTTGCAGTCGGGGATCGTTTTGCCTCCGATTCCGACGGGAGACCGTTCGAATACGGCTGCATTCCAAACAGCCCTGGGTGCCGCGATTTGTCCGCCGAACAACCCCGGAGTTACCCGTGACCAAACATATAGCGGCGGTGGCCCAGGCGTGCAGGTAGCGTGCGACGGATCGAACATCAATCCGATCGCAGTCAAAATATTGCAACTCAAGAACCCCGATGGCACTTATTACGTTCCCAGTTCCAGTATTCCCGGAAGCTACCAAACGAACGTCACGTACAGCATTCCAGCGACTTACAAAGAACATCAGGTGATTGGAAACTTCGACTATTTAATTAATTCGAAGAATACTCTCGCAGTCCGTTATTTCTGGGGCAGCGATCCGACCGTCAATCCGTTGTCCTGCGGCGCCGGCGGCTTTTGCTTGCCCGATACCGGCACAACAACTGATTACGTCAATCATGAGGCCGTGGTAAAACTTACGTCGATTTTGTCCAACAACCTCGTCAACGAAGTCCGATTTTCACTGCAGCGCAATCTGACAAATGACAATGACGCGGTTCCGTTCACAAATTCGCAGGTGGGGATTGCGAACGTGACCCAGGGCGTCGACATTTTCGACCAAATTATCGTCGCTTCGTCATTTGAGTTGGGCGGTTACGGTGTTCCTGTGCAGACCGTGAATGTAACCCAATGGGAAGCGGCCGAGCAGCTTTCCTGGACGCACGGGAAGCACACATTCCGGTTTGGCGGCGAGGTTGAACACGATTCTTGGAACTGGTTATTTCCCAGCATTTCGCAAGGAACTCTGAACTATCAAACATTCCCTGACTTCCTTTTGTCGCTGCCTGGCTGCACTCCCGGTAATACGAGCTGCAGTTTTACTAACCCGGGCGGTACGAACGGAACATCATTTAGTAACATTTTCAATTCTGGCACTATTACGAGCCGGGGGCCCGCAGGAGGCATTGATCATCATTTCCGGGTGCCTGTTGGGACTGCGTTCGTTCAAGATGACTACAAGGTTAACCAGCGTTTGACGCTCAACCTGGGCCTTCGTTGGGAGTTTGACGGCCTTCCCTTGGATGCCGGGGGCCTGTTGAGCAATTTCTGGCCGAATCTGGCCGGTACTGTGGTGCCGGGAACTACTCTAGCTACGGGCACGTTGGTCGGATTTACCGTGCCAGCGAACTACGTTGGGGCCATTCCAACCGGCGTTTACCAGCAAGGGAACAACACGCAGGCACGCAACAGCCCGCCGCTAGACAATTTTGCCCCTCGGGTTGGGTTTGCGTTCCTGCCGACCCATTCGGATCGACTAGTAGTGCGCGGAGGCTTCGGTTATTTTTACGACCGGATACCGGGCAATAACTTGGACCACGCGGCTGTGCAGGGGGTTCCCTACTCAGCTACGATCAGTCAGGCGGGAGTTAACAACTATTTCTCGACGCTTGCGCAACCCTATAATAACAATCCCCTTGGTTGGACGTACCGCTGGGCGAATCCACAGACTTTGACGGGCTCCAACTTGAACATACCTTATCTCGATCCTAAATTCGTCACGCCTCTGGTATATCAGTGGAATCTGAATATTCAATACGAATTCCTACCCACATGGGTGCTCGAAATTGGATACGTGGGGTTAACTGGTATTCACCAGGAATATACGGGCAGGCCGGAGAACGAACCCATGTTGGCGAGCGCCTCGAATCCGGTGAATGGGCTCACGACCAATACAGTTGCGAATGCGAGTTTCCGTGTGCCCTACCTCGGCATTGCGGCCAATGGAATGTCCGGCGAGGGAACGGAGGGTAACGTCAAGTCCAACGACCTACAAGCCACCGTGCGCAAGCGTCTTTCGCATGGAGTGACGATGCAGGCCGCGTACACGTGGATTCGAAGCTTTACGACTCAAAACACCACTGCCGCCGCAAACGCCGGAGTGGGGGCTTTCACGTACAACGATGTCACGAATACGAATGCTCAATATTCACTCAGCAGTGACTATCACCCGCAGCGGCTGGCGTTTAACTATAGCTGGGAACTGCCGGTCAGCCGAAGTGGCTTCGAGGGCAAACTTGTCAACGGTTGGTCCGTCTCCGGAGTCACGGTGGTTCAGGACGGAGTCCCACTGACGATCCTGGATTCCCGGGGAGGAAGCATTTACGGTTTGGCTGGAACATCGACTGCTGAATTTGCCCCCGGAATGTCGAATGCGAATGTCGCAAGCTCGGGGAGCACAACTCAAAGGGTGATGGCGGGATTACTCGCAACTTCGGCGACTCCTGGTGGCTGGATCAATCCAGCAGCCTATATAACAACAGGAGCATTTCCAGTGTCCCCGTTCGCGAGCGACGGAAAAGCAACCGGGTACGGAAACAGCGGCCTGGGCATTGTTCTCGGGCCTGGCCAATTCAATTGGGATATATCGATAAATAAATCAACCAAAGTCGGAGGAATCCGCGAAGATGGCACGCTGATTTTCCGTACCGAATTTTACGACGCGTTTAACCATCCGCAATTCGCCAATCCGGCGTCACTGAACGCCTCGGTGCCTGCGAGCTTCGGTCACATCACTGCTTTGTCCGTCAATCCCCGCCTGATTCAATTCGGGCTTAAATACCAGTTCTAGCAAGAAGTCGGAGGGTACAACAGGCCCGGTTCATCTCGATTCTGAATATGAGCCGGGTCTGCTGCACACTACAAATAAGCAGTGAAACGACGCCGTCTTCCAGTTCGTCTAACGTTTTGCAGTATCCTCAGGGGGGCCAATGCGAAATATAAGACTCAGATTGACAGTAGGAATATGCGCCGCCATTTTTCTTCTTGCGTGCGGTTTCGTTCTTTTCATGGGAATCAGTCCCACGGCGGCTCGACCGCAATCGGCGGCGATGCCGTCGGTCGGTCCAGCCGAGATTGGCGGCGTGGTCGCCAGCCCAAAGGGGCCTGAAGCGGGCGTGTGGGTAATCGCCGAGACCACGGATCTGCCGACCAAGTTCCGCAAGATCGTGGTCACCGACGATCAAGGCCGCTACATGCTTCCGGAGTTGCCGAAAGCGAATTATAAAATTTGGGTAAGAGGTTATGGGCTGATCGATTCGATACCCGAGCAAGCGATGCCAGGGAAGACACTGAACCTGACGGCGGTGATCGCTCCCAACGAGCGGGCGGCCGCGCAATATTACCCGGCTGACTATTGGTATTCTCTCGCAAAGGTTCCGGACAAGAGCGAGTTTCCGGGCACCGGGCCGCAGGGCAATGGAATCAATCCGATGCTGAAAACCCAGGCGGATTGGATATGGCAAATGAAATCCGGCTGCGAGACCTGCCATCAGATTGGCGACAAGGCCAGCCGCGAGGTTGAACCGCAGTTGGGGACTTTTACCAATACGGCGGCTGCCTGGGATTACCGCACGAAAGTCGGGCAGGACGGTGCGGGAATGAGCGCCACGATGAATAATTACGGACATGACCGCGGGGTGGGTATGCTGGCGGACTGGACCGATCGTATCGCGAAGGGCGAATTGCCCCCGGTGCCGCCGCGCCCGCAAGGGATCGAGCGCAATATCGTCGTGACTCTCTGGGAATGGGGAGGCCCGACAACGTTTACCCACGATGAGTTGGCGACCGACAAGCGAAAGCCGACGGCAAACTCCAACGGACCTATTTACGGCGTGGATTGGGGCAACGATGCCTTCCTGATCGTTGATCCGGTTGAGCACACAGCATCGATGTTGCGAGTTCCTACTGCCGAAGAGGGAATCGCGACTGCAAAACCGCAATCCATGATGGAGCCTTCCCCTTACTGGGGCAACGAGCTGTATTGGGCTGACCCCGCCAATCCTAACCACATGGCGATGGACAGCAAAGGGCGTGTCTGGATCACATCTAGATTCCGGCCCGAGATGAAGGAGCCTGACTATTGCAAGGAAGGCTCGGATCTCTATTGGGCCAAGTTGGCTCCGCTGAACAAGAGTTTCCGTCAGCTTTCGTACTACGATCCGAAAACGAGAAAGTTCACGTTCGTCAACACCTGTTTTGACACGCATCATGCCATGTTTGCCGGAGACAAGGACGAAACGATTTACAGCAACGGCGTGCGAGGCGGCACAATCGGTTGGGTAAAGACGCGCGTGCTGGACGAGACGCACGATGAAAAATTGGCTCAGGGCTGGTGCGGTTCGTTCATTGACGTTAACGGCGACGGGAAATTCGAGCCCGACGTCGACAAAAAAGTAGACTTGGCTCACGTGTACGGTATCGCTACCGATCCGTCCGACACGAGCATTGTTTGGGGCGCGATTCCCGGCGTTCCCGGCAAGATCGTTCGCGTCGATCCCAAGACATGCGCCTCCGAGGTATACGAGCCTCCCTTCAACAATCCAAACGCTCCCGGAAAGATGGGCTTCGGCCCGCGCGGTATTGACGTCGACACAACCGGCGTTGTCTGGACTGCGCTGGCGGGCAGCGGACACATGGCCAGCTTCGATCGCCGCAAGTGCAAGATTACAAGTGGGATTGCGATGGCCGACGGGCAGCATTGTCCCGAGGGCTGGACGCTATATCCAACGCCAGGGCCGAAGTTCAAGGGCGTAACCGACGAAATCAACGCCGACTATCACTACTACAATTGGGTCGATCAGTACGGCGCGCTAGGACTGGGAAACAACGTGCCGCTGACGAACGGGACAGGTTCTGATTCGTTGCTGGCAATGTTGCCGGGTGGAAAGTTTGTCACTTTGCGCGTTCCGTATCCTCTTGGATTCTATTCTCGCGGCTTGGATGGCCGCATCGATAATCCGAACTCGGGCTGGAAAGGGCGCGGAATCTATGCTGACTACGGGCCGAACGCCATCTGGCACACGGAAGGCGGCAAAGGCGCAAAAGGACAGGTGGTGAAGTTTCAGGTTCGACCCGATCCGCTTGCGAAGTAGTTGATTTTTGGGAAATGGAATTCGAGCGGAAAAGCCACTTTAGCATACTCATTGTTACCTACAGCGGATCCCGAACTATCGGGATCCGCTGTGAGTTTAAGAATGAACCTGTCGTTACGCTCGGCGACGAAGGTCCTGGATAGCTGAATCGATATCGTGGGCTCTTATGATTTGGGGTTTGCCTAAGCGGCAAGGCCGCTGTGTGAGTTCTTGTCTTTCCAGAAATTCTAGTTTCGCATTACGCTTTTGCATCGCCAAGTCCTACTTGTTGATCCCGAGAGCGTTCTCATGTAAATTTGGCCCACCCCCGCCCCCGGGATTGCGTGAGAGGCTGACTCGGTTTAGTCCGGACATCGCGAACGAGTGACTGTTCCCACAGCGATCGTTAAAGTCCTCCGAGGAATCGGGGAAACTCCGTCTGGAAAGTTACCGAGGATCGGTTCTATCGTTTCCACGGTTTGTTAACTTGTAGAATTTCGAGAACCGTTTTGTCCCGTAGCTAATGTGGTCGAAGAAGTCGCCGATTGAAGCATCAGAGGACGCATTGACGGTTATCCAAAAGATGCATCGGCTGCGATCTAAAAAGATAATCTTTCCTTTCGCGACCAAAAGAAGCATCATCGTCTGGGAATTGGGGTAGAGGAATCGGGGCCGCAATAACGAAGGACAGGTGGGGACAGCGGATTTCAGCCGGGATGGATGTTCAAACTTTGTTCTCCAACCCGGAGGGCCAAGGGGAGGTAGCGTCGAGAAAGTCGAATGCTTCATGTATTGACAGCGTACAGGGTTGACGATTGATTGCTACCCTGTGCCGGTGGAGGATTTAGCGATGAAATCTCGTCAATGCCCGCCCGCTTTTCTGTTCCTCGCTTTTCTATGCGCTCTTGGTTTGCTGAGTGCTACTGGCCGATGCGCCGATAAGATTCCCCACTCCGAAACATCAAGCCCGCCGCTATCTTCTGCCGGAGTAAACTTACCTCAAACGAATGAAGCGGCTATTCCCGGTCCTCTCCGCTCGTTCCTACGGATGACGGCGATCAGCCAAAAGATTTCCTTGGACGAAGTTTTACCACTACTTGCCCGCAACATCGTTGTGAATGGCTATCAGGGCGGCAAGCCCACGCAATTCCTGATCCTTGTGAATTGGTACATGGATCAGGCAAGGGAATTGGAAGCGTTGGCGGGGAAGTCAGCAGTGATACATGTCTCCAATTGCGACGAAGCCAAGCCGCTTCTTATCATCCTCGGATACCGGCTTCAAAAGCCCTGCGGTCCTGACGCTGCTCTGGAAACTGCCGACGCAAACAGGGCATTTCTGACGATTGATTCCGGGTTCCCGCTGGCGGAGCTGGAAGAAACACTGCGGGGCGGCAAGCCTTTGGATGTTCCGTATTCTCCCACCAAAGTTCCCGTCCTATTTAAGGAAAGCGATTGGCTGCTGAACGAAAAGAATGCCAATCGGGGAATTGTGGATTCCCTGTTGCGCGATCCAAATTTGGCTCGTCTCTATTGGGGACTATCGCGCGTCGATAACGAAACCGCACTTTTCTTATGGCAAACGTTGGGACCGAAGAAGTTGCTGCCGTCGGCCCCTGCCCTTGATTTTTTTGGAAGCCACATCAGCGTTCGGGCCGGGCGCGTAATCGTGCCCGGCGGGGCATCCGCGGAATCCTCCTGGAAAGAACTTGTTGGCGCCAGCCCGAATTCTCCGGCGGATTTTATTGCCCGGCTTCTAGCGAAAGATGAGGGCTGGCTAGCCGCGTATTTCGATGTGCTGTCTCGCGCCGCTCCCGCGCAACAACTTTACTTTACCGATTCCCATCGTTTGGCCCGAAATTATGAGGCGCTTCGCGGACAAGAAATTTCTCCGCCTCCAACAAAACATTCGTTCCGGCCGGATCAGGGACTATTTCTTCTCGTCACGAGGCTCCAACTGGAACCCAGCGGGCAGCCGCATATTCCTGGCAACGTTGACGTGTGGCAGGACATCCTGAAGCGCAAGTCCGACTCCAAGAATTTGAAAGAGTGGGCCAAGAGGGCCGGGCGCTTAAATTCACCCGATCAGATTGTGGAAGGGATGATCGGAGTTTCCAGGGATTCCTCCAGGGAAGGGGCGCTGCATACATTTTTGGCGGTAAATGAAATTGACCGCGGGCGCACTCCCGAACAACGCCTGAACGTTCAGACGGTCCATTTGCTGGCCGAAAAATATCAGCGATTTGGCGATCAATATCCGATGCTCGCCGAATTTCACGCGCTCAATGACGCCTCCATCACCAGTTTTCTTACGATGGCGGAATATATCAGTCAAATTCCGGACCGCCTCACACGAGCCGACGCGCTGGGCATGTTTCAAGCCAATATCGGCCTCTGGCAAATCCTGGCGCGCCAGGCAGAGATTCCAAGCGCAAGTTTGAATGACTCCTGGCAGAAAATTGTTAATTCGTTCGGTGCCGTCAAATCGCCACCGCAGGTTTTTGATGCCGGCAAAACGGCTTTTGCGGAAATCGCGCGGGCCGCAACGGGAAGGCCAGGAATTTCGCAGGACCAGTTTATGGCCGTACTGGCCGGTCCCGATCAGACCAGCAAAGAAGGCCAGGAGCTGCGTTCGGACATGGCCAGCCGGATGCGCCAGGTGTTGGAAGATCAGCGCCTCGTTTCCCTCGATACGCTTCTCCAGCTGGGCGACGGTCTCGATGAAATGGCTAAGGGGAAAGATGTTGGCGGTTCGCTGCTGTCTCTCGCCGGGGAGTTGCGGGACTTCGAGATGCCCAAACCGCTTTTCACGACCCGCGAAAGAAGCGAACTCGCCTCGGGGCTTTACAGCAATCGCCACACGGTCTTGCAGATGCGCACGGATTTGACCAGAGTGATCAAAGGGCCGGGCTCACCCGCGGAATTACGCGAGGCTCGTGGCCTGCTCACTCCTTTCTTGCGGGACACCCTGGTAGGACTCAACTATGCGTACTATGAGCCACCGGGCGCTCAAATGATCCACAGCAACCCGCTGTTCGTCCGCTCGCATGATTTTTCGGGCGGGGATTATTCAGGGGAAGCGGCGACGGCCGGTGAGCAGACTTGGCGCTCCCCGCGCCTGTTTGGCCGTGGATGGACTGCCAGCGGCGGAGCGCACCTGATCGGGTCGTTGGCCGATTTGCCTTACGTGCTCGCGAAAGTGGAGCAGGATTTCATCGTTCCCCAAAACGTTCAGTCCCTCATCTGGGAGGATCTGGTGCCGGGCCTGATGACCAGTGCGGTGTTGCCGCGGTGGTGGGGAGTGTCACGCGACGAATTGCATGCAGTCGCGCTGTATCAGCGCGCCGGCGAGGAACTTCTCGACTCTGCCGCGAAAGACGAAAAAATGCGCCAAACGGTCATGAGCATCCTCTCCAATCGCATGCTTCCGCAGCGCGCGGAGCAAGTAGAAAAGGCGCTCCACTCCGGACATCCGGATGAAGCGCTTGACGAAGTAGCGCCCGCCGAAACCTTGTATTTGGCGACCGAGTTCCGCCGGAGGCACTCCGGAGAAATGGTGAATTGGGGAGTCGCTGGGAAGGAATTGGATGACCTTGTGCTGCGTTTGCCCGCGGAAACCAGTTGGACCAGGCTGTCCCTGGATTTTGGCGTGCCGCATCCGGCGCTGGCGCAGAATTACGCGCGTGAACTGATGGACCTGAAACCTTTTCCGACATTCCAGGATTACTCCAGCCGCCTGATGGCTGAAGCCTGGGATTCCAATAATTTGTATTGGGCCCGCCTGGCGGACGAGATGGGATATTCGCCGGCGATGTTGAACCGGCTAATACCCCAGCTGACGCGTCGCATGGTCGAACGGACCTTCGCCACGCATCTCGAGGATTGGCCTGCGGCGCTTCGCGCGATGAGGGAAACTGGAGAAGAATTCCGGCAGGGTAAAAACGCGGCGCTTTCGAAAAGCAGCCCCAATCCAGGGTTGTAGTGATTCTAATCGAGCGGCGTGGAGATTTTTTGATTGCAAAATGAGGTTCGCGAAATACCACCGCGCGGTTTGGTGAGGAGCTTATGGCAAAACGATACGTGATGGCGTCAATGACGGTGCTGATTCTCCTTTCCGGATTCGCTGTCTGGATGGCCGCGCAGGATCGCGATCAGGACAACGGCAAAAACGTCATCCGGGTAGTCGTAGCCATGGTGCAGTTGAATGTGGCTGTCACCGACATCAAAGGGAATTATGTCACTGGTCTGCATCCTTCTGATTTCATAATCTCTGAGGACGGGATTTCGCAAAACGTGGCCACATTCGAAGAGGGGAACGAAGGCCCGCAGAACCTACTCGGCGCCACGAAAGGTAGCGGAACGCCTGAAACTGCGCAGGTAGCCGATACTCCCAAGGGATTGAGTGCGCGTCCGGCGCCTGCGGAGAATCATGGAGACGCGCCGCACGGTGGCGCTCAATCGGGTTCTCTGGAGGGAATCGCTTCCGCAGTAAGCGGGTCTAATGTTTTCATCCTATTCGATACCAGCAATTACATGTTTCGGGACCGCGGCTTCGTTTTTGCGCAAGATTCCATCGCGGAATTCGTCAGGTCCCTCGATAATCCATACCGGGTGGCGTTCTACTCATATAGCCGCGATTTTTTTAGGGCTGCGTCGCTCACGCCGGACCGGTCGGAGGTATTGCACGGCGTGCGATCCACCGTCAACGGGGATGATTCCGCGCTTTACAACGCTCTCCTGATGACATTAAGAGACGCCTCGCAATACTCCGGGAGAAAAGTGGTCGTCGTATTTTCCAATGGCCCGGACAATTCCAGCATGGTCGCTCCGGAAGATGTGGATGAACTGGCGCAGTCGTTGGGCATTCCGATTTACATGATCAGCACGCGGGAAGCTAAGCTCGATCCGGCTTCCGCCGATGTATTTGGACGTATGACGGCAAGTACCGGAGGTGAAGCTTATTTTGCAAAGAGCTGGAAAGATCAGCGCGATGCCTTCGCCTCGATTCGTGATGACTTAGCGCACTTGTACTACCTTAGCTACTATCCTCAGCCCAATCCAAATCGAGGGTGGCGCGCCATCACGGTAAAGCTGAAAGATCCGAAATTGCGAAAATACCGCATCCGCACTCGAAGCGGCTATCGTCCGATACCCGCGCGCGTCACGATGGATGCGGCGGCGCCCGCCCAATAGTTTCTTCGCCTCCAGGCACCTCTCGCACGAGTGCGTGTTCGTTCGCCTGTACTTCCGTACAGTAGTAATTTTCGGAACGTCCGCTTATGCTGCGATTGGATACGTATCATTTCACGGTTTGCTTGCAGTGACCGGTTGGGAAGGGAACTAAAGATTATGGCAAGGCGTGGAACTAGCCCTGACGGCCTCAAGGTGGAACGTCGAAAGAGCAATCGATTCCTGGTCTCGATCCCAATCGAAGCGAGTTGGCGCGGTCTCGATGGCGCCATCGTCACGGAACAAGCGATTGCGAAGCAAGTGAATGCAAATGGCGGCCAGTTGGAAATGCACGTCTATCCGGAAGTGGGCAGCAGGATTTCCATGACAAATTGTCTCTCCGCGGAGGCGGCCGACGCGCGCGTGCTGGCTATTCCCAGTTCAAGAGAAGGCGTCTCGCGGGGAATCGTCGTGGAACTGATTACGCCGAGCGAGAGTTTTTGGGGTGTGAATCTCCAGGTCAAAAAAACCAGTGTGGAGCTCCAAAAACTCGAGAAGGCCCTGCGCTCCGAGGGAATGGACCTGCGACTGTTGAGCGAATTCCGCGACACGGTCGATTACATTCGCACCGCGGCTATGGCGGTTCAACAGTTACGCGAACACCAACTGCGTGGTCGCGACGAAGAAGAGATCATCGCCGTGCTGGTGGCGGAGCGCATTCGCCGCGCCACCAATCTTTGTCTAGATCTGACTGCCGATCTGGAGGCAGGCAGAGTGACAAACGACACAAAGGGCGTGGACGAACTCCACCGCTGCCTCGAACAGGCGTGCGAACGGTTGAGACATGTTCTCAACAGCGGCGAACCGCAACGCCTCGTTACCACCCGCAGCTAACCCCAATCTTCCAACAATTCGTTGAAACGCCACCTAACCCGCGCGCGTCAAAAAATTGACACGGGCAGTGTCGAGATGACGAAAGTTGCTCGGCGTTCTTGACACGATTAAACTTAATTGGCATACTTCGACATCCCCTAGGAGGAATCGCCGTGAAGCGCAAACTTCTGATTTTGACGATTGTTGCAGGCTCGATTTTAGTGGCAAGGGTTTCGGCTCACCACTCTTTTGCTGCGACCTATATGGTCGATAAGAGAGTATCGATCGAAGGCAAGCTAGTTGAGTTCATGTACCGGAACCCGCATTCCTTTGTGAAGGTGGAGGGGCCAGACGACAAGGGAGAGGTAGTGACGTGGGCGGTCGAGTGGGGCGGCGGCGCGCAGCTGAGCCATGATGGCGTGACCCGGGACACCTTGAAGCCCGGCGACCATGTGATTATCAGCGGAAATCCAGGGCGCGATCCGGCTGACCACAGAATCCGGATGAGCAGCATTCTTCGCCCCTCGGATGGTTGGAAGTGGGAGGGAGTTGTCCAATAGATTCTGGCGCCATGGCAATGCGTAAGTTGAGAAGGCGTCTTCAATTGGGTTGTCAGGCGGCAGAAATACATTAACGTTTTCGTAGGTCGGGCGCTGGGGGAGTCAACTCCCTGGCGCCTTTTCAATTTGCACCTGTTTCATTTCTTCTGTCCTGAAAATGAGCGAATTGACACTCGTTCGATTCCTACGTGCGCGGGCCGCGATGTATTCTCGCACTGGCCCATCGAGATATAATTACTCAGTTCGATCCGTTGGTTGCGCACATAAATCTTCCTGTGTTATTCTCGCAATCAAATGACGAACCTTTGTCATTGCGTTTTGATTTGAACTCAATTCCGAAAATCAGAATCGAAGTCTTACCCTCCGGTAAAGGAGATTGCGATGCCATCTAGCCGTTATCGAATTCGTGGGCTGTCATTCCTGCTGCTGTTTATCGCCGCGCTGGTGTCCCGGCCCGCCCTGGCCCAGAACGAATTGTCAGGCCAATGGAACCAGAAAATGTTTGAGGATCGGCCGGAACGAGGTCCCGGTCCATGGATCGGCGATTACACCGGCATGCCGATCACGGATCAGGATCGCATGCGGGGTGACACCTGGGACGCGGAGAAATGGGCGGTGGTGGAGCGTCAATGTCAGCCTCACCCCGCCGATTACGCTCCCCGCGGGCCTGCAGCACTGCGGGTCTGGACGGACATAGACCCTCTAACGCAGGGCGTAAAGGCGTGGAACATTACGACGGCCTGGATGTTGCCCCATCGGACCATCTACATGGACGGCCGGCCTCATCCACCCGCGTGGGCTGCCCATACGTGGCAGGGATTTTCCACGGGGGAATGGGAAGCGGACGCTCTAAAAATAACGACGACCCACCTTAAAGAGGGCTGGGTTCGGCGGAACGGACTCGCGCGCAGCGACCGGGCAACGCTGATCGAATACCTCGTTCGTCACCATCGATATCTGACGCTGGTTACGATGGTGGAAGATCCGATTTACCTGACCGAGCCCCTTGTCCGCACGTCGGATTGGGTCGAAGCGGAAAATAATTTGATCTTGCCCAATTTGTGCGTCGAGGGAGTCGAGGTTGAGCACGAGAAAGGTTGGGTACCGTACCACCTGCCGGGACAGAACCAGTTCTTGTATGAATGGGCGGATAAAGTCGGAATGCCGCACGAAGCAACCCGAGGTGGCGCGGAAACGATGTACCCGGAATACCAGAAGAAACTTGCAACAATGGCTGTAAGCAAGACTCAGATGTCATCGGCCAAGGGGGCGCAATGAAACGGAACTCTCCGATCGGTGCCAGCAGATCGCGTGCGATTCTCGCGCTCGTGCTGGCGATCGTTTGCGTTGCCGGTGGTACGGCCGCGGCCCAGGGACGTGCCCCGCAGGCAGCAAAGCCTGACAACGCAAAAGTCCATGTGATGCACGTCCAAGGCAACGTGTACATGCTGGTTGAGCCGGACCTCAATAACATCACGGTGCAGGTCGGTGAGACATTCATCGTCATTGTGGACACAGGGGTTGCGGAACTCGGCGACGATGCGATTGCCGCGATTCAGTCGGTGTCTGACTTGCCTATCCTTTTTATCGCGAATACCAGTTCTGACCCGGACCATATTGGCGGAAATGCTAAATTTTCCGCAGCAGGATGGGCTTTGCCCAACGCGGATGCTCCCGGCCGGGATCCTGAAGTGTCAGCGGCAGCCATCAACGCCAGACTGGAACCCGGTGCTACGATCATCGGCCACGCGAACACAATGACCCGGGTTATTGTCGGCAACCTGGCTAAAAACACCTCGGTTACTTATGGGGATGAAGGATCCAAGATTTTCAATAAGGAACCTGTAATTTTCGCCCATGTGAGGGCTGCGCATACCGATGGCGACACGACGGTTTTTTTTCGTGGTTCGGAGGTACTTAGCGCTGGCGAAATATTTTCGCCGATGCGCTATCCGGACATCGAGACGGATAAAGGCGGTACCCTCAACGGTGAGATTGACGCCCTGAACGACATCATTGCGCTGATGGTTCCGAAGGACAACGAAGAGGGCGGTACGTACATAATCCCCGGCCACGGTTGGCTCTGCGATAGAAACGACGTGGTGAACTATCGGGACATGCTGACCATTATACGCGGACGGGTTCAAGACATGGTGCGGAAGGGCATGAAGCTGGATCAAGTCAAGGCAGCGAAGCCCAGTTTTGATTATGACCCCCTCTATGGGGCCAGCACCGGTCCTTGGAGCCCCGATAAGTTTATCGAGACCGTGTATCACGAAGTTGCCAAGGACAAAGTTCAACAAGGTAAAAATTAATGAGGAGCGGGGAGATGATCGCCAAGCGCCGGGTACTTGAAGGTCGATCGATTTTGTATTTTGCTTCCGCAGGGCTATTGCTGCTCGCGTTTGTTGCGCTGCACGGCGCCAAGGCAGGACAAGCCCCGGCCGCAGCCGCGAAGCCTGTCGCAACCGGTAAAGATTCCGCACTGATCGATATGACGGGCTACTGGGTTGCTATCGTCGATGAAGACTGGCGGTGGCGAATGATTACGCCAGCCAAAGGCGATTATGCCAGCCTGCCCCTGAATGCCGAGGCCAGGAAGGTCGCTAACAGTTGGGACCCGGCAAAGGACACAGCGGAAGGAAACGATTGCAAGGCGTACGGGGCGGGCAATATCATGCGCATACCGGAACGGCTGCACATCACCTGGGCCGATAACAATACGCTGGAAATGGATACCGATGCCGGGATGCAGAAGCGGCAGTTTCACTTCGACGGTTCGAAATGGCAAGGCGGCCAGCCGACGTGGCAGGGCGATTCAACAGCCAAATGGGAAAAACAGGTTCAATTCGGCGGCCCAGCCGCCGTGGGAGGCCCCAGACCCGGCAAGGGCGGCGATTTGGAAGTGGTGACGACGCACCTGAAGGCCGGCTACCTGCGCAAGAACGGAGTTCCGTACAGCGAGAATGCAACGCTCACCGAGTATTACAATGTTTTCTATCCCCACGGTCCCCAGGGCGCTGGATACTTGATCGTGACATCGATTGTCGACGATCCCAAGTATCTGAACGAGCCGATGATCACCAGCGGCCAATTCAAGAAAGAACCCGATGGTTCCAAGTGGGATCCCGAGCCATGCCGCCCGCTCTGGCCGCTTCGGGCAACGGGAGATCCAGAGAAGAACGATACTCCGTAGCTAGAGAACCGTTCACCCTAGTTGGTAGCTCGTACGCAACGAAGGTAAAGGCTGACACGGAAAGGCTGCAACGTTTCGTATTTGATGCAAAAAGGGCCGCGATTCGCGGCCCTTTTTTATTGAAATGAGGCTTGTGATTGGAAGATTTAACCCGACGTTGTAGCGAACTCACCTGAGATCACTCGCGCGGTCAATCGATATCGGCGTATTTGCGTATTTAAGTGATTTTGCAGGTGTAGGGGGCACCACATGCCGTGCCTTCCGTCTCCTTCTGAAAGGAGCGGATCGCCGCACCGATTTATTTAGGATCGAATATAGTATCGAACCGGATCAGAAATGCCCGGAACCCATTTATGTCCTTGAAGTAGTGAGGGACGCCCGGTGGAACGTACAGGATGTCGCCTGCGTGCACCTTTCGTTCCGTAGGGTTCGTGATCGACTTGGCCCTTAGATCGCCAGGTTGACCGGACGGTACAATTGGACCTACAGCTACTCCATCCGTGACGGCGGTAGCTGTCCCCGCCTGCACAATCCAAAGGTCAGCTGTTTTCGGATGAACGAGCGGGCCATCGCCCTCGATGACGATACGAACATTCGCGCTTTCGTTCATCGGTCCGTTAAATAGCCGGGAGTTCGTAGCCTTCCGGAGTTCATTGTCTTTCCATCTTGCCTGAATGTCGTCGCTGCTCCAGAAGGCAGTTTTGTCCGTCGGGGCGTCAGGAGCTTTTTGGCCATGATTAATTTCTGTAGGTGCCTGACCTCCCGGCTGACTGTACGCGACAATGCCACCCAAACCCAACATGCTAATCGCACCCAGCACCGCAATTGTTCTTGTCCGCATACTTTCTCCTTCCGTTCTGGCTACGCTGTGTGGTTCCCCTGGCACTCTCAACGTCAGAGAATTGGCCGGATATCGGTGGCCTCGCTAGTCCCCCTCACGGCTATCCGTGAAGGGGACTCGTATTGGCACCCGTTTTAGCCCAGCTGAAGCCCTCAATCAGTGCCTTCACGCTGAAACTGGGTTTACTTCGCCAGCGGGTCAGGCCTAAGTTGAACGTGTACCATTTGAGGCACTTGGCCTTTGCCACCCTCGGCATGCCAGATGACGCGCGTCTCGGTCGATGCCCAGAGACCGCGCCCCTTCCAGCCGGTTTTCGTATCGTCGATTCGCCCATCGAGGTCACGGGTATAGAACCCCATGGGATAGGGTACGCGCACGATGTACCACTCTTTCGTGTCGGGCTTGAAGATCTTAAGCGAATCCGAGCCTGTTCCTAATACCACCTGGGCGTCAGTGCCTAAGCCAAGCGTGTTATACCGATCCACCCAATTGAGGTAATGCCAGTCTGCTTGGGCATCGGTCCCTGCGAATTTCGGACCCGGCACGGGGTACATTGTCCAACCCTCCGGACAGTGCTGTCCGGTCGCGGTAGGCCCGTTCAATACCTTGCACTT
>JBEKCU010000017.1:0-28688 GCA_050014735.1 Candidatus Acidiferrales bacterium | reverse complement strand
CTGAGTCTCTCCAGCAATGACGGATGGAATGTTGCTGTTATTGGTAAAGTAGCCGTCGGCGAAATTGACCCCGTAGGCGCCGGTTGACGGCAGGCTCTCCTGGTAGCTCTTCCACGTCATTCCGCTTTCGGTAAGCTGGTCTGCAATCGTCTTGCCCGAGATATTCGCCGCTGCCGGGACCGACAGTGTCCCGTTAAGGTCGAGCAGTCCCGGAGGGCAGGGATCCAGCGTGGCCGGATTTGGGCATTCATTTGTCAGGTCGATGGCGGGAGTCCCCGCGTCAGTGCCGGTGCCCCAGATCGGGCAGACATTTGGGCTGGCGGGGTAGTCGGTATTGGCTATGCCAGTGCTGAGATTTGTCTGGCAATTGGTGTTTCCCCAGTCGGGATTGTTGTCCGAGCGAACCCCGAAGTTGGAACCCCCGTTGACTTCCAGATAGTTCGTCAGACTTGGATGGCCCACCGCGAAATAGTTCGTGGCTACATTCGCCGTGCCAAACAAGTGGTTGGCGAACGGGGCGCTTGGATTGCCAACGATCTGGGAATATCCGTGATTTTCCATCATGATCACGAAAACATGGTCGAGATGCGGCACGCCTGTCGGTACTGCTCCCTCATTGGCATACCCGGGAGGTACCACGAACGCGGCGACGAGTACCGCGGCGAGTGACTTCAACTTTAGCTTTCTTGTCATTAATCTTCTCCTCTTAAAGTTTCGATTAACAATTTGTGACTTGGAGTTCATCTTCACCGGCAGGAAGCAGGACGCGCCGGAATCGTCGCCGGGCCGCGCGGCGGGGAACGGAACCGGGGCAGCACGCGAGACAGTACTGGCGCAACGTTACAGACAGAGCGCGGGAGGATTACAGGGTAGTGAAGGAATGTAAATACTGCATGAAGAAAACATGCGCGCTGTAACAATTGGCCGAAGCGCCGCGAGTGGATCGGGCGCGGCTTTCTTTTGAATCGCCGGCCCTGCAACTCCGCAGACGTTTTAGTGACTAATAAGTACTTAATATTATATGTATTAAGTCAGCAGGTTTGTCCGGACTGCAATCGCCTGCGGCGGCGGAATTTCCGCGAGGACAGAGGAAACGGCCCAGGCTGAATGGACGCCGATCCATCAGGTTCGGCTGATGGGCGCGTTCAGTTTACACGGGCAGGGAGCCTGTACTGCCGATGACCCCTCCTCACTGGGACCGAGTGCGTCCGTGTGCCCGGCGCCGACTATCGAACTCGATAAAACTCTGTGTTGCCATAATAGATATAGTGGTACTATCCCGAACGAGTTGATGCCCGCCGGACAGCGAGCACAAACGATGCGACGGCGCGATAGCCTCGGTCTAGAACGCGCAACTTTTTCCATGCTTGTGGGTTGAATTAGCGGTAACCAGGAGGCCATATGGTCCCGAAGTCCAGCCCGTCATTCCTTGCTAATACCGACGCCGAACTGGAATGGTTGTTCTGTTTAGCTGCCGCCCTTCAGGCTCGTCAAATACAGCCGGCGAAATTAGCCGCCGAATGCCGGCCGTCGCCGGAACCCACCCTCCGACGCAGATTGCAAGCGCTTTTGAAGCGCGGCACGCAACGGATTCCGGCGGCATAGCGGCTCGATAGGCAAGTTGAGATAGCGTCCGTTTGTGCGAAACTTTCGGTTTAGCAGGCGCCGCATGTGCCGGGGCGCGTACGCGATCCGAACTCCTCCTGCTGTCAAATAGTCTCGCTACTTAGAAACATTCCAGCCCCAACAGAACCCAATGACTCGAGGAACTCGGTGTATGTTGCAGTGTACATTATAATTTCGCTTGGTTCCGCGAGCTTGCTAATCGCGTTGTTCGCTGGGAATCCGGATCGCCGAAGTGATATGCGTCACTGAAAAATGAGATGCGCGCTGCTAGTCTGGCTTCGGGCGCGATTGCGGACCGTGTCCTATACCGAGACGGACGCTGGAACGCTAGGGGGGTCTTTGGATGCAAATAAAAGCTACCGCCATTTGTTTTCTGGTCTGTCTGTTCCTGGCAGGTTGTAAGGAAACACCGAGCGCGGATTTCAAGATTCCTCCGGAAGAGGCGAGCCGTGAAAATCCGGTCAAACCGACCGCCTCCCTAATCGCGGACGGGAGCCAGGTCTATCTCAAACTCGATTGTGCCGTGTGCCACGGGAAGAATGGCAACGGAAAGGGCTTCATGTCCGGGGCCTCGCGATATGACTGCCGCGATTGGCGGGACCGGAACTCGCTAAAAGATTTCACGGATGGCGAACTCTTTTACATCCTGAACAAAGGAAAAGGGAACATGCCCGGCTATGAGCGGAAGGTGGATTCGCAACAAGCCTGGCTGATGGTCGACTATATTCGTTCGCTTGCGAGACAAGATCCCTGAGACTAGATGGAATCACTTCACCTTGCCATACGGGTTTTTTGTGAACATTGAATCGACAGTGGCCTGTCTTGCTTTCATTTCGGCAGGCTCGTGGGGGCTGGGTTGGGCTCACCCTCGAACGCCGGACCCCGTCCAATAACATAGAGATTGAGTGATGGACTCCGCTCCTCTATAATGCCTTGCTTTGCTATGGGTGCGGCAATAGCCTGTCTTCCTTTCATTCCGAACTGAACTCGGGCTGTGCCGTGCGGGAGGCTTTTCGAACGTGTTTGACGCTCTTCGCAAAAAGAAAATGATTACCCGGATCGTACTCGGGGTCTTCTTGGCATTTATCTGCCTCGGGATGCTTCTATATCTCGTGCCGCAGGATACCGGCACGCAACTGACTGGGACCGAAATTGTGGCGCAGGTTGGGGACCAGACAATTTCAATGTCTGACGTTCAGCAGCAATTGACGCGCATCGCGCGCAACGGACAGATTCCCTCCACCTTGCTTCCGCTGTATGCACAGCAGGTCCTCGACCAGCTTATCTTTGGTAAGAGCCTGGCCCTGGAGGCGGATCGCCTCGGCCTGCGCGTCACCGACCAGGAGCACGCCGATTTGCTGCGCAAGCTCGTGCCCACGGCCTATTCAGGCGATACCTTCATTGGAATGGACCGCTATTCCGCGGAAGTGCAATCGCGCTTTCAGATGGACGTGCCTGAATTCGAATCCGCGGTGAAAGACGAATTGCTCCAGCAGAAATTCCAGGAGCTGGTAACCGATGGCATCACTACCTCGGATGACGAGGTCCAGGCTGAATTCCGCCGTCAGAATGAGAAGATCAAGCTTGACTACGTCTTGATCAAACCGGAAGATCTGCAATCCAAGGTGGAAGTATCCGACGCCGACTTGGCTGCGTATTTCGAAAAGAACAAGGCCCGATACGTTGTTCCCGAGCGCAGAACCGTGGATTACGCCCTGCTGGATCTCGGGCAACTCAAGCAGCGCGCCCAGGTGACCGACGACGAGATCAAGGTCTACTACCAGGCTCACGTCGACCAATACAAGCTCGAGGACCGCGCTCACGTCGCCCACATTCTCTTCAAGACCGTCGGGAAGACCGATGCAGAAGTTGCCGAAATCAAGAAAAAGGCCGAAGACGTCCTCAATAAAGCCAAGCATGGCGGAAATTTCGCCGACCTGGCCAAGCAATACTCCGAAGACACGAGCAAGGACAAGGGAGGGGACCTGGACTGGATCGTCCGAGGACAGACAGTTCCGGAATTTGAGGCTGCTGCGTTCAGTCTGCCCAAGGGCTCCATTTCGGACCTCGTCAAGACGCAGTATGGCTTCCATATCATCGAAGTGATCGATCGTCAGATGGCCCGAACCCAGACTCTTGAAGAGGTCAAACCCGCCATCCTGGCGCAATTACAACAGGAAAAAGCAGAGCAGCTGGGCGATACGGCCTCCGATCAGATTGCCGAGGAGATTCGCCGGGGAGGGCGCGTTCCTCTCGATGATTTGGCGAAGAAGTTCAATATGACGACCGGACAAGCGAAACTGGTCGAGGCCAACCAGCCGCTCCCTGAATTGGGGAACTCGCCCGCGTTGCTCGACACGATATTCCGTCAGCGAGTGGGCGACGTGAGCGCTCCGATCCATACGGACCGTGGATTCGTTGTCGTGAGCGTCAAAGATATTCAGCCGACCCATCCGGCCGCGCTGGCCGAGGTCCATGACCGCGTTGTAACTGACTTCCGCCACGAAAAAGCGGTGGAGCTGGCCAAGACTCGGGCGGATGAACTGGCGAAGCGAGCCAAGTCGGGCGAGAATTTCGCTGCCGCCGCGAAAGCTCTTGGGTTCGAAATGAAAACCACCGAGCCAATCGCTCGAAGCAGCTCGATCCCGGATCTTGGAAGCGCGAAGCAATTCGCTGCCGCCTTCAACATGACGGTGAATCAGGTCGGCGACCCCACAGCTGTCGCGGCGAACTGGGCGGTTTACCGCGTTGCTCAGCATGATCCGGTCAATCAGGATGACTTTGCGAAGCAAAAATCGAAAATCGAAGACCAGGTTTTGCAGCAAAAACGGCAAACTGCGTACGAATTGTTCCGAACCTCGCTCAAAACGCGCCTTCAGCAGGAAGGCAAGTTGCGCGTCAACCAGGAAAATTTGAAGCGTCTTACAACACCCGCATAGCACGTAACTTTAATAAAACAAGCGCTTTATAAATTATCCGGCGAGGCTTGCGTTCGGCCTCGCCGGAGGGTAGCATATTTATGTCCGCAGCTTCAGGCTCCACGCCAGGGGGCAAGACAAAGAGGGGCTGCTGACTTCCCATTGCGTGATACCTCTCGTGGGATTCCGTCTTTTAGATTTCGGTCGGGGCTTTCAGCGAGCCATGATCGCTAATCATTCCGCAAGGCTCCAGGTCGAGCCCCGAATCCCAAGAAGGCCATCGAGCATTGGGTGCCAATCTAAGGGCTAGCTTATAGGCAATTATAGATGGGACGCAAATTAAAGGTACTGAGGGGGCGAGATGATGGTAAAAGTGAACGATCGGAATGAATATCAATGCACGATCGAAGTAAACCAGAACGGAAAGTATTGCGTTCGGGTTCGAGCGATGTTCGCGAGGAAGGGTTGGGTGTTGCCGGTGTATTTCCTCGCATCGACTTTCGACCGGGCGATGAAGAAGCTGGAAGAAACCCTGCAATTCCTCCAACAAGAGGAAGAACGTCTGTGGTTTTGGGGGGTCGAGCACTCCGATGACCCGGAATTTTCCGGGGAACTCGTGAGGGAGGCAGGATTGCGACTGGATCGCCGCGTTGAATTCCCCCGCAAGTCGTCCAATGTCGCACTCTCGCCGGAGAAACGCGTTCCCGCAGTGCTCCTGGCGCCAGTCCGCCGGGGTTTGGCGGATTCGATTGACACCGGGCGCATCGGTGCCGCTGGGAATTGAAGTTCACTTATCCCGAAGAATGACCTCGCCGTGTCCGATCGGCTGGTCGTTCATCCAGAGGCGGTACTTGTAACCCCCCGGGTTTACGCCCGGGCGCGCGGGGCCGCTTTGCAGTTGGCGGCCCGGTGGGGCCTGGAAGACATTCGATTGAAACGGGCAACGATTGGGGTCGAATTCAATCTTCAGGTTGGCCGTATCGGATAGCCAGACGACCTGCTCGGACGGACCTATGACGACAATTTCGGGAATCACTCCTACCAGAACCAGTTTCTCCGCCATCTCTTTGCGCCCCTCCGGGTCTTGGGCCAGTGCTCGAGCCAGTGCTTGGGGAAGATAACACAGCGGGAGGCATATCACGACGTAAACTGGATGCTTCTTCTCAGTGCGCTCGGTGCTCGCTGTGTTAAAGACTTGCCCGCCGATTCACCAAACCGTTCAACACGGAGAACGCAGAGAACACCGAGGATCACGGAGAATGCCGAAACGGTGGTGAAAATTCCTGGGGATGGTGACGATCGGCGCGATCGTTACCATATTGGACGTTGCGTGAACGAGAGGAATCTAGCAAACTACGCTCTGGGACAATTTCTGTTCGTGAGACCGAGATGCGGTACTCCGATGCCAGTGAAGACTGAGGTTTAATGTCATGATGAATCCGATGGATGAATTGCGGCCGCCGACAAGGCTGATGCTTACGCCGGGGCCGTCTTGCGTTAGCCCGCGCGTTTACCGCGCACTGGCCACGCCGCTGGTGGGACACGTCGATCCCTGGTTTACGGAATTCATGGGCGGCGTACAAGAACTGTTGCGCGGGGTTTTTCAGACGCAGAACCTCCTGACGTACCCGGTTTCGGCTTCTGGATCGGGCGGCATCGAAACGGCTGTCGTAAATGTGCTGGAGCCGGGCGATGAAGCGATTGTCGCGGTGAACGGCATATTTTCCGCTCGCATGGCCGACATCGCGGACCGAACCGGGGCTAAAGTGCATCGAGTGTCTGCGCCATTTGGCCGTGCGGTGGACCCGGACGATGTCCGTCGAGCAGGCCAAGGCCGCAAGATTAAGTTTGTCGGCCTCGCGCAGGGGGAGACTTCGACTGGCGTCGTGACGAAGATAGAGCCGTTCCGCCAGGTTGCCGATGAACTCGGAGCGCTGCTGATTGTAGACAGCGTGGCCGCTCTGGGCGGAGTGCCGCTGGATGTCGATCGGCAGCGTATCGATATCTGTTTCAGCGGAACGCAAAAAGCGCTCAGCGCGCCTCCAGGCATGGCCCCAATCACGGCGAATGCGCGCATCGAAGAATTGCTCCGCAACCGCAGAACGAAAGTGCAAAGCTGGTATTTCGATATGACGATGGTAACGAATTACTGGGGTAAGGACCGGACCTACCACCATACACCGCCAGTATCGCTTATCTATGCGCTGCACGAGGCGCTCCGGATCGTCCTGGAAGAAGGACTGGAAGCGAGTTGGGAGCGGCACCGGCAGAATCAGATGGCCTTAATAGCGGGACTGGAAGCGATGGGCCTCGCCCTGTTCGTTCAGAATCCAGCGGATCGCTTGGCGACAGTTACAGCCGTCATGGTTCCCAGCGGTATCGATAGCGTGAAAGTGCGCAGCCGTTTGCTGAACGAGTTTAATATTGAAATTGCCGGCGGACTCGGAGACTTTAAAGCAACAATGTGGCGCGTCGGCTTGATGGGGTATTCGAGCCAGCGTGGGAACGTTTTGCTGTTTCTCGATGTGCTCGAGAGAATCCTTCTCGATATGGGCGCAAAGCTTTCCATTGGAGCCGGGATTGCAGCGGCGGCCAGCAGTTTTGCCCATGCCGAGCCGGTGGCGATCGGCCACGGAAAGTAGCAAATGAGCATGAGCACTTCGATTGGAATTCCAAATCTGGGGGCGATGAGTGACTTCGTCGGAGCGTTCGACGTCACTTCGCGTCTGACCGACCATACCTATCACTGCCAGTTTTCCCATTTATGGAACGGCGTGGCCACGCGCCACAGCGATACCGTCGATACGAAATTCCTGGTGGACGGCACAGGAGCGATTGTCGGCCTGGCGCATAAAGGGTTCGTTCAGTTCACCGAAAAATCGGGCCGCAACTTGAGCGACCGCGAGGCGAGCTATATCGCCGCACACTATCTGCGCGAACAATTGGAACAAGAAGATGAGCGGCCTCTTTACGACGTGTCCCCGGCGGATGTAACGCGCATTATCGGGATGCTGGGAATTCAGTGATTTGTGGCGAGTGAATTGTGATTCGTGATTTGTAATTCGTGATTCGCGAACCGTGTTCCTCCGCTGGATCGCCAATCTCCGCTCCTCCCTTTCCGCTCTCAGTTTTGTGTCTCCACTTGTGCAAGCTCGGATTTTTGCAAACCCACCCGAGATCGCACGATAATTCGATGGACATCGATGAATTCCGGGAGTGTCGCAGTTGCAGGGGCACGGCATGCCGAGCCCACGGCCGATCCGCTACCTGGCGCCTTCGAGATCAACCATGTTCAAGAACCTGAGATGTGCGCCGATTGCTTGTGATACAGACGGGCTGGCGCGTTTTGCAATCGGCCACTGCTACGCGTCGGAAAGCGATTCATCGAAACCGGAAGGCTGCTCAGTTCGCTCAGCGGATTCGATGATCGCGCCGCAATCGAGGCATTCGATGTATTCTGAATCGGAATCTTTGGCGACGAGTTGTGTTCGGAGGTGGCGGCAGGCTGCGGCATCGTTCATGGGGTTCTCCCTCAGTAGAACATGCGTCAGCCTGTTTGCTTTTGAATTTTACTGCGTTGACAAAGGTCAAGAGCAAACAGGCTGAAGCCTGTTCTACCGGAACCCCACGGATCATAACATGACAGTTGGCTGTGTTCTTGCCAACCAACCTTGAATGAAATCACCTAAACGGCCTCGACCTGAGTTATAAGGGGAACGGGCAGCGATGTGGCTTGGCCGGGGCGAGGGAGTTCTGAAAAGAACGTGGTGCAAAATTCCGAGGACCGTTTAAGCAATGTTTTGTTCTACGGCGTAGTGCTGTGTTTGGCCTACCTCGTATTTCGCGTGTTTCAGCCGTTTCTGGAGCCGCTCGGATGGGCGGCCGTTTTCGCTGTTATCTTCTACTCTCTGAATCAGCAATTCGAGCGGAGATGGGGACGCACGATGGCGGCCACGGCGACAACGACCGGTGTGGCATTGCTTCTCATCGGGCCTGTCCTTCTGCTGGCGATGCTGTTCGTTCGGGAGGGAATCGCCGCGGCGCACTCCCTACAGGCCTTAATGGAGTCCGGAGAATACGGACGCTTAGGTCACGCCTGGGAATGGATTTCTTCGCATCTCGTGGCGCAGGGTTTCGATGTCGATTTGCCCAGCCTTGTACGAGAGGGCGCCAACCGCTTTGGGGAGTATCTGGCCTCTGAGTTCGGCAGCATTCTTCGAAACATTGTTGTCTTTCTGTTCGAGCTTTTTGTGATGCTGTTTGCCCTGTTCTATTTCCTTCGAGACGGCGAGTCCATACTGAACCGGTGCCGCGTTTTCCTTCCATTCGAAGCATCCACCCGGGAAACAATGCTGACGGAGGCCCAGGGGCTGATCTTCGCCAGCGTCACAACGAGCCTGGTGATCGCGGCTGTCCAGGGCGTTATTTGCGGAGGGGCCTTCGCGATTGTGGGCTTGGGATCGCCCGTGTTTTGGGGCGTTGTAATGGCATTCCTCTCCCTTTTGCCTGTGGTGGGTGCATGGCCTGTATGGATTCCCGCGACGATCTGGCTGTTCTCAGCAGGGCATGCAGGGCGCGCTTTCGTTCTGATTGCGATTTGCGGAGCGTTGGGAGCGATGATCGATAATATTTTGCGTCCCGTCCTTTTGGGCGGCCGGTCCTCGCTCAGCGGATTGTTGGTTTTCATCAGTGTTCTTGGCGGGATCGCGGTATTCGGCGTTCTGGGAATCGTGCTGGGACCGATCGTTGTCGCAACTTCAGTTGGGATCGTCGACGCGTACTTGGCGACAGACGCAAAGACTAAGGAGGCCGCCGGTTAAGACAGTGTTGTGCCATTTGTATTTCGCGGCGCATCTGAACGTTACGAGCGCGATTGACACGAATTCTAAGCGGGAGACGCGAACCCGTCCTGCCAACGTAGTGCGGCGTGGAGGTTCTTCGTAACGATGCACATGGTGGAAATTCTTCTCGCGGTGCAAATGCGCCGGCCGCCGTGCTTGTGCTAGAGTAGCGCGCCTGGGGAGCACGAAGCCTTCAAGATGGCCTCATCAATCAAATTGCTCGCCGGATTACCTCCTGAAAAGTTGCGGTGGAGCTGCGATCCCGCAACCATTCCGTTTGAAACCACGGCCGACGCCGAGCCTGTGACCGACCTGGTTGGCCAGGAGCGCGCGTTTCGCGCGCTGAAACTGGGCGTCGAGCTCAGCGCTCCCGGATACAACATTTTTGTTTGCGGCCTCGCGGGGACTAGCCGCGGCGGCACCATCACGCATGTGATCAATCAGATTCACCCCGCGGCGAAGTCTTCGCTGGACCGCTGCTACGTGAATAATTTCAAGAGTCCCGACCGCCCGCGCCTGATCACCCTGCCGCGCGGGCAGGCCAACAATTTCAAAAAAGATGTGCAGAGCGGCATCGAATTCCTGCGCCGCAGAATTCCCCAGGTGTTCGAGGGCGAGCCCTTCCAGCGTCAGAAGGGCCGTATCGTGGACCGCTTCACGGTGCGTGAAAAGGAATTGATGGATGATTTCACGCGGCGGATTGCGCGCGAGCAGTTTGCCCTGGGTCACATGCAGGTCGGGGCGGTCGCGCTGCCGGAAATTTTCCCGGTCCTTGAAGGGCAGATGGTGCCGATCGAGGACATTCCAAAGATGGTCCACGAAGGCAAGCTGGAAACGGTCGTCGCAGAGGACCTGGAACGCAAGTACGAACAGTTTCGCCAGGAATTTACGGTCGTCTACCGAAAAACGCTGACTCTTTCGCGCGAACTCGCCAGCGAGTTGAGTTATCTCGAGCAGGAGGCCGCATCCGTGCTGGTCGACGGCTTCATCGAGGAACTCAAGGAAAAATATTCAGGCGCTCTGGTTTCCGAATATCTGGAAGAAGTGCGCCACAACATTCTCGACAACCTCGATCCATTCAAGGAGCGCGAGGGGGAAGAAGATCCCGGCGCGCCGTCTCCCGACGGCAACCAGCGGTCCGGCCCCCCCGAGCGCGATCCGTTTCGTGTCTACGGCGTCAACGTTTTGCTCGCCCACAACGATGAAGACGGCTCGCCCGTCATTTTTGAGACCACGCCGACGTATACCAATCTATTTGGCACGATCCAGCGCAGTTACGATAACCGAGGCGGCTGGAATTCGGATTTCATGGACCTGCGAGCGGGCTCAACACTTCGCGCGGACGGCGGATTTCTGGTGATGTATGCCCTGGACGCGCTGTCCGAGACTGGCGTCTGGCGCACGCTGAAGCGAATGTTGAACCACGGGAAACTCGAAATTCAACCGCTCGAGATGTTCTTTCCGTTCGGAACGTCGGCATTGAAACCGGAGCCGATCGACATCGACGTGAAAATCATTCTGATCGGCGACAGGCACATGTACGAGATGTTGTACGAGTATGAAGAAGACTTCCGGAAAATTTTCAAAGTGCGCGTCGAATTCGACGAAGAAATGGTGATGAGCGACGCGGTCGTGCGGCAGTACGGCGGCCGCTTGCGCCAGCTTTCCGAGCAGGAAAATATCGGTCCATTTGACCGTACCGCCGTTGCCACGATGCTCGAATATGGCGTGCGGCAGGCCGGGCGGCGCAACAAAGTGACCGCTCGATTTCCGGAATTGGCTGACCTGGCGCGCGAAGCGGCTTACATTGCCCGTCAGGACGGCGCGGTGTTAGTTAACGCGTCTCATGTTCGCCGCGCCCGCGTGGAACGCGTCGAGCGCCACAACCTTACCGAAACCAAGATCAGGGAAATGATCGAGGAAGGCACGATCATGATTGACACCGATAGCGCGCGGGTGGGCCAGGTTAACGGCCTGAGTGTTCTCGAAATTGGCGGTTACGCGTTCGGCAAGCCAGTGCGCATCACGGCTTCTGCGGCGTTGGGCAAGGCGGGACTGATCAACGTGGAACGGGAAGCGAATTTGAGCGGACGCTTCCACGACAAGGGCATGCAGATTATTGCCGGCTACCTGCGAACGAAATTTGCGCAGGATAAGCCGCTTTCGCTGGCAGCCAGCATTTGTTTCGAGCAGTCTTACAGCGGGATCGACGGAGACAGCGCCAGTTCGACGGAAATCTACGCGCTACTTTCCGCGCTATCCGGATTGCCCATCCGGCAAGACATCGCCGTGACGGGATCGGTAAGCCAACAGGGCGACATACAGCCGATTGGGGGCGTCAATCAGAAAATCGAAGGTTTCTTCGATGTCTGCAAGGTGAGGTCTGGATTAACCGGCCGGCAAGGCGTAATGATCCCGGCGGAAAATATTGAGGACTTGATGCTGCGCGACGACCTGATTGAGGCGGTCGCCGAGGGCAAGTTCAACGTCTTCCCGATTTCCACCGTGGAAGAAGGAATCGAAGTTCTGACGGGCGTGAGAGCTGGGCACCGCGATTCGAATGGGATGTTTGAGCCGGATACGGTTTATGCGATTGTGGATCGACGGCTGCACGAAATGGCAACGACGCTCAAGAGTTTTGAATCGTAGGGAATTTTGTCCTGCGCGTGAAGAACCTCTCCGAACTTTATTTAAGCGTAAGTAAAACTCCTCGCGGCGCTCGAAATCATTGCGCTTGAGAATCGAGCTTTTTCCGTAAATCAATATTGATCGAGCGAATCAAAAGTCAAAAGCTAACAGGGTTGAAGCCTGTTCTACTGGGCTTTCGCGGTTCCCATGTCCTTCGGGGTCGCCAGATAGCCGTTGATTTTGTCTTTTGTCACGTCGAAGATGACGATTTCATAGGGCCGAGTCGCGCCCTTGATGTAGAACTGCACTGGCTCATCGGCCGTTTTATCCTTCTTTTCGATTGTTTTGTCGTCGGCGATAAGCGTCATGGTGTATTTGAATTTTTTTGGATCCGTCTTGGTTAGCGTGACCTGAATCGGTCCGACACGCGTGGGCGTTTTCGATTTGGTGAGGTGCAATTCAAAAATATTGCGCTCGCCCTGGCGCTTTAGTTGATCCAGCTCTTCCTGGTTCCGCGCGATCAAGCCGCTCTGAACTCCCAGATCGCCGACCGTGCTGGTGAGTTTCGCCTTCGTCGCTTCAAGGTCCTGTTTCGTCGAGCTGATGTCGCCCTTCGCGCCGGTCAGATCCGTGGCCACCGCGCCGATCTTCGTGTCGGTATCTTGTTTCACCTGGCCGATCTGCGCGGTCAGTTTCGCGTCGGATTCCTGTTGCGATTGCTTGATATTTTGCGCGAGAGTCCGCGCCTGCGCCAATTCCGCCTGTGTAAATCCAAGCTTCTGCGTTGTCACTTCCAACTGGCCCTTCAGGTCGGCGACGCGAGAATTCGTTTGATCGATCTGCGCGGCCATCACGGCTGCCTTGGAATTAGCCTGGGCCAGATCGGTCTCCAGCTTGGTCTTTGCTTCATTGCCCGTGTAGATCGCATAACCGATCAGGCCAAAAGCCAGGATAAACACGACAATGATCCATCGCGGAGTGCTCGCCGCTTCGTACTCAATTTGTCCACTTGGTTCAGGAACATTCGGGGAAATACTCATCACATCTCTCCTCGGCGGCCAGTTTCAAACCGGCGCTACCTTCGTCTTCTCGGAAGCAGCGTTCACAAAATGGCCCAAATCAACTGAATCGTTTTGATTATCAACAAGGGTGCGCGGGTTGTCTATCCCCTGCGACCGCCGGCGTTTCGTGGCCAGCGAGCTTCCACGGTCGTGGTCAGGCCGCCCCGCGGAGTGAATTCCCCGCGGACGACGCACCAAACAGGGTGGATCGCGTTAACGATGTCGCGAAGCATTCGGTTTACCGCGTTTTCATAAAAAATGCCAAGGTCTCGATAAGCCAGCAAATACATCTTCAGCGCCTTCAACTCGAGGCAAGCCTTTTTCGGTTCGTACTCAATGACAATCGTGCCATAGTCGGGCAGCCCCGTTTTTGGGCATACCGACGTATATTCTGGATAGCGTGTCACAATCCGGTAGCCTGGGAATTGATTCAGCCATGTATCCAGATTTGGCAGTTTCGTTTCGATCCCGGCGCGAGCGTGCTCGTCCGTATAATCCGGCATCCTTCACCTCGTCCCATATTCTACATGGCATGGCAATTTAGCGCAGATGGAACTTGCCTTACGGACAAAACGTACCGTATCCTTTGAAAAGCTTCAGGGGTAAGCGAAATTGATTTGTCCGTCGTGTCATAGCGACAGCCCTCGGCGTTCGCGCCGAAAGGGTGTCAAGGACTATCTGCTGAGCGCCGTATTGCTGCGGCCCTGGCGGTGTCGAGGCTGCGACTTGCGGTTTTATGCATGGTCCGCGGCCGTTAAGTATGTCGGGTATGTGCATTGCGGGATGTGTGGAAATATGGACTTGCAGCGAATTTCCAGCGAGCACGGTTCGGGTGCGATGGCCTGGCTGTTCCGATGGCTGCACTTTCCAGCCTATCGCTGTGCACCCTGCCGGAATCGATTTTTTTCGTGTCGCGTCTACCGGCGAATCGTGCCCACCCAGCACCCGATTAATACAAGGGCCGAATCGCATCCGATCACTCCTGCGTGAATCGATTGACCAGGAAGACGTGATCTTTAGAAGTGGGTTGACATCGTTTGTCCTCTCCGTATGATGGAAACGGCGATGGAGTTCGCCATACAACCGCTGTCCTTTGTGCCGGACAGATGATGACTCCTGACAAGGATCTTGTCGCGGAGTCATGCTTCCGGCAACGATCCCAAGACGATTTCAGTAGGACAGGATTCGGTATGTCTGGTTTCGACTTTGCGTTAGTTCCGAGAGAATCCCAGGCAGGCTGAAGCCTAATCCTACTGAATTAGCCGTGCGATTCTAGATGAACGCGAGAGTCCAATGAACAAATACTGGGTGGTCGGTCTCGGGGGATTTATCGGGGCAATTGCACGATTTTGGCTCGGTGGCTATATCAGTAGCCGGATGGGCTCTCGCTTCCCGTACGGAACGTTTGTCATCAACATCACAGGGTCGTTCCTGATCGGCTTGGTCGTCACGTTTCTAGCCGAAAGAACCCACTGGAACGCAAACTGGCGGTATCTGATTCCCATTGGTTTTATCGGGGCATATACCACATTTTCGACGTTTGAATTGGAAACGTTTCAGAGCATCCGGGACGGGGAGCTTCTGTTTGCTTTCCTGAATGTTTCTCTCAGCGTGGTTCTCGGTTTCGTCGCGGTTTGGCTTGGCGTGCTCACGGGACGAGCGATCGGGTGAGCCAAATCCAGGAATGCGCTGTTACGGGAAAATTTCGATCCCTTCCACGCATTGCTTGCGCCGCCCGTGTCTACGTGCGAAAATTGTAAACCGTCGGGTTACGGCAGTAGCTCCCTAACGAACGCGGATCCCACTAGTTCGGCATTGATCTGCACGTTTGGTTCGATATGGCGATATCGTCTAAGGGTTAGGACGTGGCCCTCTCAAGGCCAAAATCCGGGTTCGAATCCCGGTATCGCTACCAACTGTACGTTTGTGCGACCGCTTCGACCGAGATTCGAGCGTGAACCGAGATTGTTTTGATTGGCTTTAGTGGGACGTAATTCAGCACGCTTTCGCATGGGCGCTTATGACCCAGGTAAGATATACTGCCGACCCGTTATCTTGGAGATAGGCGAGTAGCGATTCGCGGAAGCCGTGGGGTCCGGCGTACATTTTCTTTTAACTGGTGCATCAAACCTAAGCTGGTTACGGCACCCTCCCTGTTCGTCATGCAAGAGCGAAACCGGGCACCGGGCCAGCACGTCAATGTATAAGCAAGATACAATCCATTCGAACTGACAGGACGAATATGGCCATTACAGAATCTTCGCATGAAGGCAAGTTGCAATCATCGACCGCAATCCATGCTCCTGACGCGGTTTCCGATCGGCCTAAGAAGAAGGGCTGGGTCTGGTTTCTTATCCTGCTGGTGATAGCGGGCGGAGGCTATTACTACTATAAGACCCGCGGTGCGACGGAGAGCAAGGCGGCGCCTGCACCCGGGGGAGGCGGCGGTGGCGGCAGGGCTGGAGCGGCGCTGGGGCCTGTCTCGGTTGCTGTCGCGCCTGCACTGAAACAGAATGTGCCGTATTATCTGTCAGGGCTCGGGTCGGTAACAGCCTATAACACCGTCACGGTGAAGACTCGTGTAGATGGCGAGCTTATGAAAGTCCATTTCACCGAGGGGCAGTTTGTTCACGAGGGCGATCTGCTGGCAGAGCTTGACCCGCGACCTTTTCAAGTGGCTTTGGAGCAGATGGAAGGTCAGCTTGCCAAGGATCAAGCTACACTCAAAGATGCCCGGCTGGACTACGGGCGATACGACGAACTGCGCAAGGAAGGCGTGGTTGCGCAGCAGCAGGTGGACACTCAAAACGCCTTGGTGGGACAGCTGGAGGGAGCGATCCGGGCCGACCAGGCGATGATTGACAATGAGAAATTGCAGCTGGTGTATTGCAAGATCACTGCTCCCTTGACTGGCCGAGTCGGACTTCGGCTTGTAGATCAGGGAAATATCGTTCACGCGGCGGATACAACTGGACTGGTGGTCATCACGCAAGTCCAGCCTGTGGCGACATTGTTTACCCTGCCTGAAGACAGCCTTCCGGAAGTGCTTCAGCATATGAAAAGTGGTGAGGAGCTAGGTGTCGAAGCTTATAGCCGGGATGACACGACTAAACTCGCATCCGGCAAGCTGCTCACGATCAATAACCAGATCGATCCCACCACGGGAACGGTTCAATTGAAAGCCGAATTCCCGAATAGCGATCTTTCGCTGTGGCCGAACCAGTTTGTGAATATTCGTTTGATGTTGACCGTGCGTAAGGACGCCATCGTGGTTCCGCTGGCTTCAATTCAGCATGGAACTCAGGGTACCTACGTCTATACGGTCAAGAACAACAAAGCAAATTTGCAACCGGTAACAGTGGACTTAACGCAAGGCAACATCTCTTTGATTGCCAGCGGTGTCTCGGAAGGGGATCAAGTGGTTGTTGACGGACAGGAAAGACTCCAATCCGGTGCTTCTGTAGAAGTCCACAGCGCTGGCGGTCCTGGTGGTGCAGGCGGTTCTCAACGAGTTGGTGGTGGAGCGGGACCGAATGGCGGCCACAAAGGGGCAGGAGCAGACTCGAAGGCTGCGACAGGAGCTGGTCCGGTCGGGGATTCAGGTAAACCGGGCGAGCACAAACATAAAAAGCAGGGAAGCCAAGATCAATGAACCCATCTAAGCCATTTATTCTCCGGCCGGTTGCCACATCGCTCTTGATGGCTGGAATATTGCTCGCCGGAGCCGTGGCTTACAAGCAGCTTCCGGTTTCGGCTCTTCCTCAAGTTGATTACCCGACGATTCAGGTCCTTACATTTTATCCTGGCGCCAGTCCCTCGGTGATGGCGTCCTCGGTGACCACGCCGCTGGAGCGGCAATTCGGCCAGGTACCAGGCTTGAACCAGATGACGTCGACAAGTTCCTTCGGGGCGTCTCTCATCACTCTGCAATTCGTGCTCGATCTGAACATCGACGTTGCTGAGCAGCAAGTTCAGGCATCGATCAATGCCGCCACGACGTTTCTCCCCACGAATCTGCCGAACCCTCCAATTTATAGCAAAACGAACCCAGCCGACACGCCCGTTCTGACGCTTGCGTTGACCTCGGGCACGCTGCCCTTGACGAAACTCGAGGACATGGCTGACACGGTTCTGTCGCAGAAGATCTCGCAGCTGCCTGGTGTAGGTTTGGTGAGTATCAGCGGCGGCCAAAAGCCCGCAGTGCGGATTCAGGCGAACCCCACGGCGCTTGCGTCCTACGGTTTAAGCCTCGAGGATTTGCGCACGGCACTGGGGAATGCAAACGTCAACCAGGCCAAGGGCAACTTGGATGGCCCGCGTCAGGCGTTCACGATTTGGGCGAACGACCAATTGCTTACCAGTGAGTCGTACAAGCCCATCGTCATCACATACAAGAACGGGGCGCCTGTCCGCATCATGGATGTCGCGACCGTGATCGATAGCGCGGAAAACGTCAAACAAGCGGCGTGGCAAAACGAAACGCCTGCTGTAATCGTCAACATTCAAAGGCAGCCTGGCGCAAACATCATCAACGTCGTGGATCGCATCCAGAACTTGCTGCCACAATTGAAAGCGTCGCTGCCCTCCTCGGTTCAAGTCAATGTACTGACCGATCGGACCACTACCATCCGCGCTTCTGTCGCGGACGTGCAATTCGAATTGATGCTTACGGTCGCGCTGGTCGTCCTTGTGATTTTCTTGTTTTTGCGCAGCTTGGCCGCAACCGCGATTCCCAGCGTGGCAGTTCCATTATCGCTGGTTGGCACTTTCGGCGTCATGTATCTTCTCAATTACAGCCTAGACAACCTTTCGTTAATGGCACTGACCATTTCGACCGGGTTCGTGGTCGATGACGCGATCGTGATGATTGAAAACATCACGCGCTATATCGAAGAAGGGGAAGCGCCGTTGCAAGCGGCGTTGAAGGGTTCCGAGCAGATCGGTTTTACGATTCTATCGCTCACCGTATCCTTGATTGCCGTGCTGATCCCGCTGCTTTTCATGCAGGACGTCGTGGGCCGGCTGTTTAGGGAATTTGCAATCACACTGAGCGTCACGATTCTGGTTTCGGCGGTCGTGTCATTGACGCTCACTCCGATGATGTGTTCCAAGATTTTGCGTCACCAAACACAGTCCGAGAAGAGCTGGTTTTACAACCTGTCCGAGAATGCGCTGAACTGGATTATCGATCGTTACTCGGTCATTCTGCGGTTCGTATTAAAACACCAGCCGGCCACGCTGGTTGTAACCGTTGGCACGCTCGTTCTTACCGGTTTTCTATTCTGGATTGTACCGAAGGGTTTCTTTCCTGTGCAGGATACAGGCGTGATCCTGGGCGTTTCGGAAGCGCCTGCGACGCTTTCGTTTCCGGCCCTCGCCGAACGGCAAAAGGCTTTGGCATCAGCCATCTTGAAAGATAAGGATGTAGTCAGCTTGTCGTCGTTTATCGGGATTGACGGCACTAACATGCTCCCGAACAGTGGACGCATTCAGATCAACCTTAAACCACGCGAGGAAAGGGCATCGGATGCCCCGACAATCATCCGGCGCCTTCAAGCCGAACTGGCCGACGTCAAAGGAATTAACCTGTACTTGCAACCTGTGCAAGACCTGACGGTCGAAGACCGGATCAGCCGCACGCAATATCAATACACGATGGAAGACGCGGACGGCCGGGAACTTGGCGAGTGGGCTCCGAAACTTCTCGAGAAATTGCAAGATTTGTCCCAGTTGCGCGATGTTGCGAGCGATCAACAGGAACAGGGAATGCAAGCGTCCTTGGCGATCGATCGCGACACTGCGTCGCGACTTGGAATTTTGCCGCAGACGATTGACGACACATTGTACGACGCATTTGGCCAGCGGCAAGTATCCACGATATTTACGCAGCTAAATCAATACCACGTCGTACTTGAAGTCGATCCATCGTTCCAGCAAAACCCAGACGCGCTCAAACAGATTTATGTTCACTCCAGCAATGGAACCCAGGTTCCCCTGAGCGCTTTCACGCAGTATTCGGCGGAAGGGACTCCTGTCGCCGTAAACCATCAAGGCCAGTTCCCAGTCGTAACCCTCTCATTCAACTTGGCGCAGGGTGTTTCACTCGGGCAAGCCGTGGATTCTATCAAGACGGCTCAGCAGGAAATTGGCCTGCCCCCGAGCGTTCATGCCGGATTCCAAGGCACTGCGCTGGCCTTTCAGGCTTCCCTGTCTAACGAGCCGATTCTCGTGCTAGCCGCGCTGGTGACGGTTTACATCGTTCTTGGCGTGCTCTACGAAAGCTACATACATCCGATCACCATTCTATCGACGCTGCCTTCGGCCGGGGTCGGAGCATTATTGGCCCTGATCCTAACAAAGACGGATTTCAGTGTTATTGCGCTGATTGGAATCATCTTGCTCATAGGTATCGTGCAGAAGAACGCCATCATGATGATCGACTTCGCTCTCGAAGCAGAGCGCAAGGAAGGGAAAGCTCCGCTTGAAGCGATCTATCAAGCGTGTTTACTGCGTTTCCGGCCAATTCTAATGACTACAATGGCGGCCATGCTGGGCGGATTGCCGTTAGCCCTGGGCGGCGGAACGGGCGCAGAACTACGCAAGCCGCTAGGTATCGCGATCGTCGGCGGATTGATCTTCAGTCAGGCGCTTACCTTGTTCACAACTCCGGTCGTGTACCTCGCATTCGACCGGCTGGCAAAACGCCTCGGGCACGGATCGATAGCAGGCAGCGAGCACGTCGCCGCTCCTGCGGATTAAGCATTCTAAAGATGGAGCCACGGATGAACACAGATAAACACTGATGAAGAAGCACAAGGGATTGAAAAGGTTCCTTCGTTGTTTTTATCGGTGTTCTTCGGTGTTTATCTGTGATTCAAATTCTTTTCTATTCATGTGACGCGGGGCTTAGCAACGAATGCATATCTCCAGGCCCTTTATCGAGCGTCCCGTTGCCACCTCGCTTCTGAGCATAGCGATTCTTATGGCAGGCGGCGTGGCGTATTTTTTCCTTCCGGTCGCTCCCCTGCCTAAAGTCGATTTCCCAACAATCACGGTGGGTGCCGGGTTGCCCGGCGCAAGCCCTGAAACAATGGCCTCGTCGGTCGCGACTCCGCTGGAGCGTTCGTTTGGGCGCATCGCGGGAGTCACCGAAATGACTTCGACGAGCCAACTCGGAACGACGGGCATCACTCTTCAGCTGGACCTCGATCGCAACATCGATGCCGCCGCGCGCGATGTCCAGGCAGCGATCAACGCCGCGGCTGGCCAGCTTCCTGCGGGACTACCAAGCCTGCCGCGTTACCAAAAGGCAAATCCAACCGAAGCGCCGGTCATGATTTTCGGTTTGATGTCTGACACGATCCCCGTGAGTCGATTGTACGATCTGGCGGATTCAGTTCTAGCTCAAAAAATCTCTCAGGTGAGCGGCGTGGGGAATGTGTTCATCGGCGGCGGTGCAAAACCGGCGGTCCGCGTGGACCTAAATCCGCTGGCGCTGGCTCATTATCACATCAGCCTGGCACAAGTACGCCTGTCATTGCTGCAAGCGAATGCCAATTCGCCCAAGGGAATGGTGGAAGATGCGAGTAACCGGTGGACAATTTCCGATACGGATCAACTGCTGAAAGCCGATCAATATCTTCCCTTGGTGGTTGCCTACAGAAACGGTGGTCCTGTCCGCTTAAGCGATATTGCGAAAGTCACGGAAGGAGTCGAAGACGTTCGGAATGGGGCGTTTCTCGACGGGCGACGGGGCATTATGTTGCTGATCTCCCGACAACCCGGCGCCAATATCATCCGGACTGTGGACAACATCAAGGCATTGATGCCCGAACTCCGCGCGATTATTCCGCCGATGATCGATTTCACCCTGTTTACCGATCGCACGATTGGCATCCGGGCATCGGTCCGGAATATCCAGTTCACTTTGTTGCTTACGGTCGCGCTGGTCATCATGGTTATTTTCGTCTTCCTGCGCAATGTGTGGGCCACGGTGATTCCGAGCATTTCGGTGCCGCTCTCGCTCGTTGGGACGTTCGGAGTCATGTACCTGCTCGGGTACAGCATCGATAATCTGTCCCTGATGGCGCTCGCGATCGTCACGGGCTTCGTCGTCGACGATGCGATTGTTGTGATTGAAAATATAGCCCGTTACCTGGAGGCGGGTGACTCGCCGATGGAAGCGGCCCTCAAGGGTTCGAAGGAAATCGGTCCAACGGTTCTGTCGATGAGCGCTTCGCTCATTTCCGTATTCATTCCTATTCTCCTGATGGGTGGCGTCGTGGGGCGGTTGTTCCGTGAGTTTGCCGTCACGCTTAGTATTGCCGTGGCTGTTTCCTTGTGTGTGTCGCTGACCACTACGCCGATGATGTGCGCGCGATTTTTGAGATCGCACAAAGACATGAAACACGGCCGACTCTTCCTGATCGGAGAGCGATTCTTCTCGCGGCTGCATAACGGCTACGCCGCTGGCCTGCGCTGGGTATTGAAGCGCCAGCCTCTGATGTTGGGCGTAACGTTAGCGGCCATTGGCCTGAACGTTTATCTGTACGTGATTATTCCGAAGGGCTTTTTTCCGCAGCAGGATACGGGGCGGCTAAATGGAGCGGTCATCGGCGCGCAGGACATTTCGTTCAACTCGATGATGGATAAACAAGTTCAATTCGAAAACATCGTCCGGTCCGATCCTGACGTCGACCACGCCCTCGGCTTCGTTGGCGGCGGTTCCGAAAATGTCGGACGAATTTTTGCCGAGTTGAAGGATCTGGATCAGCGTAAGGTCACTCCGGAAGCCATCATCGCGCGTTTGAGGCGCAAAATTGCCTCGGTTCCCGGCGCCAACCTTTTCCTTCAGTCCTTTCAGGACGTCCGTGTCGGTGGGCTATTCACGAGTTCGCAGTATCAGTACACGCTGCAGGGCGAAACGCTCCAGGACCTTCAGACTTGGGCGCCCCGCGTCGAGGCTCGAATCAGGACGCTGCCTGGCTTGCGCGATGTGACCAGCGACGAACAGGATAAGGGATTGCAGGCCTCACTCGTCTTTGACCGCGACACCGCTTCGCGCCTCGGCATTCAGTCGCAGCAAATTGACGAGACTTTGTACGATGCCTTCGGTCAGCGTCAGGTGTCCACAATGTACACTCAATTGAATCAATACCACGTCGTGATGGAAGTCGATCCGGCTTACCAGAATAGCCCCGATGCGGTGCAAAGCCTGTACATGGTCTCTCCATCCGGTGGGCAAGTGCCATTGAGGGCATTTTCCCACTTCGAACAAAAGACCACGGCGCTGGCCGTAAATCACAAGGGACAATTTCCCGCAGTCACAATTTCGTTCAATCTTGACCCGAGCATTGCGCTTGGCGAAGCTGTGAATGAAATCGAAGCGGCTACGCTTCAAATGGGGATGCCGGTAACGATTCACGCGAGTTTCTCGGGCACGGCGCAAGCGTTTCAGGATTCGCTGAAGAACGAACCTTATCTAATTCTAGCCGCTCTGGTAACGGTGTACATCGTACTGGGAATGCTCTATGAAAGTTACATTCATCCGATCACAATACTTTCAACACTGCCTTCCGCCGGAGTGGGCGCGCTGATGGCGCTGCGGCTGACGCACACCGATCTGAGCGTGATCGCGCTGATTGGAATCATCCTGTTGATCGGGATTGTCCAGAAAAACGCGATCATGATGATCGATTTCGCGCTTGACGCCGAGCGAAAAGAAGGAAAGAAGCCTGTCGAGGCTATTTATCAGGCCTGCTTACTGCGCTTCCGGCCCATTATGATGACTACGACGGCGGCGCTGCTCGGCGGTCTCCCCCTGGCGCTTGAATCCGGTATGGGATCGGAATTACGCCGGCCACTGGGCATAAGTATCGTGGGTGGCCTGATGGTGAGTCAGGTTCTCACGCTGTTCACCGCGCCCGTCGTGTATCTTTATATGGACCGGCTCCATTCGAAGCTGTCTCGCCGCAAAACGGTCCTGCCGCAAACCACGCCTCCGCTGACGAGCGGCGAGCCTTCCTGAGGATTTGCGCGTTTCGGGAATGCGGCAGTCGCGCGCACGGAAATCCTCGAGCACTAGTGAATGGTTTTTCCGCAGCCTCTGAAGCCTATACGACTTAAAAACTTGCACTAATCCTCGGTTGCGTGCAAACTTCCCTGCAATATTAGATTCCATGGCCTCGGAAACCACTGAGGGAGGAACTGTGCGTGTATTGAATCGCTGGTGGATTGCGCTCGCCGGTGTGTGCTTCCAAATGTCACTGGGGGCAGCCTATGCGTGGAGCGTCTTTCGCATTCCCCTTTCCAGAGAGTATGGCTGGACCATTTCTCAAATCACGCTGACATTCACGATTAGCTGGTTTTTCCTGGGGGTGATGTCGTTTGTGGGCGGGCTCTGGATGAAGCGCATTGGCCCTCGAGTGGTTGCGATGGTCGGAGGACTTTTTTGGGGCGGCGGAGTGATCCTCGCCAGTTTTTCCGCTCATCGATTGTGGTGGCTCTATCTCACATACGGCGCGCTGGGCGGAATCGGGCTCGGCACCGGTTACATCGTTCCAATTACTGTTCTCGTGAAATGGTTTCCCGACCGCCGCGGGCTAATTACGGGCATCGCGGTAGCGGGGTTCGGAATAGGGTCGCTTTTTGCCGCGCCTGCCGCAGGATGGTTGATGCGAAACGTCGGATTGATGCCGACGTTCACATATCTCGGGATTGTCTACGCAATCGTCGCTGTATCCGCAGGCGCCTTCATGCAAAATCCGCCCGACGGCTGGAAGCCGGAGGGTTGGACGCCGAGTGCAATGCAACTATCGCAGCGGACCGACCGCGATTACTCCATCGGGCAGGCTTTGAGCACCTGGCAATGGTGGGCTATCTGCTTGCTGATGTCGATCAACACGATGGCGGGTTTGTCGATTGTTTCCCAAGCCTCGCCTATATTTCAGGAAATGGGTAAAGCCAGCGCGGCGACGGCGGCTGGCTTGGTAGGCATCATCAGTATTGGCAACGGCGTGGGGCGCATTTTCTGGGCAGGGATCTCGGACCTGACGACACGAAAAACCGCATATTTCCTCATGTATCTCGTCCAGGTGATCCTGTTTTGGGCATTTCACTCCGTTAGTTCCTTGCCTGTGCTGGGAGTCGTTGTCTTTATCATTGTGATGTGCTACGGCGGAGCCTACGGCATCACTCCGGCGTTCGCGGCGGATTATTTCGGTCCCCGTGACGTTGGCGCCATTTTTGGATTGATGATGGTTCCCTGGGCGTTCGCCGCCTGCCTGGGACCGCTGTATTTTGCCTATCTGCGACAGGTCAACGGAGACTACAGCCAGGCGTTGTACATCATCGCAGGGATGGTGACTGCTGCCCTGATACTCCCCATTCTTGTTCATCCGCCGCGAGGCCGGAAGCATGCGGACGAGCATCCAACCGGCCATGCGATTGAGGCGGAGGCCGAAGCGATTTCGCCCGAGTGATCATCGCAAGAAATGCCGATCGCCGCACAAATCAAGACCGACAAGCTGAAAAGTTTGCGGAAAAACTCTCAAAAATTGTCATTCCGAACCCTTCCCCGCGGGTTGGGAGTCTCTATTTTTCTTGGGTTTGAATCGACGAAAGATTCTTCGCTTCGCTCAGAATGACACGCAAGTGCAGTTTTTCCGGAGCCTATGAAGCCCGCCTTACCGGTGGCTACGGCAGTTCTTCTTCAACGGACGATTTCCTTCTTGTGACTTTCGTTGTCAGGCGCATGCCTCGCGACTTCAAATCCTTTAGGATGGCCTGCCGGTTTTTCAGAGGGATGGATCCCGGGGGAAACACGCCGGCTAGGTCACGAGGGAAATGTTTGATGAACAGAGCAGCCATCTGAGCCGTGGAGTAAGACACGGGCGACAGGGCTAGTCCCCGTTGCCTGATCTGAAACAGAGACGGGAATATCGCATCGTAGCGCACTTCGATTGTGCGGTCCTGCTTCTGTCCTCGCACGACCACCGCAGCGGCAAATCTGGCATTTTGCAAGCTGCCGCTTCGAATCAAGCCCGCCACCTGCCGAGGAGTTGGCGTTTTGGGGAATCGCGCCGCAACCATCCCGCGCGATTTTGTGAGCTTTCCTTGTCTGTGCCAGCGCCGCAAGCGGTCGATTTCGTTTCCGCCGATTTTTACATCCATTTCCTTGAGCTTCAAAAAGTAGGGGATGACGCCGACCTCATCCTGCGCCGCCAGAACGACAGTGGCTTCTCCGATCGGCAGGGGAAAACGGAACTTTTCCGGTTCGCCGAATCGTTTGCCAAATTTAAATTTGCCGGCACGCACGATGCGTGGTGTCGAAATGGCTTCATCGAACGAAACTTCCGCGGACCATTGGGAAACGGGGTCATCGCTTTCGGTGCTTTCATACAGGCGAATGTAAACCGCATCCACTGAATCCATCGTCGCGGCGGCCCGCGCTACCAAAAGATTCGTCAAACCCGGCGCGGCGCCAGCGGTGATCACGGCGACACGATTTTTGTCCTTGAAGCGCGCGTCGAAACGGAGCTGCTCGGCCTTAAATGGATTGCGTGTCAGATGCGCGCTCAGGTCGATGTAATGCGAACGGATGCGCAACGCCGCGCGCAGAACGATCTCATTGAATACCGCGGCGGAAGCATTCACCAGAAGTTGGCAGCCACGAGCGGCTCGCACAATACCCCACATATTGCGCGCATTGACTCGGACCACCGGAATCGTGCTTTTTTTGCCCAGAAAACTGCGGGCGCGGTCAATATCGCGATCGCCACAGGTGACCTGATGTCCCTGGCGTGTAAGCAGATGAGCGAGGTAAGAGCCGGTTGCTCCAGCCCCCAGAACGAAGATGCGCATCGGAGAAAAACTGTACCATATCCATTCGGGATGTGGCGGGGCGCATCAGGCCCCTGATTGTGACCGGTACCTGCCTGTATCGAAGAACGAATCGAACGCTTCGCAAAAATCGCGAAGAGCTGAGCACCTTTTTTTCGGAATCTCGGTCATTGTCCCCCTCCCACATCGCGGCTCGGACAAATTTGAGCACTTCCAGCAAGAAACCTATCCGAGAACATTCCGCTTCCACTACAATCAGGCGCATGGCTCCCGCGGAGCGGAGGAGTATTCGACGTGGAATCTTATGACTTGATTGTGATCGGCTCCGGCCCGGCCGGAGAAAAAGGCGCGGCGCAGGCTGCGTATTTCGGGAAGAATGTTGCGCTGATCGAAAGAACGGCGGAGCTTGGCGGCGCGGGCCTCGACACTGGCACGGTGCCGAGCAAGACGCTGCGCGAATCGGCGCTTTATATTTCCGGGCTGCGGCAGCGCGGTCTTCTTAGCATCGATTATTCGCTGCGTGAAGGGCTGACGATGCAGGATTTCATGCATCGCAAGGAAGCGGTGGTGTTTGAGGAAAGGCGTAAAATTGCGGCCAGTTTTGCCGCGCACAAAGTCAACTTCGTCATGGGCACGGCCAAATTTGAAGATCCGCATACGGTGAAAGTGGTCGATCGGAATGGCGCGCCGCGCTACCTGACCGGCAGTGTGATCCTGATCGCGGTCGGTTCCAAGCCGTATCGTCCGCCGGAAGTTCCTTTTGACGACAAATTTATCTTCGATTCCAATTCCTTTCTCACGATGGGCCGCATCCCGAAGAGCATGATCGTGGTGGGTGGTGGCGTAATCGGCTGCGAATACGCATCGATATTGACCGCGCTCGGTGTCGCGGTCACGCTTGTGGACAGCCGCGACCGCCTGCTTTCGTTCCTGGATGAGGAGATTTCGGACCGGTGGTGCACGCACATGCGCGGTTTAGGGCTGACCGTTATTTTCGGGGAGAGGGCAGACAAAACCACGATTACACCGAGTGGAATCCAGATGACGCTCAAGTCCGGGAAAATCGTGGAGGCCGAGACAGCACTGCTCGCTGCTGGCCGTCGCGGAGCGGTCGAGGGCCTGGGCCTCGAAAGAGTTGGATTGGGGATCAATCAACACTGGCACATCGATGTGAACGATCGGTATCAGACGGCTCTGCCTCACATCTATGCCGCTGGGGACGTCATCGGTTTCCCGGCGCTCGCGTCGATTTCAATGGAACAGGGGCGCGTCGCGATGTGCCACGCGTTCGGATTTCCTTACAAACAGCGCCTCGCGTCACAACTTCCGAAGGGAATTTATACGATTCCGGAAATTTCGGCGGTAGGCGAGACCGAGGAATCCTGCAAGGAAAAGAAAATCAATTACGAAGTTGGCCGAGCGAAATATGCGGACAACGCGCGCGGCCAGATTATCGGGGATTCCACAGGGGTGCTGAAACTGATATTCCGCCGTGAAGATAAGCGCTTGCTTGGCGTCCACATTCTTGGCGAGAGCGCCACCGAGTTGATTCATCTTGGGATGGCCGTTCTGGAATCCTTCGGCACGATCGATGCGTTCATCGAGCTGGTCTTCAATTTCCCCACGCTATCCGAGCTTTACAAATATGCCGCATACGATGGTTTGAGTAAGCTGAACGGGGTGTGAAGTGCGATCGTGGTTTGGGTGGCACAGGCTTCAGCCTGTGTGCTTTTGACGTCAGAGAGATCGAAGAAAGTCAAACCCACATAGGCTAGAGATCCCGTGTGAGAACTGCAAATGTAGAAACTCAGCGGCTGAAGCCGGACTGTTTTTGCAGGTCTTATGTTGTGGCTAAAGCCACGACCCACAAAGATTCCCAAGTTGTCACTCAGGCTCAAAAGCCTGTGCCACTAAAAGCGCGGGTACTGAAATTTGAGCTTCTCGGGCAATTCTTCGAGGCTTGTCACGACTACATCGGGCTCGAACTCCCATGGATCGAATGCGCGCTTCGGATCGCGCCGCACCCACACCGTCCGCAGGCCGAAGGCTTTCGCGCCGATCACGTCAAACGGATTGCTTGAGATCATCCAGACCATTTCTTTCCGCGTGTGCGATTCGGCAACGAGATATTCGTACACGGCAGGATCGGGCTTGAACGTTCCGATTCTGTCCACGGTTACGACTCCGCTGAACCGAGGAAGGACGCCAGCGTGATTCAGCAATCCACGAACGGCATTTTCTGTCCCGTTCGAGCACGCCAGCAGATTGAAGCCGCGCGCTTCGAGCCTCGCAAGAGCTTCGGGAACATCGGAATAGGCAGGTAACTCCAGATACTGCTTTAGCAGGCTGCGTAGTGTTTCCTCGGAAGGCGCAACATGGAATTGCTCGAACACGTACCGTAAAGCCTGCGCTGTGCAGATGTCGAAATTCACATATTTCTTCATGACAGCGCGGCGAAACGAATACTCAAGCTGCTTGCTACGCCAAAGATCCGAGGCTTCTCTGGCTCTCTCGCCAAAAATGTCGCCGAGATGCGCCTCCATGTGAAATGGATCGATCAGCGTTCCGTACACATCGAAAGCCAGCACGGCGGTTGCAGGTGAGTGATTCGGCATGAGCGATCCTCGCTAAACGAGCATAGCGGTTCGCGGTTTGCATTACACCGGGAAAGCATTTTAGTAGGACAGGCTTCAGCCTGTCTGCTTTCTCGAATTGAAGCGAGATCGAAAAACGAACAAGCTGAAGAGGCGGTGCGAGAACTGCAAATTAGAACG
>JBEKCU010000016.1:0-29080 GCA_050014735.1 Candidatus Acidiferrales bacterium | reverse complement strand
CTTCCAACAGGAATCGGAAGGATCGAAAGCCCCCAAAAGGCGAAAAAACAATTCCACAGAAAAACTAGACTAACAAAAAGCCTGAATCAACCACTCAGCCTGCCTCTCGTGAGAAAAAGCGGTTAACTCGGAAGTCGCAGCCTCGCATTTCTTCGAACACATTTCTCTAAATTCGGACACTGCCCAGGAATCAGAATCCAGGAGCGCCAGAAGCGGCGGGACGAACCTCGGAGGAGGGCGCGCTGCGCGCGCCAAAGCGTAACCGCTCGATCCAGCCCTGCGCAACCGACATCACTCCTGTATAGAGGAAACCCCACACGAAGAGAAACAGGAACGGCGTGGTGGCGTAATTTTCATTCTGGATGGCGTAGACAATCGTGCCGGCAAAATAGAGGCCGAGCGCGATTTCGAGATACGGCATCCAACCGGCCCGGTTGCGATAAAGTTTTTTCTTCCACGTGCCGGTCTGGCCGTCGATATTGAATTTTGGCGTGCGCGCGAATTCCGATTTCACGCCGAAGATGGCTTCGAGCACGGCCTTCGCATTGCGTACCGATAACCCGATTCCCACAGCCATCACGAAAGGCATGTAGAGGATCGAGCGCTTCCACGTGTTGGGATACAGGGCGCGCTGCGAGGCCAGATAGAAACCGGAAATCGAGCAGCTTGACGCAATGAACAGCGGCAAATCGATGAACAGCATCTGAAACCAGCCCTGATAGAAGCGCACTATCATCGCGGGCAGCAGCAGCGTCGAGAGCACTACCATAAAGGGATAGCTGATATTCGCGGTGAGGTGAAATACGGCCTCGGCCTTGATCTGCGTCGATTCATTCGAGCGCAACACCTGGGGCAGAATTTTCTTCGCCGTCTGCATCAAGCCCTTGGCCCAGCGCGCCTGTTGCGCCTTGAAGGCATTCATTTCCACAGGCAGTTCGGAAGCGCATTCGATATCGGGCAAGTAGATGAATCTCCAGCCGCGAAGCTGCGCGCGATAGGAAAGATCGGTGTCCTCGGTGAGCGTGTCGTGCTGCCAGCCGCCCGCGTCGTCGATCGCGCATCGGCGCCACACGCCCGCGGTACCGTTGAAGTTGAAAAAACTGCCGCTGCGCGAGCGCGCGCCGTGCTCCATCACGAAGTGGCCATCCAGCAGAATCGTTTCGACCTCGGTCAAAAAGGAATAGTGCCGGTTGAGATACGTCCAGCGGGTCTGCACCATCGCAATTTTGGATTCGCGGAAATAGGGCAGCGTACGGCGCAAAAAATCCGGCGACGGCACGAAATCGGCGTCGAAGATAGCGACGAACTCGCCGTTGGCGGATTCGAGTCCGGCAGCCAGGGCCCCTGCCTTGTACCCGCTGCGGTCGTTGCGGTGCAGGTAGTAAACCGGCACGCCCAGCGCTCGATAGCGCTCCACGCACTCGCGTGCCACTTGCTGAGTTTCGTCGGTCGAATCGTCGAGCACTTGTATCTCGAGCAGTTCACGCGGATAGTCGAAGCGCGCGACCGCGTCGACGAGGCGCTCGATCACATAGCGCTCATTGTAGATCGGAAGCTGTATGGTAACCTTCGGCCACTCGGCCATCGCGGGCGGCGGGCCGGGAACGTTCTGGCAGTTCTTGAAATACTCGTAGACCAGATAGTAGCGGTGCATTCCATACGCTGCCAGAATCACCAGCACGACGAAGTACGGAATCATGATAGCCAGATCGAACGAGTTAAGCTGATACAGTCCGCGGAAGGGATTTCGGTTCGGGTCGGTAAGCTTGGACCAGTAATTCGAGAACGGGCTTTGCGCCGCCACTGCCATCAAGCCCAACATATTTCGCGCTAGGACCAGAATGGGAAACTCCCTTGGAAACAATCGGCCTGAATAAACTTTTACGCCCTCGAAGGCACCACGACAACCGGATTTTCCATAATGTATCCACCGCAGCCGAGCCGACCGCGATGCTCGCCGGATGGGTCCGTACGACTGGGGGACGGAACTACCAGTTGGCGATTGCCTGAAGCCCGCTATTCACACTTAAGATCGCATTGAGCGGCCACAACGATGCGCTTGCCGGTATCACCATTGCCGCTACCCTACTGATTATAAGGCAGTTTCCGACAATGTCAATGCGGCCGATGAGTGGTCACTTAGCCAGGACTAGAGGTTTATCGAAATCGTGACGTCGGGACGAGGCGCTGACGGTGGCGGCATCTTCGAGCGATCCACTGGACGGTAGAGCGTATCGCGCTCGACGGGGACGCGTCCCGCTTCGCGGATCAGGCGTTCGAGCTCGACACGGGGGGTGAACTCGGCGGTCTTGGCTCCGGCATCATGATAGATTTTTTCCTCGACCACGGTGCCGTCGATGTCGTCGGCGCCGAATCGGAGCGCGATTTGCGCGATGCTGGGCGTGAGCATCACCCAGTACGCCTTGATGTGGTCGAAATTGTCGAGCAGCAGGCGCGAAATCGCGATGGACTTGAGATCGTGGTAGCCGGTGGTCGGCGGCAGGTGCGAAAGACCCGTGTTCGCCGGATGAAATGCCAGCGGGATGAACGCCGAGAAGCCATGCGTCTCGTCCTGAAGGCCGCGCAGGGCGAGCAGATGATCGACGCGCTCTTCCTCTGTTTCCACGTGGCCGTAGAGCATCGTGGCGTTAGAGCGCAGTCCGACTTCGTGCGCGGTGCGCGCGATGTTAAGCCACTGCTGGCCGCTGACTTTGTGATCGCAGATAATCTTGCGCACGCGCGGATGAAAAATCTCCGCGCCGCCGCCCGGCAGCGAATCGACGCCCGCTTCCTTCAGCGCAACCAGCACGTCGCGAATCGAAAGCTTCGAGATGCGCGAGAAATATCCCACCTCGACCATCGTGAACGCCTTTAGGTGCACCGTGGGGCAGCGCTTTTTCAGGCCGCGTATCATATCGAGAAAATAATCAAAGGGCAGATCGGGGTGCAGTCCTCCGACCATGTGAAATTCCGTCGCGCCTTCGCGAACGCCTTCTTCGGCGCGCTGGTAAATTTCCTCAAGCGCGAACGTATACGCGCCCGGAGCATTCGGATCGCGGCCGAACGCGCACAGTTTGCAGTGCGCGACGCAGACGTTGGTCGGATTGATATGGCGATTCACGTTGAAAAAACACGTGTTGCCGTGACGCTTTTCGCGCACGTAGTTCGCAAGCCAGCCGATGGCCAGAAGGTCCGGCGAACGATACAGCGCGATGCCGTCGGCGGCGCTCAGGCGTTCGCCCGCGAGCACCTTCTCGGCGATCGGCTTCAGCGTTTGGTCGCTAACGTAAAGTTCAGCCATAACCCCAGTAGGACAGGCTTCAGCCTGTCTTCTTTAGATTCAGGGACAAATAAAAACCGTCCCGGTTCATCGAAGCGAGTCGAACTGAACTAGACGAAACCGAACTGAAAATCAAACCCAGACAGGCTGAAGCCTGTCCTACTTCAGCTCCGCTACTTCAAAGCCACCGCCGCGCCCCAGAACAATAGGAACAAGAGACTAATATAACCGTTCACCGTGAAAAACGCAGCATTCATCCGGCTCAAGTCCGTCGGAGAGACCAGGGAATGTTCATAGGCGAGCAATCCGGCGACGACAACGATTCCCGCCCACGCCGGCCAGGGCAAATGGAAACTCCACGCCAGCCATGCCAGCAGCGCGATCATCACTACGTGCATCGTGCGCGCAATCGCAAGGGCGCGCGCTACGCCGAAGCGTTTGGGTACCGAAAATAACTCAACGGATTTGTCGTACTCAATATCCTGGCACGCATAGAGCACGTCGAACCCGCCCACCCAGAGCGTCACCGCGCCGCACAAAATCAACATCCGCGCATCGAGCGACCCCGCGATGGCGATCCACGCCGCGGCAGGCGACATTCCCAAGCAAAATCCCAGCACCAGATGCGACCATGAAGTGAAGCGTTTCGTATACGAATAGAAAAACAGAACGGCAAGCGCTACAGGAGAAAGCTCCAGCGCGAGACGGTTCAATTGCCACGCCGAGATCACCAAAACGGCGGATGCTGCAACCGTAAAGCCCCAAGCGAACCCTACCGTCAGCGCCCCGGTGGCGAGAGCGCGGGTACGAGTGCGCGGATTCTCACGGTCGTAGCGCAAGTCGACGATCCGATTCATCGTCATCGCCGCTGACCGCGCCCCGATCATGGCGACGATAATCCAGGCAATCTGCCGCAATGACGGCCAGCTTGTTCCGGCGGGGCCGCTTGACGCTGCCCCCGGAATTGCGGCATAGCGCGCGGCAAGCAATGCACCTGTGAGAGCAAATGGCAGCGCGAATACGGAGTGCTCAAACTTAATCATTTCGAGGATCGTGCGAATGCGGGCGGTGCTCACGGGCGAAACCCGCAGAGTTCAACACAGAGAACGCAGAGCGCACAGTTTTCATGGAGAGTGCTGAGTTCACGGAGAAATGAGGGAAGAGAAATTGCGCTGTAAATCGCTACGATGTTTGCTTTTTTCTCGGCTCGAATTTTTCGGCAAAAGGCGGAGCGCGCGCAGGCCTCCAGTAGGACAAGCTTCAGCCTGTCTGGTTTAGATCTGCCACGAAGATAATCCCCAGAGATTGAAGTGTCTGATACTAAGACCGCGCCCCCGGCAACATCGTTCAGCCCTATCCCCATCTCACGCCTCGCGGACCTTCCCCTTGGCTTGTCCTTCCCAGCGATACATCTGCTCCTGAGGCAATCCCATCTGCGCAAGGACGCGATAGACGTACTGGGCGACCAAATCATCGATCGTTTTCGGCTGGTGATAGAACGAAACGATCGCCGGCATGATCACCGCGCCCGCCTGTTGCGCGCGCAGCATATTTTCCAGATGAATCCTGCTGAACGGCGTGTCGCGCACGCAGAGCACAAGGCGGCGGCCCTCCTTGAGGCAAACGTCCGCGGCGCGCGCGATCAGGTCGTCGCTGGTTCCGGCGGCAATCGTCGCAAGCGTGCCCATCGAGCACGGGATCACCAACATGGCATCCACCGGATAGCTGCCCGAGGCAATCGATGCGCCCACGTCCTTGTTCGGCAACACTTCCGTCTTCGCCGCGCGGCCCCCGATCAGCAACGAAGGAAGCTGCTTCGCGTCACTCGTGGTGATATTCAGTTCGTGGGCCAGCAAGCGCGCTCCCGTGTCGGTGAAAACCAGATGAATCCGTGCCACGCGAGAATCGGCTTCCAGCAAACGCAACGCGACCTGCGCCAGCACCGCCCCGGAAGCGCCGGTAACACCTACAACAATCGTCTTGTTTTCCGCCTGGCTCATGGTTTTCGCGGGAAGATTCAGTCTAGGCAGTCGGTCGCAGGAAAGTCAAGAAAGGTCGCACCCTGGCGGTGCATTCGTTCGAAACAAAACCAACTTGTAGCGGGCAAGGATTGCCATCGTAGAGGCCGCCCGCTCTTTGGGCGGGCATCCGTCTTCCGGGGCCAAGTCGGAACTGACCCACCACCCGCGACCGGTCTGCGACTCAGATTCTGTGCAGCTTGAACGTGAAATCGGTCTTGGTAGCGCCGGCATCTTGCCGGCAGTTTTTGAATTCTTCGAGGGCTAAAAACCCGCCGGCGGGACGCCGACGCTACCTAGTGTCGAGGAGCACCTCAGCAATACTTTCATCACGCGTGGCTCTTGCGCATAGCGCATTGCCGCCGCCGCATCTTTTATAGAGAATGCGCGCGAAATGAGCGGACGTGGATCTACGCGTCCGGTACGCAAAAGTTCAAGCGCCGGAGCGAAGGGGCCGCAGCGCGAGCCGATGACCGTGATTTCCTTTACCACGATCGGCCACGTTTCAACATTGGCCGCCCCATGAAACGTGGACTTGAGCATGAGCGTCCCTCGCGGCGTGGTGATTTGTTGAGCTAAAGTGAATCCCGACGGCGACCCTGTCGCTTCGACGACGAGGGTGAAAGCATCGGTGCGGCGAGCAGCTAAGGAAACCGATTTCAGGGTCTTTATGCCCGCAAGGCTCGCCAACCGCAGCTTGCTCGCGTGCTTGCCGATCATCGTGACTGCCAATCCAGCCGAGGACAACGCCCGCGCGATCAACTGCGCCAGCTTGCCGTCTCCGATCACAGCCGCTTCGCGGTGCGCGCGAATATCCACCTGTTCGAGAATCTCGCACGCGGCGGCCAGCGGTTCGGTGAATACGGCCGCTTCATCTGGAATCGTTTCCGGAACGCGGTGCAGATTTACGACAGGCAGGGTGAGGTATTCGGCGAATGCGCCATCTTGATCGATGATTCCAAGCACACGACGTCGCGAGCATTGAGTCGGGATTCCACGGCGGCAATGACTGCACGGCGTCCGAAACCTCTGCCCGGAGCAGGCCACGTTGATTTCCCCGACGACGCGCCGGCCGACCCAGTCGCCGTCTGTCCGGCTGGCAACGCGCTCGACTTCGCCAACAAATTCGTGACCCAGGGTGCCCTGAAAATTGTGGTACCCGCGCAGGATTTCGACGTCCGTATTGCAGATTCCGGCCAGGCGCACGCGAACCAGCGCCCATCCAGCCCGAAGCCGAGGCAGAGGTTTTTGGACGACGACAAGACGCTTCTGGCGCGTGACCGCGGCAAGCATGGGAAAAACATTGGAGCACAAGGCGCCAACTGTAGACAACCACGATCATCCTCGGTGCGGTTATGATGTGGAAATTATTGCGGGATTGTGTGCCAGCGGGGCTCAGAGCTTCCATTTGGACGTTCAAGCGGCTGATTCTGGACTTAAGCTCTTGAAACTTCAGGGCCTACAGGCCCCTTTGTGCCGCGCCGATTGTCCGGCCTGAAGTTCGGATCTCCTAAAAGCACAAACCTTGAAATCGAAACAGCACCGATCCCTGCCCAGGTCAGGGAACCATTATCTAATCCGTACCGCTACACGCCACGCGCATTGACCCTCAACCCATCGCCGCTTAGCATCGGGATGTACATCGAAAACTCCATGGCAAAGACAGTCGATGAAGATTTGGCTCAGCTCGAAAAGGACATCCGGCTGCTGAAGATCGAGTACGAGCAGTACTTCGGCGGCGGGAAGGCGCGCCCTCCGTCCGACACCGAATGGCGCATCGATTCGCTGCTGAAGCGGTATAGCGACCGTGGCGCGGAAATGAGCTACAACCAGCGCTTCCGCTACGGAAATCTCACCCAGATGTATTCGAAGTATCGGGAAATCTTCCGCAAGAGGCTGAAGAACAAGGAAGAAGGCATCGTGCAGCGTCACTTCGGCGCCGCAGCCCGGGAGATCGAAAAAGAGCGGGCTCGAAATCAAGCCGCCGCAAGCCAACGGAGCCCTGGCACTCAAGACAACGCTGCTCTGGCGTTTCCATTCACCATCTCTTGTTCGGACCCCGATCATGAGACGAAGAAGGTCGAGCTGCTGTTCGAGGCCTTTAGAAGCGCGAAAGAACAGGCTGGTGAAAGCCTCGAGAAACTAACCGTGGAGACATTTCAACAATTTGTCAGGCAGAAGACGGATCAACTCAAGAAGCAACAAAATGCCGATGAAGTGGAATATGTGGTCACGGTGGAGGGCAATTTCGCACAATTGAAGGCGCGGGTCAAATCGTAATTGGACCTTCTTTCTCTCGGCCTACTGATGCACATCTCCGGTTTAGCAGCGTGGATGTTCAAGAATCTGCTGAGTCGCGAGTCGACCGCCGGGCACGGTTCAGCGTGACCGGCATGGCGTACCCCTACAATCGAACCGCCTCGCCAAACGTCATGCGTTGAGGTACCACGGCACGTTAATCAGCACGATATTGCGGCTGCCCTTCAGCAGAAGGAATGCTTTCAGCAGCTCGGCGCGCTGATTATGAAGCGGGTAGTGATACCAGTGCCGCTCGACAAGCTCCGGCACGATCACTGCGATCTGTCGCCCCGGATTTTGTGTTTCGGTTTCCAAGACATACTCCAGTATCGGTTTTAGGATCAGCCTGTACGGCGATGGCAGACTCACCAAATTCGGCGGCGTCCCGCCCGCCTGCGTAACTGGCTCGACGATCAGGCGGTTCCAGTTTTCCTGAAGCTCGTTGGTGTCTTCTTCGGTGCCTACGTGCACCGCGTGAATTTCGGGCGAAAGGGTCAGCGCAAACTCTATCGCCCGCCTTGACACCAATGTCCAAGATTGAATGGGCACGATCACAATCGTGTGGCCGACTTGTTCGATTTGCAGTGGCGCGGAGAGTGCGATCTCCGTGGCAACTTGATCGTAGTGGTGCCGCACCCACATCATCGTCGCCATCATCCCCATGATGAGCAGCGCGCTCACCCACGCACCCGATACAAATTTCGCAACCAGCACGACCAGGAGCGTAATGCCCGTGGCGAAGGCTCCCAGCCCGTTAATAAGCATGCTGCGGACCGCGCCGGGGCCGGGGTTTTTGCGCCAATGTCCGACCATCCCCGCTTGCGATAATGTGAATGCCAGAAACGCGCCGATCGCGAACAGCGGAATCAGTCTGTCGGTTACTCCCTGAAACATGATGAGCAAAATCGCCGTGAGTGCCGCGAGAGCATAAATCCCCTGCGAATAAACGAGCCGGCGCCCCCGGTAACCGAAGGAGTGAGGCAGGAAGCCGTTTTGCGAGACGGCCTTGCACAAACGGGGAAAATCGGCAAAGGCCGTGTTCGCGGAGAGCGACAGAATCAGCAACACGGAGCCGATCGTGAAGTAGTAGAACACGCCGCGGCCTGTAACTGCGGCCACGAGCATCGAAATCACGCTCTGGTATCCGGGCTTGTCCGGATCGGTCGCCTGAATGCCGTAGACTCGAACCAGATACGCGATACCGGCAAGAAGTATGCCCAGCAGGCCGATAATGATGGTCAGCGTGCGCTGAGCGTTGCGGACGGTCGGCTCGCGGAAGGCGCGAACACCGTTGCTGACCGCCTCCACACCGGTCATCGCGGTGCAACCATTCGAAAATACTTGCAGGATAAGCCACAGGCTCATGGCCGTCGCAGCAGGAAGCACGACATTCGTCGTTGGTGCCACGACAGGAACAGGATGGCCCGCCGCAAATACGGTCTTCGTTACGCCGATAAGGATGGCGCACAGAAGCGAGCCGAGAAACGCGTACGTCGGAATCATAAAGATAACGCCGGTCTCCCGAACGCCGCGCAGATTCACGATTGTGACCACCGCCAGTATCGCCAGGCAGAATGTGAGTGTATACCGCTGAAACTGCGGTACGGCGGAGACAAGCGCCCCGACGCCGGCTGAAATTCCCACAGCGGCGGTCAGGACGTAGTCGAGCATCAGGGCCGCCGCAGCCAGCAGACCCGGATACGTCCCGAGGTTTTCCGATGCCACCGTGTACGACCCGCCTCCTCCAGGATACGCGGCGATCGTCTGCCGGTAGGAGAAATACACAATCGCCAGCAGCACGATGATGCTGATGCTAACCGGCAGGATATACGCAACCCCAGCGGCACCCAGCGGAATCAGCAGCGTGAGCGCGGCTTCCGGGCCGTACGCGGCAGAACTGAGCGCGTCGAGACCGAAGATCGGGATTCCCGCAGAGGCGCCAATTTGTTCGGCGCGCTCGTCGGATGTCGGCAAGGGCTTGCCAAGAACAATGTCTACAACAGACATGGGTCCTCCAAATAGAGTCGATAATGTAACGGCAGGCGGCTTGAATTGGAATGGGCAAGGTGGAATCATCAAAACAACTGGGACCGATCCAAAAGATTTTTGGAAGGGCCGGTATCTTGCATCCGGACAAGCTAGACCCTGACGCTGTCACAATCGCCAGTTCCCGCTTTTCGATTTTGCGGGCCACGCATACAATAGTCGTTTTCCCATCACCCTTTGGAGGAATCCGTGTCTGTTGAGCGCGCGCTGGTCAGTGTCCATGACAAGAGTGGTCTTTCGGAATTTGTGCGGCAGCTTGCCGCGCGCGGGATCGAAATCGTCTCAACGGGTGGCACGGCAAAGCTGCTTCGCGACGCTGGAATCAAGGTCCGCGATGTCGCGGATCTGACCGGATGGCCCGAGATGCTCGGAGGGAGAGTGAAAACTCTGCACCCAAAAGTTCACGGCGGCATCTTATTCCGCCGAGGCGAAGCGGGCGATCGCGAGCAAACTGCGGAACACCAAATCGCTCCTATCGATTTGGTCGTTGTGAATCTGTATCCCTTCGAAGCGACCGCCGCGAAACCGGACCTGACGCCAGAAGAACTAATCGAGAACATCGACATCGGAGGGCCGACGATGGTTCGCTCGGCCGCTAAGAACTTCGAAAGCGTTGCCGTAGTCACCGACCCAGCCGACTACGCCCGCGTGGCTGCCGAAATTGCAGCGCAGGGCAGCGTAAGCCTTGCGATGCGGCTCGAACTGGCGCGCAAGGCGTTCGGGCTTACCGCGCGGTACGACGGGAAGATCGCCACGGAATTGGAGCGGCTGTCGGCAAGCAACGGCTCGATCGAGTTGGGCGAGCGTCCTCTGCTCCCAGAGAGGCTCCATTTTGCCTACACGCGACGGCAGGAGTTGCGCTATGGTGAAAATCCGCACCAGCGCGCGGCGCTGTATGTCCCTGCGGGATCCGAGCCGGCTGGGCTCGCCTCGGCGCGCCAGCTTCAGGGCAAGGAGCTTTCCTACAACAATCTGGTCGATCTGGATGCGGCGCTCGAACTTGCCACGGAGTTCCGCCGTCCCGCAGCCGTGATAGTTAAGCATAACAATCCTTGCGGCGCCGCCGAGCAGGACACGCTGGTGGATGCGTACGTGAAAGCTCTGGAATGCGATCCAGTTTCCGCTTATGGCGGAGTGATGGCATTCAATCGCACACTCGATGGGGAAACGGCGGAACAAGTAGCGAAGCTCTTCGTGGAATGCGTTGTCGCGCCGGGCTACGAACCGGCGGCGCTGGAGAAACTCGCGTCAAAAAAAAATCTGCGGCTGTTGCAACGTCTCCCGGGGGGCCGTTCACGACGAGATGTCGAGCTAGAGCTCAAGCGCATTTCGGGTGGAGTGCTCATGCAGGAACAGGACCGGCACGAACTGGCCGGAAGCGATCTGAAAGTAGTCACGCGGCGCGCACCGACGCATGAAGAAACCAGGGCCATGCTCTTCGGCTGGAAGGTGTGCAAGCACGTAAAGTCCAATGCGATCGTCTTCGCGCGCGCGGGTCAGACGGTGGGAGTAGGAGCAGGCCAGATGAGTCGCGTCGATTCCGTGAAAATCGCTGTGATGAAGGCGCAACTGCCTCTCGCCGGCAGCGTTGTGGCTTCCGACGCATTTTTTCCTTTTTCCGATGGCGTCGAGGAGGCCGGAAAAGCCGGCGCCACGGCCGTGATTCAGCCAGGAGGATCGGTTCGCGACGAGGAAGTGATTGCCGCAGCGGACCGGATGGGGATGGCCATGGTGTTCTGTGGCGTGCGGCATTTTCGGCACTAAAGGCAGCAAGCGTCGCTTCGCGGAAGTAAAAAAGAGTACAATGGAAACGTTAGGCGCGCCTGAAGCGTCGAACGAAGCGGGTACGGTGTTCGGTCTTCGACGTTTCGTCGGTTGCCGGCGTGGGACCGGCTTGGATGTTGTATTCCGTAAGACTTATGGTGGCCCGAAGCGCTGACGGATATTTTTTCGCGGTGACTCTATGAAACTCAGCCGATATTTCCCTTTCATTTTGTTTCTCCTGCTGCCCGGGGAACAACATGCGATTGCGCAACAGAACAAGCCGCCTTCTGTTCCTCCGGCCGCCTCCGGTTCCCAAGACGACGCCGCGAAACGCGCTGACGCGTACTACGATTTTGCCATGGGCCACTATTACGCCCAGGAATACGAAATAAGCAGTAAATCCGACGATGCGAACAAGGCGATTGACTTTTACAAGAAAGCATATGCCCTCGATTCATCGAGCCAGCAAATCGGCGATGAACTGGCCGAGATATACTTCCAGTCACAACGCATTCGCGACGCGGTAAACGAAGCACAATCGATCCTAGCCAAGGACCCCGACAATTTAGGCGCGCGGCGGTTGCTGGCGCGAATCTATGTCCGCACCTTGGGCGATATGAGCGATACCTCGGGCCAGCATGACACGCTGGTGCGAGCGACCGAGCAGTATCGCGAAATTCTGCGCCTCGATTCGACGGACAGCGATGCCGCTCTCTGGCTTGCGCGGCTCTACCGCCTGCAAAACGAACATGAGCAGGCCGAAGCGGTGCTTCGCACGCTGCTCGCCCGCGAACCCGAGAATGAAAACGGTGTCGAACAACTCACTCAACTTTTGTTGGACGAAGGAAAATCGCAGGAAGCAATTTCGGCGCTGCAAGGCATTCTGAAGCGCGCTCCGACGGCACACCTTTATGACATGCTCGGCGACGCCTATAACCAGATTCATGATCTCCCGAATGCGGAGGCGGCGTACCGCAAGGCTTCCGAGGCGCAGCCCGATGACGTGGCCCACCGTCGCGGCCTTGCCCAGACCCTGCTGAGCGAAGAGAAATATCCCGAGGCACTCGAACAGTACCAGAGCCTTTCGCAGATGGACGCGGACAATCCCGAAAACTTTCTGCGGATGGCGGAGATTTACCGGCAGATGAAGCAACTGGATAAGGCCGAAGAAAACATTTTGCTGGCAAAGCAAAAATCTCCGGGAAATCTTGAAGTGATCTACTACGAGTCCTCCATTTACGAGGCCGAGGGGCGCCTGGACGATTCCATCCGGGTTCTATCGGACGCCGTGGTAAGCGTCAAATCGCAATCGGAGGCCACCCCCTCGCGCCGCCGCACTCTCGCGATCCTGTACCAGCAACTCGGTCAGCTTTATCGCGAAACCAACAATTTCACGGCGGCCGTGAACACATTTGATGAAATGTTGCGTCTGGGTCCCGAAGAAGATCGCCGGGCTCGCGTGATGATCATCGAAACATACCGCGACGCAAAGGAAATTTCGAACGCGCTCGAAGCTGCGCGCAAAGCGGTGGATGCCTATCCCAAGGATCGTGGCATCCATGTCACGCAGGCGCTGCTGTACGGGGAAAACGCGCAGACGGATCAGGCCGCCACCTTGCTCCGAGCACAGCTTGACGGCACGCCCGACGATTTCGAGATTCAACTCGACCTCGCGCAAGTCTTTGAACAAGGCAAGCGCTGGCCCGATGCCGAACAAGCCATCCGCGCTGCCGAAAAGATCGCTCCCAGTCCATCTGAAAATGAAATGGCGGGTTTCATGCTCGGCGCAATTTTTGAGCGCCAGAAAAAATATGACCAGGCCGAGGAGGAATTCCGCAAGGTGCTGGAAGCAAACTCGCGCAACTCCTCGGTGCTCAACTATTACGGCTATATGCTGGCCGATCGCGGCATCCGCCTTGACGAGGCCGCGGACTTAATTAAGCGGGCGCTTGCGGAAGATCCAAACAACGCGGCGTACCAGGACAGTCTCGGATGGGCTTATTTCAAGCAGAACAAATTGCCCGAAGCTGAAGAGTTGCTGCGCAAGGCTGCAACGCGCGAAAGCCACGATCCCACCATCTTGAGCCACCTGGGCGACGTCTACGCCAAGATGGGCAACGACAATCTTGCCGAAACGCAATGGCAGAAATCGGTGGACGAATGGCACCGCGCCCTGCCCGGTGATTTTGAACCCGCCAAACTCACCGACGTCGAACAAAAAATATCCGCCTTGAAGCGCCGGCTCGCGCAGCAGAAAACACCAGCCGAAGCCAAGCCGTAGTAGCATACTGCCCCTATGAAATCCGTTCGCGTTCCAGCGTATGCAAAGGTCAACCTGCGCCTCGAAATTCTGGGGCGCCGCACGGACGGCTATCACGATCTGCGCACCATCTTCCAGAGCATTACGCTGCACGACACACTCGTTCTGGACACGTCGCGCGAACCCGGCATCGACTTGCGAATCGTCGGAAATAATCAATTGGCCGGCGAGCCGGGCAAGGACAATCTGGTTTATCGCGCCGTTCACGAACTCAGCCGGGAACTTGGATTCCAGCGTGGCGTGCGGGTTGTGCTCACAAAACGTATTCCGGTAGGCCGCGGGCTTGGTGGAGGATCGAGCGACGCTGCTGCGGCGCTAATCGGACTCATGCGACTGGCGGGAACACGCGTGGAAGCAGCGCGGTTGGCCGAGATCGCCTCAAGCCTCGGTGCGGACGTTCCGTATTTCCTGCGCGGTGGACGAGCACTCGGGATCGGGCGTGGAGATGAAATTTATCCGCTTCCAGACATTGCTCGCCAGCATGTGCTCGTGGTTTCGCCCCATGAAATCGCGGTGCCGACAAAGGACGCCTATCGATGGATCGCGGAGCGATTGACAAATCAGCCTGATCCCACTAGACTAATGCGGTTCTGTGCTCTGTGCTGGAGCCCGCAGGGGGGCGCCCTCATGAACGATTTTGAGGATGCTGTTTTCCCGCGGTATTCCCGGTTAGCTGCGATAAAACGGGAGTTGCTTCGGCAAGGAGCTGCAGGGGCCTCGCTGGCGGGTAGCGGTTCGGCGGTGTTTGGAATATTCCAAAACCCAGCGATGGCGCGCCGAGCTGCTCGGGCGTTTCCGAAGGACGAAGTGTTCATCTGCTCGAGTTTATCGAGGGCAGAATACCGCCGAAAAATGGGCGGGCCGGATTTTGCCTGAACGGTTCCTGCGCGGTTTTTTTGAGAATCAGGGAACATCCACTTGACCGACGACAAGTTCAAAATTTTTAGCGGAAGCGCGAATCCGCGCCTGGCCGCGGACATCTGCAACGATCTGGGCGTGAAGCCCGGCGAGGCCAAGCTAGGCAAATTCAGCGACGGTGAAGTGTATTTCCAGATTCTGGAGAATGTGCGCGGCGCGGACGTGTTTGTCGTGCAGCCCGGGACGAATCCCGCTGATTTCCACTTGATGGAACTGTTGATGATGATCGATGCATTCAAGCGTGCTTCGGCGTGGCGCATCACCGCCGTCATGCCGTATTACTGCTACGCGCGCCAGGATCGCAAGGACAAACCCCGCGTGCCGATTTCCGCGAAGCTGGTAGCTGATTTGCTTGAAACGGCCGGCGCGAACCGTGCCCTGACGCTGGACTTGCACGCGCCGCAGATTCAGGGGTACTTCAACGTTCCCGTGGATCATCTGTACGCGTCGCCCGTCTTGATCGATTATTTCAAGACGAAAAGCATTCAGAATTTGACTGTTGTTTCTCCTGATGCGGGAGGCGTCGAGCGTGCGCGCGCTTTCGCCAAGAAGCTGGACTCGCCACTGGCCATTGTGGATAAGCGTCGCGTGGATATTGACGTCAGCGAAGTAATGCATCTGATCGGCGATGTTCGCGGACGCGCCACGCTGATCATCGATGACATCATCGATACTGCTGGGACGCTCGTGAAAACGGCCGAAGCGCTGCTAAAGGAAGGCGCGACAAAAGTGTACGCCGCCTGCACCCATCCAGTGCTTTCCGGACCCGCGGTCGAGCGCATCTGCGCGTCGCGCATCGAGGAAGTCATCGTCACGGATTCGGTGCCGCTCACCGAAGCGGCCAAAAAAGTTTCGCGGATCAAAGTGCTGAGCGTTGCGCCGTTGCTGGCTCGCGGCATCCACTCGATCCATGAAGAATCGTCGATCAGCGAATTGTTTTTCTAGAATTTCGGATGTGAAAAAGGGAAGGACTTATGGAACAGATCATTGTGGAAGCAGCTCCCCGGGAGACTCGGGGCAAGAACGCGGCGCGGCGAGTCCGCACCTCCGGTCAGGTTCCCGCTGTTCTTTACGGCGGCAAGGAAGGCGCTCAGGCGCTCCAGGTGAATACCAAGCAAGTGTCCGCGATCCTGCGCTCGGCCACGGGACACAACACGATTTTTAAGGTGAAGACCCAATCCGGCGAGCAGCCCGCGATTGTGAAGGACTGGCAGGTCGATCCGGTGAAGGGGCATCTGCTCCACGTCGATCTGCTGCGCATCGCCATGGATGTTCGCATGCGCGTGAAGGTGCCGGTGACGGTGTTCGGCGAGCCGCAGGGCGTTAAGCTTCAGGGCGGCGTCTTTGAAATGGTGATCCGCGAAGTGGAAGTGGAATGCTTGCCCAGCGATATTCCGACGGAATTCCGCATGGATATTTCCGGATTGATGATGGGCATGCAGCTTCGCGCATCGGACATTCAGGTGGACCCGGGGAAAATAAAGGTCCTGACCGATCCCGCGCGCGTTCTGGCGCACGTTGTCGCTTTGCGCGTCGAGGAAGAAAAGCCCGCCGAGGCCGTGGCTGCGGAAGGTGCGACACCGGCCGAGCCCGAAGTCATCAAAAAGGGCAAGAAGGAAACGGAAGAAGGCGAGGAAGGCGAAGCAGCTCCTGCCGAGAAGGAAAAGAAGAAGTAGCTCGCGCTTGTGCGCTGATTCACTTCGGCGCCTTTACGCGATCTTATCGGCAACATGCGCACGGCAGCACAGCAGGAGACGCGGATGCGCGTGATCGTTGGACTTGGCAATCCGGGGATCGAGTATGCCTGGACGCCGCACAACCTGGGATTTCTTGCGGTGGATTTATTGGCCGAGCAGGGCAACGTTCGAGTCACGAGGCCAGAGGCGAAATCCCTGGTGGGTGTTGGAAAGATTGCGGGCCAGGAAGTCGTGCTCGCCAAGCCGCAGACGATGATGAACTTGAGCGGCCTCGCTGTGGGCGAACTGGTGCGGCGCGCCGGCTGCGAGCCCTCGGACGTGATCGTAGTCTGCGACGATATCGCGCTGCCATGGGGGATGATTCGAGTCCGGGAACGCGGCTCGGCGGGCGGCCACAACGGTCTGAAGTCGGTGATTGGCGCACTCGGAACCATGGAATTTCCGCGTGTGCGGTTGGGCGTACAGCCCGGCGAGTTGAGAGGCGATCTGAAGGAGTACGTGCTTCGGCAGATTCGCCGGGACGAAGAAGATTTGGCAGCCGAAGAAATTGAACAAGCCGCCGAAGCCGTAAGAGTGATTTTGACGGAAGGCACGCAGAGCGCAATGAACCGCTTTAATCGTCGCGTGCAGCCGCCCGGCGAAGAGGAAGACACGAATTGAGAAGCTATCTCCTAAATAGCTTTTATAGGTAAGTAGTATTGATCAGTCGGTTGTATTGATGAGTAAGTAGAATTTAATGAGCAAGTAGTATTTATCGGTATATGGGCTTTGTAGGTCGCGGCTTCAGCCGCGACATTCAGAGTGCTTAAAAACTGGGGCTTTAGCCCCTGAAGTTCCATCGAGCTTGAATAGCAGGCCATGTGTAAGGCGGCTGCTAGCCGTTTGAATCAGGGTTGTGAATAGGTCTTGTTGTCCAAGAAGCTTTTCGCGAAGTTGCATGGGTCGCCCCGGAAACGGCGCTCAGCAAAGAAAGTTTCAGAAACGGAGTCATCTAAACATGGACGAACGCGTATACGACCTGATCTTCATCTGCCGCCCGGCGACGCCGGAGGATGAGATCAATAAGATTGTGGCCACTATCGAACATTCCGCCACCGAGCACGGCGGCAAAGTCGAAAAAATCGAACGGTGGGGCACGCGCCGCCTTGCGTACCGCGTCTCCAAACACCGCGAGGGCTTTTTCGTGTACATGGTGATACGCAGCACGCAAGGCGACATCATCAAGGAACTCGAGCGACGCCTGAAAGTCACCGACGCCGTCATCAAGTATCAGACGATTCGCCTGGATGAGGAATTGAAGCGCCAGCAAAAGCTCGTGCATCACAGGGAAAAGCGTGCGAGCCGCCGCCCCCGCAAACAGGCCTCGCCAATCCCGCAAGGGCCGCAGCAACCTGTTCCACCGCCCGCTGAACAAACTGCTGCCAGCTGAGCCAAGGCCGGCTCAGGACGATGCAAGCAGCATCTCGCGTGAATATGGCCCGCGCTAAGAGATAAGCGAACTTTTCGAGAGAGGAAACATAATGTCCGATCAGCCGATACCAGCAACACCGGGAACGCCAAGCGCCGCGCCCCCCAGCGCAGCACGCTCAGAGGGACACTCCGGAGGAGGCGCCCACCGCTCCGAAGGGCATTCTGGCGGAGGATCTCCTCGCCGTGAAGGTTACTCCGGTGGCGGAGGGGGAGGACAGCGCCGTGAAGGCGGTCCTGGCGGTCCCGGTGGCGGAGGCCCTGGCGGCCCGCGCCGTGGCGGAAAGCGCCAGTATTTCCGCAAAAAGAAAGTGTGCCGCTTCTGTGTCGAGCGGGTCGACTTCATCGACTACAAAAAGGTTGAGATGCTCCAGCCGTTCGTTCAGGAGCGCGGAAAGATCCTGCCGCGCCGAATGACGGGCACGTGCTCGCGTCACCAGCGGTGGCTCGGCGAAGCCATCAAGCGTGCACGCAACATTGCGCTGCTGCCCTTCGCAACCGAGCTTTAGAGCGGGAAAAAGCTTTCAACACAGAGAACACAGAGGGCAGGGAGAGAGCAGCAGAGTAAGGAATACCGTTATCGTCGCACCGGTGAGATCGGCAATCGTAAGAAATGTTCTGTCAGATTTTCTCTGTGCGCTCTGTGTTAAAGATTTTGACTTTCGCAGTTTGGAATATTCGAGATCGCGCAATACTCTGGAAGAATACGAGAAGAAGAGGAACGCCATGCAAATCATTCTGCAGGAAGATGTCGAAAAACTCGGAACGCGCGGTGAAGTCGTCGAAGTTGCGGCGGGCTACGCGCGCAATTATCTGCTCCCTCACAAGCTCGCGCTCGAGGCTACGGCCAACAACGTCAAGCGCCTGGAAAAAATCCGCATCACGCTAGCCAAGCGCACGGCGACCGAGAAGGATGCCGCGCACCAGCAAGCCGCGCTGCTTAATCAAGTCACCGTCAAATTCGCCCGCAAGGCCGGTGAGAACGACCAGTTGTTCGGTTCCGTCACTTCAGCCGACCTGGCCGATGCACTCAAGGCTCAGGGCTTCGAAATCGACAAACGGCGCATCGCCCTCGATGAACCGATCAAAACCGTTGGCGAGACCGCGTTGACCGTGAAGCTGGTTCACGGCGTTACAGCTGAGTTTAGAGTCGTGGTCGAAAAAGAGGCATAGGCTATTGGAGCGCCGTCGTCTCGACGGCGGGTTTTTGCCCAAGTGCAATCGAATCATAGCCGCGCCGTCGAAACGGCGGCGCGGCAAATCCCGCACAGCTTTTCCTCACATTTTCCACAGACAAAAAATAAAAAGATTTCCAAAGTTTATTCACAGGTTCACACGAATTCCACAGCGCCAAGTTATTTTTTCAGAGCTAGACTAGATGGGAACTGCAACAACGGGTCTCGGCTCTGCTCCACGACGTGCTGCGCCAAGCCACTGCCAAGGAATTCAGGAATCCTCATTCCAGCGGAGGATGAAATGACCAACGACTTGAACAGCCCAGTGGCAATTCTCGATAAAGAAATTGCCAAGTATCCTTTGTATACGATCGAAACCTTCGAGCTGTGCGATTGCTGTGGCGCGCGCTTCGGCATCGGTTACCACCAGTCCTGCAAGGCGCATGCGAATTCCATGCACGGGTCCGACAAGCTCCCCAATGAGCTACGGAAAATGTTGGCCGAGGACCACGGCCACGACCGCAAGCACAAGCTCTTCACGGAAATCTGGATCATCCCGAATTGGGATGCCTCGGCGGACTGAAGTTTCCGATTTTTCTGGCGAGGTTGAGTGGGAGAGTGATCTACCCTCAAACCTTGAGGACTAAGTTTTCACAACTTCTTCCGGGTACCAGTCCGTACGCTTCAATTTCGAATGCTTTTCCGCTAATTCCACAAGATAATTTTTTTCAACAGACCGACTGAACTATTTTTGTTTTGCTTCGTGGCGAGGACCGGCGAAACTCGATGTTCCACGTGAAACCAACCGCGCGTTGGAAAGATTTGTCGGCGGCGTTGTGCGCTCGCGCGGAGCGGTTGACACGAACACCGCTAATAGGCGAAACTAAGGCGAAGTATAAATGGCCACTGCAATTCCATCGCTCGAACGTCCGATGCCCCAGAACATGGAGGCGGAACGCAGCATTCTGGGCGCGATCCTGCTCGACAATAACGCGCTGAATGCGGCCCTGGAAAAACTCAAGCCCGAGGATTTTTTCCATGATCATCACCGGCGCATCTACCAGCAGATGGTGGAACTCGGCGAGAGCCAGCAGGCGATCGACCTGGTGACGCTCACCGACCAACTTCACCGCCGCGGCGAACTCGAATCCTCAGGCGGCGCCGCCTATATCGCGCAACTGATGGACGGCGTGCCGCACGTCACGAACGTCGAACACTACGCGCGCATCGTGAAGGAAAAATCGCTGCTCCGCGGCCTGATCCATGCGACGCACGCCATCCAGCAACAGGCGCTCGAAGCCGAGGACGACGCCGACGTCATACTGGATCGCGCGGAATCCTCGATTTTTCAACTCGCCGAGGATCGCGTGCGCCTGGGTCTGGTGGGCGTGCGAGACGTGGTGCGGGAAAATTTCGAGCGCATCTCACAAATCTTTTCCGAAGGCAAACGCATTACCGGACTCTCAACGGGCTACCACCAGCTCGATAACCTCACATCCGGTTTCCAGCCGTCTGAGTTGCTGATTCTTGCTGCCCGGCCCTCGATGGGAAAGACGGCGCTGGCGCTGAATATCGCGGAAAACGTGGCGATGCGGGGCAACAAACCCGTGGCAATTTTCAGCCTGGAAATGTCGAAGGAATCGCTGCTGCTCCGCATGCTTTCCTCCGACGCGCAGATCGACTCGCACAAGTTTCGCACCGGACACCTGAACCGCGAGGATGGCGGAAAGATTCCAATCTCGTTGTCGCGCATTGCCGAAGCGCCTCTATGGATTGACGATGGCGGCTCCGCGACTGTTGTGGAGATGGGTGCAAAGCTGCGCCGCATGAAGCGCGATAAGGGCCTTTCGCTAGTGGTTGTCGATTACCTGCAATTGGTTTCCGCCAGGGGGAAATTCGGGAACCGCAACGAAGAAGTTTCTAGTATTACCCGCGGTCTTAAGACACTGGCAAAGGAGCTAAAGGTTCCAGTTTTGTGCCTCTCGCAGCTGACACGCGCGCCGGAACGCGAAGACCGCCGTCCGCAACTCTCCGACTTGCGCGAATCGGGCGCCATCGAGCAGGACGCCGACGTGGTGATGTTCATCAACCGCCCGAACGCGTTCAAACCGGATGAAGCCCCCGAGGAGCGCGCCAAGACGGAGCTATTGATCGCTAAGCAGCGCAACGGCCCCACCGATCGCATCCATTTTGTTTTCCGGAACGCCTACACACGCTTTGAAGAAGCTGCACCCGATGCCTGGACCGAATCCGAGTAGCTGTCCTCGGATTTCCACGAGTGTGCCGCGGGTGAGGCACTTTCAAACTTCTGTCCATTCTTCCATCCAGCGAAAGTCCTCCATATTCCGATTCCGCTCAAGCAATTAGCGCGAAGACCGCAATGGCGGCTAAACGGCCAGAAGATTGCAGTTTGAGTTAGGACAGGCTTCAGCCTGTCTGGTCTTGAATTGGCTTCGTGCAAGACCCAAACAGGCTGAAGCCTGTCCTACTGAGCGCGCCTATTTACTAGACCGCGCGGCGTCGCGCGGTAGCGATTTTTCTTCCGCGCGGAGATCGGTTACTCTGTGATGATTCCAATGACACGAACCGTAAAATTCGATGGACGCCCAATCTGGGCGGAAGTAAGTGTGGGAGCTCTCACCCGCAATTTGCGCGCGATTCGCCGCCACGTCAATCCCGAGGGCGCACGCGGGCCGAATCGAAAGATTCTAGCCGTCATCAAGAGCAACGCCTACGGCCATGGGATTGTTCCGGTCGGGCGCGCGCTGTCCCGCGTCCGCGCCGATTGGTTTGGCGTAACCTGCTCCGCCGAAGGTGCGGAGCTTCGCGAAGGCGGCATCCGCGAACCTATCCTGATTCTCACGGGTTTTTGGGCCGGCGAAGAGCTGCGCATTCTCGAACACAATCTGACGCCGGCAGTCATGCGGGCCGATCAGCTTCGCCTGCTGGAAAAAGCGGCCGCTCATTTTTCCAATAAAAACGGGCCTCGCAAAGCGCGGCGAGGCCCAGTAGGGTTTCACCTGAAGATCGATTCCGGAATGAACCGCCTCGGCATCAATCCATCGGAAATTCCGGCGTTCGCGCGCGTGCTTGCGGAGTGTCCGCATCTTCGGCTCGCGGGCACGTTCACGCACATCGCATCGTCGGAGGTTTTCACGACCGAACAAACCATCGAGCAGGAAAAAACATTCGATGCGGCGCTGGCCTGCATGCGCTCGATCGGGCTCGATCCTGGCATCGTGCACATGGCCAATAGCGCCGCGATTGTCAGCCGGCCTTCCACATGGCGAGACATGGTGCGGCCCGGCGCGCTCTTGTACGGCTATCACCAATTTTTTGAACCACCCGAATTGAATCCGGAGATGGAAGCAAAACTTGTGGTGAAGCCCGTCCTTTCGTTTCGCGCAAGAATCGTATCGATCAAGGACCTGCCTCCGGGCGCGAGAGTGGGATACAACGCGCGCTGGACAGCCGCAACCCCGTCCCGCGTCGCCGTCCTCGCGGCTGGCTACGCCGATGGCCTGTCCCGCGTGCTGTCCAACAAAGGCCGCGTGATCGTCCGCGGCGAGTTCGCTCCGATTGTCGGCACCGTTTCCATGGACCTCACCGCCGCCGACGTGACCGGAATTGCCTCGGCGCGCGTGGGCGATATCGCCACGATCTACGGAACGGACGGCGGGACCACGCAATCCGTCCCCGACGTCGCAAAAATCGCCAACACCGCGAGCGCCGAACTCCTCTGCGCCGTTGGCAAACGCGTGCCGAGATTTTATTTGCCCTGACCCGCTGGCGCTTCCTAGCGAGCGATCGGACGCCTGGCACCGTCGTCTCGACGGCGCTAAAGTAACTCTTCGTAGCAAATCGCTTGTTCTGGGCTGTAACCGCATCGAACAGGGGCTTTCTTCACGCGGATAGGATGCAGCATGGCCACTGCTATTGCAGTTTTCACCGCCTGAAGAGGACAATCCGCCGCACTACTTTCGCACCAGCTTTCGGCCCGCACGATCAAGGTCGTGTCTCCGCCTCTATAAAAGCCTTTATAAAAGCTTGACTCAAACAGTCGAAATGCGTTATCTGGAGGGAGCAGAAGGGCTGGTATCTTGCCTATCGTCCCGAGTCAGCCCGGATTTGATATAGATTTATAACGAGTGAGTGATTAATTTAGACGTATTTTTCTGTCTTCTCATCATAGTGAGGCCTTATGACCCGTCCTTATGTTCGGGCCGGAAATATTGAACCGCCGGCCGCGTCGACTCCTTTCCCATTGCGTCCCGCGACTCCCGCAAGCATTCCCCACGAATTCGGAAGTTGGTGGGATCACATGCTTGTTCGCATCATTTTTTCAATCTCGTGCGTGGCCGCGGGTTACCACTTTCATCCGTTCGGACTGTCGAACCGGGCGGCTGCGGGTATGGGCTTGGCGTTTTCGATTTCAGTCTTCCTGTTTGAGATTAGATTGCAGCGTGCCAGCATGCGGCGGTTGATTGGCGCGGCAGTGGGCTCCATCCTGGGGATATTGGGCGCGTATTTGATGGGCTTGGTTCTCGCGCGCACTTCGATCCCGGAGGGCTCGCGGTCGTTTCTGGACGTGGGGTTGCTCCTGGTGATGACCTATATCGGCCTGGTGGTCGGCGCGAACAAGGGCGACATGCTGAACCTTCAGGCGCTCGGCGGCCTGTTTGGCAGCGAACGCAGCACGCGGCGAATGCCCAAGGTGCTCGATACCAGTGTGATCATCGACGGCCGCATTGCCGATATCTGCGAGGCGCATTTCCTTGACGGAGTGATCCTAATTCCTCAATTCGTGTTGCGCGAGCTGCAACTGGTGGCCGATTCCGCCGACTCGATGAAGCGGCAACGAGGGCGCCGTGGCCTCGAGGTGCTGCAACGCATGCAGAAGATGGCGCACCTCGAAGTCGAGATCGCGGACGATGATTTTGCGAACGTGGCCGACGTGGACCTGAAGCTCATCGAGCTAGCGAAACGCTATGACGGCAAAATTATCACGAACGATTACAACCTGAATAAGGTCGCCACCTTACAGGGGATTGAGATCCTGAATGTGAATCAGCTGGCGAACGCGCTGAAGCCCGTCGTGCTCCCTGGTGAAATCATGCGCGTATTCATTCTGCGCGAGGGCAAGGAATACAATCAGGGCGTCGCGTATCTCGATGACGGAACCATGGTCGTGGTGGATGGCGCGCGCCGCATGATCAACAAAACCGTGGATATCACGGTGACGTCCGTGCATCAGACGACCGCGGGCAAGATGATTTTCGGGCGAATTGACGAGCGGCAGGAATCGCCATCGACTCGCGCGTCTCAGGCCCACGCGATCAATGAAGTGCCGCGGCCGGTCGAGCACCCAGTCCGGCACAGCGAAGCCGTAGCAAATGGCGAGCGTGTCCCGCGACCCGTTGTCCCCGATACATCCCACGAATCGGAATAAGGGAGGCGCACTCTCACATCCGGGCTCCGCAGAACCTGCATCTGGCTTGTCGCGAATCGAGGCGAGGCTGGCGGTTGCAACGACTCGGTTTGACTTCGCCACATGCGACAGGCTGACATGAATCGTCGACCGGCCACTAAGAGCGCCAACGGAATTGATCCCCAATGCGGGCCTTGCGAATAAACGGCAGATCGAATGAAGCAAGGGTAAGACCGGGTGAATCGTCAGCCATGGTTATGATCGCACCGGCAGGATCGGTCGCAAACGAGTGTCCGTCACTTCGCGGCTTGGGATAATTAGCAACGGCGATTCCCATCACCGTCTCAAATGCTCGCCCACGCATTTGTGCTATTCGGACATCGCCCACTGAGGGGTCGGTGGCCAGGTCACAGCAATTCGGAACCAAGACAATCTCTGCTCCCGCGCGGGAGAGATCTCCCGCAGCCTGTGGGTATTCCCGGTCCATGCAAATCATAAGACCAATCTTAACTGGGCCCGCGGGAGTTTCAATTTCACTCGCGCTAAATTGTTTCCCGCGATCACATGCGCTTTCGGGGCTGTCAAAGTCGCAGATATGTACTTTGCGGTGATGAATAATCGTCTGACCATTTGGATCGATCAGCAATGCCGAATTGAAGGGCTTTGGGTCAGCAGCCTCGAGGAAAGTTGCGACCACATGCATTTGATGCGTCCTTGCCGCTTCTCTGAATGTGTCGATAAAACTGCCATTGGGGCTGTGCGCTCCCTTGCGCCATAGCTCAATCGCAGCCGAATCTCTTGGATCGAAACGAGCGTACCCATTGGAATACATCTCGGGGAACACGACAACGTGTGCGGCTGCGTTTTTAGCCTCTTCAACAATGGTGACTGGACTGCGATCGTTCAGGTATTGCGCCAGCGCAACCATCAAGTAAGTTCCCATCGCGTTATTTTGTGCCGGTGCGGCCCCATCCGCAATGGCTCGGAAGCAAGTATTCAGATTGAGTCACCAAAGCTTTCGGACTTCTGTTTATATGTGGCCCTACTTGGTGTAAGCTTTTTTGCTCTTACCCAGAGGCGAAGATGAATCGTGTAACTGCAATTCTGCCGGCGGCCGGGCTTGGCACTCGAATGGGCGCGGAGACGCCCAAGCAATTCCTATTGCTCGATGGCGTGCCTGTCCTGCTGTTCACATTGCGGCGCCTGGCGGCAAGCCCGGCGATTATTGAATTTGTGATCGCGACTCGCGCGGAGGAGGTCGATTCCCTCAAAGTCAGTGTTTCGTCGGAAAATCTCGGCCGTCCGGTGCGCGTTGTTCGCGGAGGCGCCACTCGCCAGGATTCCGTCGCCAATGCCCTGGCTGAGGTTTCGCCCGAGGCCGAGCTAATCATGGTGCATGACGCGGTGCGGCCCCTGGTCACGCGCGATCAAATCGAACGAGTGATCGCGGAGGCGGCCGCGTGCGATGCCGCAATTCTCGGCATCCCCGCCATGGACACGGTGAAAGAAGTAAAGCGCGCGAGCCTGCCCTCCGACGTTGCACTGGTAACGGCGACGATCCCTCGCGAACGTGTCGTTTTGGCGCAGACTCCGCAGGTGTTCCGCGCTTCGTTATTGCTTGAGGCTTTTGCGCGCGCTCGCCACGATGGAGTATCGGCCTCGGATGAAGCCGGGCTTGTCGAACGATTGGGCCGGGACGTTCACGTCGTCGCCGGGTCGGAACGCAACCTGAAGATCACGCGACCGGGTGACTTGCAGCTTGCGGAATTCTATCTCCACCAGGAACGCGCGGCGCGATGATGCAATAGCGACCGACGGATAATGACAGATGGACAAACAATGACGCGCGCCGGAATCGGGTATGACCTGCATCGCCTTGCCGAAGGCCGAAAGTTAATTCTCGGAGGCATCGAACTTCCTTTTCACAAGGGATCGGTAGGCCACTCCGATGGCGATGCTCTCGCGCACGCCTTGTGCGATGCGCTCCTTGGCGCGGCGGGTTTGGGCGATATCGGCACGCATTTTCCAGATACTGATCCGAGATGGAAAGACGTGTCGAGCCTGCGATTTCTGGAGCGCGTCCGCGAATTGCTCTCCGAGCACCAGTTCCGCATTCTGCACATCGACGCGATCGTAATCACCGAAAAACCGAAGCTTGGCCCCCACTTTCCAGCAATGCGCGAAGCACTGGCGAAGTCATTGGGTATTTCCACGGCAGCGATCAATTTGAAGGCCAAGACAAACGAGGGCGTCGACGCGATCGGACGTGGAGAGGCCATCGCCGCGCAGGCGATCGTCACGCTGGAACGCTGAGCCTGCGATACACTGCGCTTCGTATGGTTTCCGAGTCTGAAGCCAGGAGCTCGCCTCTCGCGAATTCCTTTTCGGCTGCTGATGTGGCCGCGATCCTTCGTGATCGAGGATGGCTGTACCAGGAAAATGAGAAGGTCGCTGGCTGGATGGCGCAAGCTGCCGCTCTGCTGGGCCCTCAGGCCGCGGATCGGGAAGCCCTCGCATGCCTTCTGTCACTGGTTTTTGTGTATGACGCGCGGGCCTTGCTGGCGACGCGGGAATGCCAGGAAGTACTAGCACGAATCGGGGCACGCGAAGTTCTTCGCGCCCTGGCAACAGAGATTCTAAGCGGCGGCCCCGTGGATTCCAACCGGCTGAAGGAAATTGTCAGCGCGCTCAAGACGATACTGCCTTACCGTACTCGAGAGATTTTTCTGCCGCTGCGCGTGTCGCTCGCCGGGCGTGCCGGCGAAGGCGAACTTGACCGTGTGATTCTGTTGCTCGATCGCGCCGCGCAAATCGAGGGCCTAGCGCCGGTGAAATCCGTTCGCGCGCGCATTTTGGAATTTTGTTCCGCACTGGATTGAGACGAAGGAATTGAATCGTGGAGTATGAGTCCCGGACTAGCCCGGCAACTGAGCTTTGAGCATGCTTTGTGGGTCGCGGCTTCAACAGGTTGCGGAAAAAGTAGGAAGATTTGTGGGTCGCGGCTTCAGCCGCGACATTTGGAGATTTGAAAACTTGGGGCTTTAGCCCCTGAAGTTACATCTACCCAATCGTTCAGGTCGAAATGGGAGTTTAGGGAATCCGCTATCTATGAACCGTCTCACGGGTATCCATGCTGTACGGGAAGCGCTCGAAGCCAACCGGCCGCTCGACTCGCTGATTGTGGCGAAGGGCAGTCATGGTAACCGAATCGAAGAGCTTGTCCGGCTGGCGCGAAAGCAGGATGTTCCCGTGCGCTTCGAAGAGCGCATCCAGCTCGATCGCACCGCGGGCACGCGCGAGCATCAGGGAGTAGTGGCGTTCGTTGCGGCGTCGCCCACGGCGAGTTTCGAAGATTTGCTGAAGCCGCGCGATTCGAACGGCGCCCCGGGCCTCGTGGTGCTGCTCGACGGAGTCGAAGATCCGCAAAATCTTGGCGCGATTGTTCGAACGTCTCTGGCCGCCGGCGCAAGTGGCGTCGTTATCCCCGAGCGGCGGGCCGCAGGGCTCACCGATACGGTTGCGCGCGCATCGGCCGGGGCGCTGGCGCACTTGCCGGTGGCGCGCGTCAAAAATCTCGCGCGGGCAATGGAAGAACTGAAGGAAGCGGGTTACTGGCTTGTGGGCCTCGATGAACGCGCGGAACAGCGCTATACGGAAGTGGATCTCAAAGCTCCAGTTGGACTCGTGCTGGGGGGAGAAGGCAAAGGACTGCACGCTCTGACTCGCGAGCGCTGCGACTTTCTCGTTTCAATCCCAACGACTGGTCCAGTGCGCGCCCTCAATGTTTCGGTCGCCGCGGGTGTAGTGCTGTTTGAGGTTGTCCGGCAGCGCGGAATCATTCCGTCCACCGCGACATACGAACAATAGTCGGCAAGATTAAATTCGCTTCGCGGAACCCAAGACTTCAATTCGAACCGCAACTTGCTCAGTTACTTGTCGTACTGAATCATCGAGAAGATATCGATCCCCGGCAATTTCGTGCGCCCGTTCAGAAATGTAAGCTCCACGGCAAATGATGCGCCAAGAACTTCGCCGCCCAGCTTGCGCACAAGTTCCACCGTCGCTGCAGCCGTGCCGCCGGTGGCGAGCAAATCATCGCTGATCAAAACCCGAGCGCCTGGCCTGATTGCATCCTGATGGATTTCCAGTGTGTCGGTGCCATACTCGAGCTGATACGTGACCGATACGGTCTTTGAAGGCAGCTTCCTGGGCTTGCGAACCGGAACGAATCCCGCGCCGAGCCGGAAGGCCAGCGCCGGGGCCAGAATAAATCCACGCGCCTCGATCCCAACGACGGTATCTACCTTCTTCCCTACATAGTGATCGCAAAGCGTCTCGACCAAGCCATGAAACCCGTTGGGGTCTTGCAGCAGCGTCGTCAAGTCGTAGAAAAGGATTCCCGGCTTCGGATAATCCGGGACTTCTCGAATCAGCTCCTTCAGGTGGTTCATTCCGTTCGCTCCGCTCTCCCAAGTTTAGTTGGTTCTATTGACATCCTAACGTACGAATGTCGATTGCTGTAGCCCGCGTCTTCAGACGCAGGGATTTATCGCATGATCCAACGGAAAACTCTCGCCTCTAAGGAGGCGAGCTACAGCACTGACGCAGCCGTAAAGAAAAAGTAGCGACATCTCACGCGATGTCAACAGAGCCAGTTTGGTTCTTAGTT